>JBJXGR010000257.1:0-9080 GCA_046160045.1 Bryobacteraceae bacterium
AACTCTAGGGAAGACGGACCCGGGTCAGGGGTAGGGCCCGAAACGTCGAGATTCCGTCCGTGACCATGTGTGTGTTCGGCACCGAGGCCGCGGACGCCGGGGGAACCAACGTGTACCAGGTCTTCCAGAACCAGTACTTACGCTTGTAATACAACGGGACCGTGGTGGGACGGGGCGGCGCCGCGGCGGCGCCTGCCGGAGGAGGCCCGTCCGTCGCAGGCGGCTTTGCCGTTACCTCGAGGATCTTCATGATGAGTTCCTCACTCAACCCCTCCCGCCTCAGGTAAGTGAGGCCTTCCACAGACAGGTCAAGGCGCGAAGGTCCGGTCGCGAGTTTGCGAATCAGGAATTCCTCGCTGAATCCGGCCATTGCCAGGGCCACCAGTCCGTCATTCGTTAGCGTGGTCCGGCGGGCTGGTGGCCGGAAATCAGCGACTACCGTCGCTGTGTCGCTCGCGGCCATCGCGGTCGCGGCGATGAAGGGAATCGCCCAACGGAGTATTTGCACAAGAGTCCCAATCGGCCTCGGTCTCGGGATATCCGGCCTTCGTTTCGCCAGGGTCCGGCACTTTGCCGCACCGGCGCCGCCCCTCTCGGAAGCATTCGGGCGGCGTCTGCGAACGCCGTCTCCGCTCACAGCGGAGGACTGTCTCCCTTATCGGCCTCTCAGGCAATTCCTTTCGCGCCCGGATCGGATGACTGTCTTTGGTACCCTGTCTTCGATGAAGGCAAGGCGCTTCTTCGTCCGGGGTCGTGTCCAGGGCGTCGGCTTCCGTTACTTCGTCGAGCGCGAGGCGGTGGCGCGGGGCCTGGTCGGCTACGCGCGGAACCTCGCCGATGGCCGGGTGGAAGTTTACGCCGCCGGTAAGGCAGAGGCGTTGGACGAACTGGAGGGGCTTTTGTGGAAGGGCCCGCGGTTTTCCGAGGTCCGCGCCGTCGAGTCGGCCGAAGCAGGGGCCGAGTCGGTCGCGTCGTTCCGCATCCGGTAGGTGACGGGTGACGGCCTGGTGCCGCCTAGCTTAGCTTAGCTATCTATCTATACAAACTGAGAACGTGTGCGGAAATCGGATTGCCCGCTCCCTTCCGGTCGCGGCTCGAACGCTGGTCCCCGGCCTTCCGGCCGGGGTCGCTGGTTTCTGGGGGCTGCTTCTGTTTTTCGAGAGCCTGGCGTCCTGACCACCCCGGGGAAATCACCGAGATTCTTAGGGTCAGTTCATGGCCCGGTACGGACTATACATCTTGTTGGGGCGTGTTGCTTCTTGCGCCGCAAGCCGATTTCTGAAATGCGTACGTACGCATAGGTTGGAGAAACGGATGCGTATCCTGAAACTCACCTTCCTGCTTTCCTCGGCTTTTCCCCTCTTCTTTCCTGTCAGTGCCACCGCAACGGTGACCCTCGAAAGATACCAGATGTGGCGGACGAAACCTCCCGCCTGTGACGCCGCCCTCGCCTCGACGCCGGCGCCCGTCACGACCTTCCTCACCACAGACACCGATGCTTATCTATGGTTCTTCGTCCGCGGCGCGAAAGCGGGTGATGTCGCGGCAACGGAATACTACCAACCCGACGGCCAGTTGTATGCTCCCGCGAGCGGACCGTTCAATGCTCTCGCCTCCGACGGCAACTACTGCTTCACCGATGTCGCATTCAAGATCGCCGGCAGCGTTCCGGCAAATCTGCCGGGCGTGTGGAGGATTCGAGGCACTTGGAACGGGCAACAGATCTTCACTCTGACCTTTACGATTCAATCGTCTGGCGGAGGTGGTCTCGGCAACTGCACCACGATGACGATCGACGGCAAGGCGAACATCTTCGCCTCGGGACGAGCCACGGCGTTCGACGGGATTCTGCCTACCGGTTGCTCGTTCGCCGCGGGACCCGGGAAGATCATGACGTTCCAGGATGTCACCGGCGGCGCGGCCTGCCTCTCCACTACTTTGAATGGTCCGGAAGGCGGCAATTGCGCCGGCGGCAATACGAACATCAACTCGTACCGCGGCATCGCGGGGATTGTTCACTCCAGGAAGACGATGTTCCTGGTAGGCGTCTATCTGGACGACCGTGAACCGCAAGACCCGGCCGCGGCACGCCTCGATTTCACCAACAACGACAGCTACAGCAGCCTGTCACCCCTGATCGGTCAGGTGTTCTTCATCGGCGACGGGCTGACCGGCGCCGGCTCGGGCGCCAGGCAACAGGTGCAGGTGCCGCCGACGGCCACGCGCCTGTTTCTGGGCATCGCCGATGCCTATAGCTTTCAGGGAAATCCGGGCGCCTACAACGACAATATCGGCTCGTTCAAGGCCACTCCTGTTTTTGGCGCGGGCGGCGGCCAGACCAACTGTACGTATTCGGTCTCACCGTTGACGCAGACCGTTCCCGCGTCCGGCGGCTCGGTCACCGTATCCGTCGCGGCCACCAGTGGGTGCGCGTGGACGGCGAACAGTTTCGTCCCCTGGATCTCGTTCCCCGGCGCCGCGTCGGGAACGGGTAATGGCACGGTCACCTTCCAGGTGCAGGCCCACACCGCATCGGCGGCGCGAACCGGCAGGCTCAACATAGCCGGTTACACGTTCACCCTCGTGCAGAACGGCACGAGCGGATCGACCTGCAGCTACTCGATCTCGCCAGCCACACAGAGCCTGACGGCAGCGGGAGGAACGGGGAGCATCAATGTCGCGGCAACGGCGGGCTGCGCTTGGACCGCCTCCTCCAACGTGAGTTGGATCACCATCACCACCGGCTCCGCCGGCACGGGCAACGGTCGAGTCGATTACACGGTGGCGGCCAACGCCGGGACTTCCTCTCGCACCGGCGCCATTTCCATCGGAGGGCAGACCTTCACCCTCACGCAGTCCGGTGTGTCGGGCGGCGGAGGAACGCCCGGATGCAGCTACTTTGTCAATCCGTCGGCTCAGTCCATTGCCGGCGGCGGCGGAACGGGCCTGGTGTTAATCACCACCGCGTCCAACTGCGCCTGGACCGCAACCAGCAATACGAGTTGGATCACCATCACCGCCGGATCCAGCGGAACCGGCAACGGTGCGGTCTCGTACCGGGCGGCCGCGAACTCGAGCACGAGCCCGCGGACAGGCACCCTCACGATCGCCGGCCAGACTCACACCGTCACCCAGGCTGGCGGTACGTCGTGCACGTATTCGCTCACACCCGCCAGCGCCAGTATGCCGGCGTCCGGCGGCTCGGGTGGATTTCTCGTCAGCACGCAGTCCGGTTGCGCATGGACGGTCTCGTCAAGCGCTACGTGGGTGACGATCACCGCCGGGTCGACCGGGAACGGTTCCGGGAATGTGAGCTTTAGCGTCGCAGCAAATACGACGACGGCCTCGCGCACAGCCACCATCGCGGCCGGCAGCGTGACGTTCACCATCAACCAGGCCGCCGGTGGAGCGGTGGGAGGACCGGCCATCACGTCCGGCGGAATCGTCAACGCCGCCAGTTACACGCCCTCGTCTCTGCCGGGAGGTGCGATCGCCCAGGGATCGTTCTTCTCCGTCTTTGGCACCGGCCTTGGTCCGAAGAACTGGGTAAAGGCCGAGAACTATCCGCTGCCCACCAACCTGGGCGGCGTCACGATCAAAGTGGTTCAGGGCTCGCGAAGCGTCGACGCACTGCCGGTCTTCGTTTCCGAAACGCAGATCAACGCTGTGATGCCCTCGAACTCGCCCATCGGCGAGGTACAGGTGACCATCTCCTTCGAAGGCAAAACCAGCACGGCGGCGAAGGTGAAGGTCGCTCAGAACAACTTCGGCATCTTCACAACGGCTGGAGGACGCGGTCCGGCGATCGTGCAGAACTACGTCTCCCAGGCCGATCAGCCGCTGAACACCCTGGTCCAAGGCATCAAGCCCGGTCAGGTCGGTATTCTCTGGGGTACGGGTCTTGGACCCATCACCGCCCCGGACAACCAGGCGCCACCTGCCGGCGACCTGCCATTCCCGGTTCAAATCTACGTCGGCAACAAAGAGGCGAAGAAGCTGTATAGCGGACGCACACCCTGTTGCTCGGGCGTCGACCAGATCGTCTTTGAGACCCCGCAGGACACGCCTGAGGGCTGCAACGTGCCCATTCAGGTGAAGGCCGGAGCCAATTGGAGCAACGTGGCCACCATCGCCGTCGACGGCGATGGTCGAACGTGCTCGAATCCACGCAACCCGTTCTCGACGATGGTGAGCGAGGGCGGCAAGGCGGGAAACATCTTCCTGTTGCGCGGCAGCGCCACGATCCCCCTGGAGGCAGGCAAGCCTCCCACCGATCTCACGCTCGACGCCGGTCTCGCTGCATTCTCCGAGATCGCGGCGGGCGGAGCGCTCGGCTACAATCCGCTATTCTCTCTGCCTCCGGTCGGCACCTGCAGTGTCTTTGCGGGCGAACTCGATCTGGGCAAGTTGCTCGGCACGGACCTATCCAATCCGCAGAGCGGCCTGACCGGCAAACCGCTGGACGCCGGTTCGGTCATCACCATCACCGGACCGGGAGGCACACGCGAACTCAAGCACTCGGACGAAGAGAAGAACACAGGCCCGTATGTGGGATTCCTGGGCGGGCGCATTCCCATCGGCGACGCACCGGATCTCCCGCTTTTCCTGAACCCGGGGACCTTTACGGTATCCGGACGCGGCGGGCGCGACGTCGGCCCGTTCAACGCGCAAGTCACCATTTCGAATCCGGTGAACTGGACGAATCGAAACCAGCTCACGTCCATCAATCGCTCGTCGGACCTGGTCCTCACCTGGACAGGAGGTCAGGCGAACCAGATTCTTCTGATCGCCGGTGGCAGTCAGGACCAGCCGAGCAAAGGGGCGGCAGGGTTTATTTGTTTCGCTGACGCCGCCAAAAACGGTTTCGCCATACCGGCATCGACGCTGGCGAACCTTCCGCCGAGTGTCGCGGAAGAGGCCGGCGACACGCCTCCCGGCACGCTGCTGGTGGGCAGCTTCCCGGCAGGCGAATTCCCGAAGTTCAGCGCGAATGGCCTGAACTCCGGCCTGCTGTTCCACGCCTACCTCCAGCTAGTGCTTGTCCCGTATCGATAGGCGTGGACGCACCGACCCGGCGGAGTCACGATCGACTCCGCCGGGTAGTTTCCTGAAATGCGTCTGGGTGGACGGCGGCGTGCGAATCAGAACTCCAGGCGCAGCGACAGTTGCATCTGGCGGCTGGTTCCCAGGCCGATCGTGCGTTCCACGGTGGAATTGATTACTCCGAAGCCTCCGCCCGCCGCCGACGCCGTAAACGCCTGCCCCGGTTGAAGCTGGCCGGCCCCCGTTCCCAGGGCATTGGCCAGCCGCACCGGCGGATTCAGGAAGTTTGCGCGATTGAAAATGTTGTACGCTTCCGCACGGAACTGCAGGCGTACGCGCTCGGTCACCGGGATTCTCTTGTGCAACGTTAAGTCGACCTGAGAAAGTCCAGGCCCATGAAGCGCGCCACGCCCGAGGTTGCCGAACGTGCCCGGCGCCGGGATCGAAAACGCGGTCGGGTTTAGGAAGAGACGCTTGTCGCCGCCGGACAGAAATGGATTGACGCCCGCCACGACATCGGGCCTCCGGACATCGCGGCTGTTGCCGCCGCCGATCGTATTGATCACGGCCGCGGTCACGGGCCGGCCGTCGACGAGAATGGGATTGCTGACGATCGCGCCTGTGCGGCTGTCGCGATAGACCACGTCGGGGCGGGTGATCCGAATGTCCAGCGGAAGTCCGGTTCGTCCGTTGAAGACTCCGCCCAGTTCCCAGCCGCCGACCAGGGAGTCGAGAGCTCTACCCGCGCCCTTCAGGTACCGCCGGCCCCTTCCAAAGGGCAGTTCGTAGAGCGCGGTCAGATTTGCGCTGTGCCGCACGTCAAAGGCGTTGTTGCCGCGGTCGGCGCGGAAGTCGTAAGGATTCTGCGCCGTCAGCGCTTCGTTCGATCCGCCCGAATTGCCGATACTGTGAGCCCACGTCCATTGGCCGCCGAACGTGACGCCTTGGCTGAAGCGCCGGTTGATCGTGGTCTGCATCGAGTTGTAGTTGTCGGTACCGCCGCTGGTCTTGTAGTCGATTTCGGCCCAGCGCGGCCCGAATTCCCGTTGCAGGACAGCCGCCCCCGTCGCCGCATTCGTGCTGACGCCAATGATCCGATTGGTTACCGAGCGCAGGAACAGGTTGCGGCCCTGGCTGCCAACATAGGCGACGGAGAGCACCGCGTTCCCGGGCAACTGCTGCTGCACCGACGCGGTGTAGCTCAGAATCCGCTCTGGCACCCGATATCCAGGCGAGTACGCGCGAACTTGAATGTTGGCGTTCGGGTTGTTGATGTCGAACCCGCGGATGGTTGCAAGCGGATCCACCGGATACAGCGTTCCCGCCGGCAGGGCGGTGGAGACGCGGTCGCTCTCGATGGGTTGAATCTGATCTTCGATCTGCCCGGGGCCGTAGTAGAAGCCGCTCCCCACGCGAAAGACCGTCTTGTTGTTGAAGCGTTTCGGCGCCCAGGAGAAGGCCAGCCGCGGCCCGAAGTTGGCGGTCGACGACTGGAAGAAAGACCGGCTATCCGGCGCGTCCAACTGACCGGTCACCGTGTTGAACAGCACGGCGCGATTCCGGTCTTCGTACAAAGGCCGGAAGTACTCGTAACGGAGGCCGTAGCTCATCGTCAGTGACGGCGTGATCTTCCATTCGTCCTGCGCGTAGCCGATCCAGAATTCGGTCTTGGCCAGGCGATTCCCGGTGACGCCGTTGTTGAAAGGACTCGGCGCGCTGACGTCGCCGAGCACCGTCACGCCGGAGGTCCGGTTGGCCAGGAAGTCGGCCAGCGTCGGGAAGCTATAGGTCACGCCGCCTTGCCGGTCGGTGTAGATCCGCAGCAGGCGCGCTTCAAAACCGATCTTGAAGGAGTGGTTGCTCTTCACCCAGCTCAGGTTGTCGACAAAGGAAAGCGAGTAGTTGGTGTACGGCTGGCCGCGGCCGTTGGTGGCGCTGCTGGCCCGAACCAGGCCGCTCGGAATCGCGATACCCGCGTTCGAGCCCTGGCCGCCAACGCCCACGAGGACGCTCGGACCGCCGATCAGGATCGTGGCGGCGGACAGGTCGAGGCCGGGCACCTGCGGCGCCACGCCGTTGGTTCGCGTCTTGGGGCCGTTATAGCCGAACTTGGTCTCGTTCACGATCGACGGCGTCAGGACCTGCTGCAGGTTGATCACGCCGTTTTGCGACACGGCCTTGGCGCGGAACGCGCTGCCGCTGACGTCGAACGGCGCCAGCGACTCGCCGTCATCGCGAAAATAGCGCGCGTACAGGGAGTATTTCGCGTTCAGGTGATAGTCCAACCGCAGGCTCCCGGCGTTTTCAGACACCGTCGCGCTCCCCACCAGTTGCGCGACGTCCCAATCCGGATTCGCCGTAGTCTGCAGACCTGCTGGAAAAGCGGCCAACAAAGGCTGGATCGACGGTACAGCGCGGGCTCTCGCCGCCGCGCTCGGCACTTGCCCCAGCAGGTTGAACCCCGCATGCTGCCGCAGTCCTTCGTAGCTCGCGAAGAAGAACAGCCGGTCGCGCACGATCGGGCCTCCCAGCGAGCCGCCAAACTGATTCAACCGCAAGGGGCTCTTGTCGCTCCGGTCGAAGAAATTCCTCGCGTCCCAGACATCGTTCCGGACATACTCGAACAGCGAGCCGTGAAACGCGTTGCCGCCGGATTTGGTGACGATGCTGATCTGCCCGCCCGTGCCGGTGCCGTACTCCGCCGGGTAGTTGCTCGACTCGACGCGAAACTCCTGCACGTTCTCCATGCTCGCCTGCAGCCGAAAGCCCGACGACGATTCGCCATTCAGATTCCCGGGCGAGGAATCGACGATGGAGGTTCCTTCCACCCCATCGAAGCGCACAGCGTTCTGCTGATTCGCCCGGCCGCTGAAGCGGATGTTGTCGTATGTGCCGCCGCCCGCGGTGACCGCCCCCGGCGCCAGGAGGTACAACTGCGAGATCTGGCGCCCGTTCAGCGGAAGCTGGGCAACCTCCCGTTCGCTGACATTGACGCCGACCCGGGCGGAACTCGTATCGATCTCGGTGAGCGCTCCCGCCGCCACGGTGATTTCCTGGTTCACGCCTTCCGGCTGTAGCGTGACGTTGATCGTACGGACCTGGCCGATCTGCAGGTCGATCCCTTCAAACCGGCGCGAGGCCATCCCTGCGGCTTCGACCGTCACCGTATAGGGGGCCGGGAGCAGATTGGGAACAATGAAGTATCCCTGGTCGTTGCTGTGGGCCGAACGTTCCGATCCGCCCTTCTCATTTCGGACGCGGATGTTTGCCTGGGGAATGACGGCGCCCGTCTCATCGGAGACGGTCCCCACAAATCGCGCCTGGTCGGTCTGCGCGAACAACGGGGCCGCACAGGCGAGAACACAGATGACGCTATGGATTCTGAGAGAATGCTTCTTCATGGTTCGTAGATGATTCTCGTTGTAACGGTCTTGGCCGAACATCACTGCCAATGTTACGAACAGGCTACCAACCATCCATTACGAATCCATGGCAATCAGGTCACAAATCCATCAACGATCCGAGAAGATCTGAGCGCAGGGGCGGCGACTGTAGGGGGGGCGCATCAATGCGACCTTACGCCGGTCGCAGACCTGGTCGCAGACCGGCGCCCTCGGGTGTCAACAGGCAAAAACCATGGCAAATGGATAGCTGTGAAAGAGTTTGTTCCCGGTTCTCAACCGGAGGTCGGTTGAACAGCAGTGCTGGGTGCCTGGCACCACGAAAGTGTGCCGGTATGAAACAGCCGCGTCCCTGGGACTACTCGGCCGCGTGGTGCCTGGCACCACGAAAGTGTGCCGGGTTGAAACAGCCGCGTCCCCTGGGACTACTCAGCCGCGTGGTTCCTGGCACCACAAATAGCCGGTCTCCGACCGGCCAGCGCTGGGCAGGGCCGCTCTGGAATCGGCCCGCATGTGCATCGTGGAATGTAGAAACTCCAGACGCCGGTCGGAGACCGGGCCACATGCGATGTACGTCGAGTAGCCGCGATCACCCCCAACAGGGCCGAGACCGTCTCGACCCTGCCGCGGTGATCG
>JBJXGR010000258.1:0-4541 GCA_046160045.1 Bryobacteraceae bacterium
GGTTCCTCGGCGAGATGCAGGGCGGGGAAGTCGTGCGCTGGCGGCATGAAAACCGGTATCGCCACATGCTTCGCGCCACCGTACCGTTGCGTGGCAAAACCATTGCCCGGGGCGCCTGGTACCTCGCCGCGTACGACGAGTTCTTAATCAACTTCGGCGAGAACGTCGCGAAGAACGTGTTCGACCAGAACCGCGCCTACGTCGCGCTTGGACACGACCTGGGACCGATCGGCCGTCTGGAAGTCGGCTACCTGAATCAACTGCTGCAGCAGCGGAACGGCCGGATCTTTGAGGCGAACCACACCTTTCAAGTCGCCATGTTCTCCGCGTTTCCGTTCCGCAAGAAGAAGCGCTGATTGCCGGCTACGGCTACACTGGTGCCGTGGCCGTCGCCGCCGCGCTCCTGGCGCTGATCCTCAGCCTGCTCTGCGGAACGATTCAGAATCTTGCCCGAAGCTGGCTTGACGGGCCGATGCGCCTCTCCATCGCGGCAGCGGCGCTGGCGTCTCTCTTTTGTGCGGCGGCGGTATGGTATCACGCGTTGAGCTGGCCGCTGGCTGCCATGATGTTCGGCTATGTCCTCGCGCCCATCCTGTTGGTTGCGGCCAAGCCCAGGGACGGCACGGCGCGCATCTTGGACCTGCTGGCCATTCTGGCGCTGTGGCTGCCGCTGGAGTTCGCGGCTGGAGCGGTCCTGGTGCCGCGGCCGGTCCAGGGTGTCTTGCACGCAATCGCCTACGGGATCGCCGTGACCCTGGCGCTGCTGGTGTTCCTGGTCTGGCAGCGCTTCGACGGCATGAAGTACAACCTGCCCCAACGCCTGTCCGATCTCGGGAACGTGGCCGCGGGATTCCTGTGTGCCGCCGTCATCCTGATTCCCATCGGGCTGGCCGTTGGGTTTCTATCGCCGGCGCACGCGCCGCGCATGAGCCTGGGGACCGCCGCAATCCGCGCCGCATTGATCTTCGCCGGTACCGCCCTGCCCGAGGAAATCCTCTTCCGTTCCCTCATCCAGAACTGGTTGACCCGCCGCCTGGGCGGATCGAATTCGACCATCGCCCTTTCCGCGCTGGTTTTCGGTTTGGCTCATCTCAACAACGCACCAGGGCCCTTGCCCAACTGGCGGTACGCGATCGTGGCGACCCTTGCCGGATTCCTTTTTGGCAAGGTATTCCAACGCTCGTCGAGCGTGTTGGCTTCGGCCCTCGTGCACGCCGCGGTGAACACCGTCAAACACTTGTTCTTCTGAGTCCGGTTTGGCCTAAGCGCTGGCTCGGATGGGCGGAGATTGACTTCGGGCGCCCTCTTCACAGACCATGTCACGAAAGGAGACAACATGCGGAAACTCGTTCTGCCGGCTCTCGCCCTCACGGCTTGGAGCGCGCTGGCACAGCCCCCTGCGCCGCCGGCCAAACCGGCATCGGCCGCCAAGACCTTTGCCGACGTCATCAAGGGAGCTTCCGTCAAACCCGGGCTGTTCACCCTGTACCAGGCGGAACAGAAGACTTACCTCGAGATTCTGCCCGCGCAGTTGGACAAGACGTACCTCTTCTCCACCACCTGCGAGTCCGGCTTGGGCGAGCACGGACTGTACGGCACGCAGATGCTCTGTGGGGAGATGCCGTTCTGGTTCCACCAGTCCGGCAAGACCATCCAGATGCGATCGAAGAGCCCGCTGTTCACCGCCGCCAAAGAGGCACCCATCCGCCGGGCGGTGGATCGGTCGTTCGCCGAATCGATTCTCGGCTCAGCCACGGTGGAAGGAGCGGCTCACCCCGAACGGAAGAGCGTGCTCATCGACCTGGGCGCCCTGCTGCTGGTGGACTTGCCGATGTTCGCCTGGAACCTCGAATCCACCTTCCGCATTCCCTATCGCTTCGACGCGAAGAACAGCGCCTTGGGGCGTATTCAGATATTTGACAAGAACCTCGAGGTGGAGACCATCGCGCACTATGCAGTGGAGCGGCCTCCGGTACCGCCTCCGGCAACGCCTGGAGCGCAGCGCGCACCAGCGGCGCCGCGTCCCACCACGCTGGCCGACGTGCGGTCGATGTTGATCCACTTCCGCTACAGCATTTCCGAACCGCCGGACAATCAGTACCGGCCGCGCCTGGCCGATGACCGGATCGGTCACTTCTTTTCTCAGGTAGAAGACTACTCCACCGACCAATCGCCGCGGCCGACCCAGCGGTATATCCGGCGCTGGCGTCTCGAGAAGGCCGACCCTTCGGCGTCGTTGTCTCCGCCCAAGCGTCCGATCGTCTATTGGCTGGAGAATACGATTCCGATGCAGTACCGCGACGCCATGCGCGAAGGCATTCTGCTGTGGAACCAGGCCTTCGAGCGGATCGGCTTCAAGGACGTCATCCGGGTGGAGCAGCAACCTGGCGACGCCCAGTGGGACCCGGCGGACGTCCGCTACAACACGGTCCGCTGGTTCATCTCGACAGACTCGGCGTTTGCGATCGGTCCGTCCCGCGCCAATCCGTACACGGGTGAGTTGTACGACGCCGATATTTCGTTCGCCGAGGCGATGACCCGCGCGCGTCGAGCCAGCATCACCGACCAGATCAAGCCGCTCGCGCTGCCGTGGGAGGAGACCCCCGCGGAACGGTTCTTCGCGCCGTGGAGCGTCACCGGACCCGAACAGGAGTGCACCCTCGGTGAGGGCATGCGTCACGAACTGGAATTCGGCGGCACTGTGCTGGCGGCGCGCGACATGGATCCCGTGGGGCCGGAGGCCGACAAGTTCGTCAAAAGCGCGCTGAAATGGATTGCGGCACATGAAGCAGGGCACACCCTCGGTCTCCGCCACAACTTCCGCGGCAGCACGATTCACACGCTCGAACAGAACCGGGACTCGACGCTGGTGGGGCGGGAAGGCATGTCCGGTTCCGTGATGGACTACATGCCGCCGAACATTGTCCCGAAGGGCGCCGCGCAGGGCGAGTACTTCGGCGGCGTGCTCGGCGCGTATGATTTCTGGGCCATCGAGTACGCCTACAAGCCGATTGACGCCAAGACCCCGGAAGACGAATTGCCGGAACTGGGCAAGATCGCCTCGCGCGCCGCCGAACCGCTGCTGGCCTATGCTACGGACTCCGACGCCGGGTTTGGCCCCACACCCTATGACATGGACCCGCTGGTCAGCCGGTTCGACCTGGGCTCCGACCCCGTGCAGTTTGCCCGCAGCCGGATCGCGCTCGCGGACGAGGTGATCGCGGGCATGGAGGCCAAACTGGTGAAGCCCGGCGAGGGCTATCAACCCTTGCGGCGCGCGTTCACATCCGCGTTCGGCCAGTCGGGACAGGCGCTGCGCCTGGCGGCGAAGCACATCGGCGGGGTCTATCACTACCGGGATCACGCCGGCGATCCGGCCGCGCGCCTGCCGTTCGAACCGGTGCCGGCGGCGCGCCAGCGCGAGGCGTTGTCCCTGTTGCGCAAGCGAGCCTTCGCCGCCGATGCCTTTCAATATCGGCCCGACCTGCTGAATAAGTTGGCCCTCGAGCGGTTTGACGACCGGTTCAAGCCAGGATACTCGGCGCAGTCGCGGTTTGATCTACCCATCCACCAGATGATCTTGTCGTTGCAGCGCGAACTGCTCGACCGCGTACTTCATCCCGTGACCATGGGCCGTATTCTCGATTCGGAGGTCAAGGCCACGGCGCCCTTCCGCCTGAGCGAATTGTTCGCCTCGTTGCAGGAAGAGATCTGGTCGGAGACCAGGGCGGGCAAGCCGGTCAATAGCTTCCGGCGCGGGTTGCAGCGCGAGCATCTTAGGCGGATGACGGGGCTCTTGCTGCGCGACGCGGGTCTGCCGGAGGACGCACGTACGCTGGCGCGGTACACGCTGATGCAGCTGCAGGCGCCGCTGCGCGCCGGCGCGAACAACGCCGCGCTGCCCGTGGAGACGCGCGCTCACCTGAGCGAGAGCGTCGCGCGGATTGACGAGGCGTTGAAAGCGCAGGTTCAGAGGACGCAATTCTAGCGCTCCGTTCGGGCCTGTTGAACGTGCCGCCGGGCGACGTTTTTTGTCGCCCGGCGCCACTGGAGGGTCGCGCCACCCTCTCACCCAGCTCTCATCAAGTTTGGTGGGCCGAAAGCCCATGGGGCACAGCCTTACGGTCGCGGCTGCGAAGGAACGCAACGTAACGGCTGACGCGGTGGGCTCGATGCCATACGCGACCCCCTGACGGTCGCGGCACCGATAAAACGCGACCCCCTCGCTTAGAAGCCGTGAAAAAATGGGGGACTGACACCGTTTTCCGACCACAACTCGTTGATTCTCCACCAAACGTTGATCGGAAAACGGCTGTCTGTCCGAGCGCCGGGATAAACCGGCATGTTGTCGGGGATGAAAGAGCCCTGCAAGAAAGGAGTAGCGAACCATCTTGACCTCGTGTCTTGCGGCGGCCATCGCGAGGTGGCAGCCGAAGCGTAGATAGAGGCATCGGTGGGCCGGGTATTGAGCTGCGAAAAGAACTGTCCGGGATGCCGACCCTGTGGACGTTAGGGGAAGGCAACATCCGACGGCGCGCCAT
>JBJXGR010000259.1:0-3353 GCA_046160045.1 Bryobacteraceae bacterium
GTCCCCGTCCCCCCACATCGATCTAAACCGGACCGTCAGGGCCGGTTTGCCCACACCGGTCGAGCGCGATCGAAGGGCAGCGGCTGCACATTTGTCACCGGAAGCCAGGTCTTGTAGGAATTACCATACGCGCCCGCCGTGGCAAAGTCGCATAGCCGGATGGGGCGGGCTCCGGCGCCCGCAAGACGCAGCAGCACCCACGGCGCGAAGGCTTTCCTGGAAGTCTCCACGACGGCCGAAAGATGCTTCGCATCCAACTCCGCCACCTTGTCACCCTCGAAATCGTTATACAGCGCATCCATCGCCAGCAACAGCGGTCCCCGGTAGATCGAGGTCTTACCGTCCTGCTCCCGTTCGCCTGCCCATAAGTGGAACGACATGTCGAGGGAGAGGTCGATGCGGTCGCCGCCGTTCCACTTGCGGGTGAGAACCAGGTAGGTTCCCGGCGTGGCGGCCTGCTTCTCGGCATTTACCGAAACTCCGGTTCGCTGCGACCAGGAAGGGATCCGCAGACGCAGCTCGAAATTCTCCGGTTTCTTCAGCCCGAGCGTAATGGTCACGCTGCCGTCCTTCGGATAGTCGGTCTGCTGCTCGATCGAAATCGGCTGTCCCCCAGGGGTCTTCGCGTGGAATGCCGACGGGCCGTAATAGTTCAGCACCAATCCCGCCCCGCTCTCGAGCAACGCCCACTCGCCGAGCAGCCCAAGCCCGCGCGGGCCGTTCACCGAACAGCAGTTCAGTTCCGGACTGCCGGGGCGCGCCTGGAAGACAATCGAATGAGCCGAAGCCTGCCGCACGCCCTCCATGGGCGTGTTGTACGTCCACCAACGCCCTGACGGGTGCTGCGAGCCGATCATGCCGTTCAGCGTGCTCAACTCCAACTCATCGGCGATCAAGGGATCGCCGTCCAGCATCAGCATGTCGATGCTCCAATCGACCCACGCAATGGTGCAGCAGGTTTCGATCGCGCCAGGATCGTAGGGGTTCCCCGTCGTCCTCTCGCCGGAAGTGAATCCTCCGCTGTTGTGCCGGTCCCCTTTGAGGATGCTGTTCCAGATGTGACGCGCCGCGTCCGCAAAGCGCCGCTCGCCCGTCAATCGGTACATGTCCGACATGCCCTGGAAGTCGTGCAGGCTCTCCCAACGATTCCCGGGAAACTCGAACATCTCTTTGCCGGCCAGCGCGAACCGCAAGTAGAGTCCCGCGCCGGGGTGGTCCCATTCGCGCGCAATCCAATGCGCCATGGCGAGGTAGCGTGGCTCACCGGTCCGGCGGTAAAGTTGCGTGAACGCGTGGATAACCGCGTAGTTCATCTGTCCGAAGCTGCCGTCGTTGGTCAGCGCAACGCCTTTGTCCAAGAACTTCTCCACCAGCATGTCCGCAGCGCGGCGGGAGGCCGTGAGCGCCGCCGCATCGCCGAATTCCTCGTGGTACAGGAGCAACGCCCGAATCGCCCAATAGTGTCCCCAGATGTCCCAATTCTTTCCGGTGAGCCGGTTCTTTGAGTCGAACGGCCCGAGGTACCCGTCGGGACCCTGGCTCGCCAGAAGCCCGTGCACCACGCTCTGGATCATTTCCTTCTGGCGAGGATCTCGCAACAGCCGATAACTGAGAATCGCCGAGCAAAGATACTTGCCCACGAACTCACCCGACCACGGCAAGAGATTGCGGCCAGGCTGGCGATCCCGGTCGTAGAACATCTCGAGCAGGGCGGGGTTGGCATTCGGCGCCCGAAGTTCCCAATGCTCGAGATTGGCGCGGAGGCGCTCCCCCACCACGCCGTGAAACTCGGCTTTGAGCCCGGCGGGCCGGTCGAATTTCGGCGGGACCTTGTCTATGGTGGCGCCGGTCAGGCAACCCGACGCGGCAAACAAGAACAGGGTGCTGAAGAAGGCGGGCCTCACACCCCTCTCTTACAGCAGGCACCGTCCGGAGTAAAGCACCCCAATTGAGGTCGGACTATCTTGCTCTCGGATCCCAGACAACCACGCGGCAGAACGCATTCTTCGGCGCGATGCCTTTCGTTCCTTCGGAATCCCGCTCGCCGTACACGACGTAGTAAATGGTCGCCAGCCGGCCGTCCTTCAGATTCACGGTCACCGGGTAGCCCAGGTCCCGGTGGTCGCCGTCCCAGGACAGCAGAATCCGGTTCATGCGATCCCAGGTGACGCCGTCGTCCCGGCTCACCATGGCCTGGACCCCAAACGGCTTGTTACGCTGCCCGAACGTCAACAGCAGGTCGCCCGACGGCAATCGCAGCAGGTCGCCGGGATGCTCCTGGTCTTCGGTGACTTTCACCGGCTTCGACCAGGTCCGCCCGTGATCCCTGCTCGCCGTCGTCGCCAGGTGAGCGCCGATCCGGGACCGCATCACCGCCAGCAGGGACCCGTCCTTGCGCCGGATCGCCGAAAGTTCGTTGTAGCCTTTGCTGATTGCGGTCACGTCACCCCAAGTCCGCCCGCCGTCCTTCGAGCGGACGACGAAGGTCGTGGTTTCATCGTCCTTGCGGAACGGAAGGGAACCGCCATAGCACGTCATCAGCAGCGTGCCGTCGCCCTCTTCCAGAATCTGGCCGAACGGATAGGCCCACTGGAAGGGCGCGATGTTCACCTTCACGGGCTTTGACCACGTTTTGCCTTGATCGGACGAGTCGAGAAAGTACGTGTCCGCCTTCCAGCCGTCCAGCGTGTACCGGACTCCGTTCCACGTGTACGAGACGACGCCGGCCATCAGGCGTCCCGCGCGAGAGAGGCCGTTCGCATCCACGCCGTCGTCGGCGTTCGGGATGTCGAACAGGGTCGACGGCGCGGACCACGTTTTGCCGCCATCGGTCGAGCGGCTGATGGAGGCTCGTCCGGACTTGCCGATGTGCGCCGCGCCGGTCTTGAAGAATGCCACGAGATCGCCGTTCGGAAGAGCGGCAAGCCGCGGAAAGTAGCCGCCCTGGACTACGGTGTAGCGTTCGGCCCGGAGTTCCTGAAGGCGGAACGCTTCCTGGGCCGGCGCGGCAGTGATCAGAAATGAAAGAAGGAGGGCGGCCCCGACCCTTGCAGCCCCGACCGTAAGGGAGTGGGTCCCGGGGGCGCCAGTGCAATCCGGGCGCAGACTGCGGTCGAGGCTGAGGGGACCCTCTCTCTGAGAAGGTGTGCGGAAATCGGGAACTGCCAGCCGCCGTTGCGGACGCCCAGCCACCGCTCCCTCACGGTCGCGGCTCGGAAGAAACGCGACCCCACGGCTGAGAAGATGTAAGAAAATCAAAAGCGGCCTTTTCAACAGCTTTTCCACGCCTGGAGACCTTGCCAGACGCCCTACAACGCGTTCTGCGACGTCGACAAGGGATTTCGCATCCCCCC
>JBJXGR010000260.1:0-3773 GCA_046160045.1 Bryobacteraceae bacterium
ATCGGTGAGCGGCGCGCCGCGCTCTTCCAGGTCCAGCGCGCGCTGGAACCACAACTCGGCCTGGCGTTCCCTTTCCAGGCGTGAGGTCTTCGGCGTGGGCGGCGCGAATGACCGCAGGTTGTTCAACTCCGCGGTTTCAAAGTCGAACAACATCTGCCCGGTGGTAGCTTCCATCTTCTGGCCGGCGATCTGCACTTCGATCGACCGGCCGTTCGAGAGAATCTTCAGTTCCGCCAGCGGGCGGGAGATATGCGCCAGCTTCGCCTTGAGGGAATGTACGGCCCGCGCGATCGCCCGGGGGCGAACGTGGTTCTCCCGCAGCTTCTGGAGCGTCTTCAGGGCGATCAGGTCGGAAAACGAAAAACGGGTGTCCTTCGGCAGGAAACCCTGGCGTTGCCATCCGGTCAGTTGCTGGCTGGAAACGGCGAGCATCCGCCGGACGTCCGCGCGGCTATAACTTTGTGGCTGCGGCTTCTCCACTCGTGTCGGCAGTACGCTGAGATCTTAACATGCAGCGCCTTTCGCCGGAGGCGAACGGACGCGCGGGCCGGGCGGCATTTCAGTGCCACGACCGGCAGGGAGTGGGCATCTTGATGCTTTCGGATAATACACTGGAATCAGTCCAGACCGGCGCCATGCCCACACTTCACATCGAAAACGTCCCCGAGGATCTGTACGAAGCGCTCCTGGCACGCGCTCGGGACAACGGAACTTCGATCTCGGCCGAAGTCCTGACCGTGCTGGAGGAGAACGTCTCCGCAGCGAACAAGGTGACGCGAAGAAAGGCACTTGTCGCTGGTGCGAGCCGGCTTCAGTCGCAGCCGTCCCCTGGAGTTGGTCCGTTTCCATCCTCCGAAGAGATGTTGCGGGAGGATCGAGCCCGATGACGGCCTACGTCTTCGACGCGAGCGTCGCGGCGAAGTCGGTTCTCCCCGTCAAGAGCGAACCTCTGGCAGCGGAAGCGGTTCGCCTTTGGAGACTTTCGGCGCCGGAACAATCACTCTCTTGGTTCCGGACTTGTTCTGGGCCGAGGTCGGCAACATCTCGTGGGAGTCGGTACGGCTGGGGAGAATCTCCGGGCGCATGATGCTCGCGGTTGCGTCGGGCCGGCCCCTCATCACAGCCGCCGAGCGGCTTGTGAACGCGGTGGGCACTCGTCTGCCCGTGCGCTGGCTGGGATCGGTTGTCTAGGTCGCGTCAGGCCGGCGGTTCCGCCTTCGCGCTCTGCTTCTTCACCTGTCCGATTTGCCCACAATCCAGCCAGACGGATTATCGCCTTGGCTCGTGCGGTAGCTCTCTCTTTCGAACGCCGACCACCCGAACCTTCGGTGTCAAGTTGGCAGGGTTTCACGCTTTTCCAGCCAAACCGTCACTCGCTGCATGACGTTCCGATCGGTCGCGTCCTCGATGATCTTCGGCAGGAGGAACCCATCCAAACGAACGCGATCCTCAAGGCGGGGCACGCCTTGGGTTTCCGCTGCGCGGACAACGCGAGCATGAAACTCCTCGCGTGATGCCTGATCGTGCGTGAAGGCACTGTCAATGTTGAACTGCTTCAGCAGACTGCGGGCCAACTCATATAACTGGGGTATATCCAGACTCGCGCCGAGCACATTTCGAACCGCGTTGTCCAACTTCGCCAGAAAATCCTCATGCCTGTCGAGCTGGTACTTGATGAACTCGAATTGGCGCGTGTCAACGGGAGCATCTTTCGGATCGTCTTGGGTCAGAAAGATAACCGGCTTATTCCTCTCGTAGGCAATGCCGAGTTCAAAAAAAACGTTGGCGTTACTGCCCGTGATATCTGCGATAAGAAATGACGCCTCGGTAATCTGCTCGGAGATCTTCTTGATCAATTCTTTGGTGAGCACATTACTGTCCCCACGGTCGACACGGATCCGGTATCGCTCTTCAAGGTAGCGTTTGAGGTAAAGGAAGAAGTAATTGAGCTCCGGTCGGAACGGCATCACGACGAAGCAGAGCGTCTCGGCCAATGATCACGCACTCCGTTGCATCGTGACTGCCTTCATCTCTAGCCCGAGGCGTAACGCCAGGCGGCCAAGATCCGCCGGGTCGTAAGGGAAGTACGCAAATCCAGCGAGGTCGGCCGGCAGTTTGGAATCACCGGATTTAATGTTCAAAAGCAGAATCGTCGGTTTTCGGAGAGCGTGAGCGAATCCCAATTCGTACATTACGTTTGAATTTTGCCGGCTGACATCCGCGATGATCAGGTCAGCCTGACGAATACGGTCGAGAATGCGAGAGGTGACCATGGCGCCGGGGGGGTGCTGATCAAAGCGTGCGATTGTAAACCCGGCCTCCACGGCGGCCCGCTGGACCGCTTCGAGTACGGGCTGTAATTCGCGGGTGGTTGGCGCAATCACAAACACTTCCGGCGTTTGCATCGTCTTCAGTCTACCGCAACGAGGTCCGTTCGTTTCTCGGTTGTCCGGATGCTGCAACCTCGGGATCGGTTCATCTGGACGCAGGAGGCTCTAACCGCGGGTTGACGAAAAACGCCGAACCTAGAACTCGCCGAGGGCCAACTCGCGGGACCACCTGACGGCCTAGATCGGCGCGCATCGGGCCGGCTCGACGACGTTGGTTCGGCGCCAGATCGCGTCCCACCGTACAATGGAAGAGTCCCCCGGCCGTTCACTCCGATCATCATGGCGCGCAAGTTCTTTTACTGGAAACTCAAACAGCGTGAGATTCACCTCGGCGGGCGAACGCTCCTGGTCGGCATTCTGAACGTCACGCCGGACTCGTTCTCCGACGGCGGAAAGTATCTGGATCCGGACCGGGCCTTCGCACGCGCCCTCGAACTCGAAGAGCAGGGCGCGGATATCATCGACATCGGCGCCGAATCGACACGGCCCGGATCGGCGCCCATCGCGGCCGCCGAGGAACTGCGGAGGCTGATCCCGGTGCTGAAGCGGCTGAAGGGGAAACTGGCGGTGCCGGTCAGCGTCGACACCTACAAGGCGGAGGTCGCAGAGAAGGCCATCGAGCACGGCGCGGAAATCATCAACGACCCCAGCGGGCTGACGATCGATCCGCAACTGGCGCGCGTCGTGACCAACCATAGCGCCGGCCTGATTCTGAACCACATGCGCGGGCGGCCCGAGACTTGGGCCAGGCTGGGCCCGCTGCCGGATGCCGCCAGCGCGATTGCCCGCGACCTCGACGCCTGCATTCACCGCGCCCGGCACAGTGGCGTGGAGGTCAATCAGATGGTGGTCGATCCCGGCCTCGGGTTTGGTAAGCGGCGCGAGGAGAACTCGCAGGTCATTGCCCGCCTGCGGCAGATTGCGCAGCTCGACCTGCCGGTTCTCGTGGGTCCGTCGCGGAAGTCCTTCCTGGCGCAGCCAACGGAAACAGGAACTCTGTTTGCCACGGCCGCCGCCGTTACCGCTTGCATCCTGCATGGCGCCCACCTGGTTCGTGTCCACGATGTCGCCGAGATGGTCGTGGTCGCCAAACTGGCTGACGAGATTCTCGCCCAGAGTCCGGGCGAATGAGGCATGGCTCCTATTGACGCGGGCTCCTGCATACAATCAGGAGAGTGCGCATCACCGCTATTGAAACGATTTACCTGTCCAAGGGCATTACGGTCCATGCCGGCCCGGTGAAGTGGACCTGGGTGCGGGTCCATACCGACGAGGGGTTGATCGGTCTGGGTGAAACGTATCCGAACCCGGCCGCCGAATCCGCAGTGATTCATTCGGTCCTGGCGCCGGTTCTTCTAGGCAAAGACCCGTCATCGATCGACC
>JBJXGR010000261.1:0-12373 GCA_046160045.1 Bryobacteraceae bacterium
GACCACGCTCGTGTAGCAAGAAACTCGGATGACATTGCGAAGCTCATGCCCGCGAATGATGTTTGGATGCCAGACGAAGACATCTGGAATGTGAGTGACGCGGGAGTCCGGCATGGAGAGCAGAAAGTCATGAAAGAGCAGCCTACTGGCAAAGCCTCGGTTAGGGCTGGCGCCACCGATTGGAAACGCCTTCGGGCGCGGAGCGACAAAGACATCAGGAAAGCCATCAAGGCGGATCCCGAGGCTCGTCCAACCGACCTGGACTTTTGGAAGAAGGCCAAAATCGTGGTCCCGCGAGCGAAACAGACAGTCACCATCCGGCTGGATGCAGACCTGCTCGACTGGCTGCGTCAACAGAAGGGCTATCAAACCCGGATCAACGCCGTGTTGCGGACCTACATGGAAGCACAGAAGTCATGACCGGTAACCGGCCTAACCTCCCACACTGAACGGGCTCGGCCCCATCCTTCACGGCACCCGCGTTCTCGGCTGGAACAAACAAGGCACAGCTACTGAAAGGAAACGACTGGAGCCATGCTAAACTCCGGTTGTCGATGGAAGAATCCAGTTCGCAGGGCGTGTTTGAGGTACTGGCCCGGTGGGACTCCGAGGCTGGTGTCTGGGTGGCCGAAAGCGACGATATCCCTGGCTTGGTCGCCGAGGCTGATTCGCCAAATAGCCTCGCTCAAAAACTGAGAACCCTCGTCCCCGAGTTGCTCGAACTCAATGGAGTCCTCACAGACCGGACCGCGAAATATCATGTGCGGTACGAGCACGAAGCGAGTGAACTACTGGCCTCCTGATGGCCAGCTACACGCCAAGAGTGAAGGAGAATTCTCCGCGCCTATGGATGCCGCTTTGAACGACCCGGCCGCGGAGACCACGAGATCTGGTATAGCCCCATCACGCGGCGACGTTTTCCTGTCGACGCGAAGATCGTCTCGGGTCACACGGCGAATGCCTTGCTGAGGCAGGCCGGTATCGCGAAGCAATTCTGACGTCTGCACGGTAGCCTGATGTCCTGGGCAGATTCCGCCGCCGTCGGGCAGGCGGTTTCTTCGAGGTTTTGCGGTGGGAGGGATTTCCAGACAAAGCACAGTTCTGGAACCTGATCGATACATCGCGCGCATCAGCCGATGGGGACCCCTGGGACCAGATCGAAGTACTGAGGCACAATCTTTCACCTTTGGAACCCGATGAACTCGTCGCATTCGATCATCGCTTTTGGGAGTATCACGAACGAGCATTCACTTGGGAGCTATGGGGTGCAGCCTTCATCATTGGCAATGGCTGCGGTGACGATGGGTTCATCGACTTCCGTGCCTGGCTCATCTCACGTGGGGAGCAGGCCTTTGAAGCAGCGCTGGCGGATCCTGAAACGCTTGTTAACGTCATCAAGTCACCTGACGGCGACTGCCAGATCGAGGGTATCCAGTATGTCGCTCGTGCGGTGTGGGAAGGGAAGACGGGTAAAGGTCTGGACGATTTTCCAGAGCTCCCCTTTCAGCGACGAAGTGAGCCAAGCGGAACGGAATTCCAGGAAGACGAAGCTCCTCAGCGCTATCCCAACTTGGCCAGGGTTTTACGCAACCGTGGGCTCTTTTGGTGAGTGAATGCGGGAGCGTTGTTGGGATCCTTGACCCAAACATGACTGACTCCGTCCAGTTGGGGGAACATTGGAGGATTCCTCTGAGCCGAAGCAGGCTCCCAGTCCGCTGTTGTGGGTCGGCTACGCTGGCGGCCTCCGGCGCGTGGATGGTGCTGTGGTTGATGCCGTAGGGTCAGTACCGCGTCTGATGCAAGATCACGACGATCCCGTTCTTCTCCGGCTTGTTCCCTCACGAACCGACCAACCGGTTGTACTCGCTGTGTGAGCCGATCCAAACCCAGGTGATGGTGTCCTCGATTCGACTACCAATGGCACGATGGTGCTCTCCGACGCGCACGGTAAATCGATCGGCAGTTCCCTGCAATCGGCGGAAACGGAGCGACGGGTGATGCGGGTCGCGGCGCCAGAGGTCGTAATTCTTAACGGCCAGCCTTTGAACGCCGCTGGGCAGCGCGGAGAACAATTCCCAAAAGCGAGTGGTGGCCCGAGAGTTCACGTCCGCGGAGGCCATTCGCGCAGAGGGCCGCTCGCCGACTCGTTTTCCGCTTCATCGAACAGGAAATCGAGTTTACCGGCAGAGGAATCCCGATCGAGCTGCTCATCCCAGCGCGTTTGCTCGAGGGCAAGAACCCACTGGGCAATGCGCCGAAAGTCTTCCGGCGGCAAGTCGCTGATTGCCGCCTCGATCTCCTCGACCCGGTCCATCCTCCGGAGTGTAGCACCATGGTCCGGCATGGTTTCTGGCCGGAATTCAGTCCTGATGTACCCGGAGGCAAACCGGCTGGTGCCCCCAATCCTCCTATGTCATGCACCGGAGGACGATTCCCCTTTGCGCCATTCGTCGCGTAAATACATAATGTAAGTATGAACCGATGAACTACGTTTGGGACCGCCGAAAGAGCCGCGGGAATCTCGCTCACCATGGAATCGCGTTCGAAGACGCGATCCGGATTTTCGACGGCCCCACATTGGAAAGGGTGGATGACCGGTTCGACTACGGAGAAATTCGCGTTTACGCAATCGGCCTCGTCAACGGCTTCGAGATCACGGTGATCTACACCGATGTCAGCGAGACCGAACGCCGCGTCATTTCGGCATGGAGAGCAGAAAGTCATGAAAGAGCAGCCTACTGGCAAAGCCTCGGTTAGGGCTGGCGCCACCGATTGGAAACGCCTTCGGGCGCTGAGCGACAAAGACATCAGGAAAGCCATCAGGGCGGATCCCGAGGGTCGTCCGACCGACCTGGACTTTTGGAAGAAGGCCAAAATCGTGGTCCCGCGAGCGAAGCAGACAGTCACGATCCGGCTGGATGCAGACCTGCTCGACTGGCTTCGGCAACAGAAGGGCTATCAGACCCGGATCAATGCCGTGCTGCGGACCTACATGGAAGCGCAGAAGTCATGAGCGGCGACCCGGCGGCCTAACCTCCCACACCGAACGGGCTCGGCCCCCATTTCGCATCTGCCTTCACGGCACCCGCGGGTTTACACCCGCGGTTCGGAGCCATTCGTCGGCCGCGATTTCCGATTGTGATTACGGCTAGACCGAGAGAATCTCGCGCAACCGCCGGCCGACGATCCGGTGCTCGTCTCCCCGCATCATCCACACGGAGATCAGCAGGCGTCCAGCCCCGGGGCGTTGCACGTGGATCGGCGGATCGCCCGAGAGCAGCTTCTCCGTGACCTGCTGTGACGAGAGACCCCGCGCCGATTCGTCCCACTGCACAATCACGTGCGGCACTTCGTTGGCGATGACCGGAATGTGGCGCTCGGTCTCGATGCCGGAGATTCCTTTCAGCGCCTGGCGGATGTGAGCGACCCGGTCTTCGACGATGCGCCATTCGGCCTGGTGATCCACCTTCAAATACCGCTCGACGGCGGCGAGGACCCCGCAGAGTTCCTCTTTCCCCACTTTCATCCCGCGGCCGATCCCCGCGAAGGGCGACATGGCCGGCAGCGCCGCCTCGATCAGATCCTTCCGGCCCAACAACAGGCCGGTGGCCTGCGGCCCGCGCAGAGCCTTGCCCCCGGAGAAGATCACGAGGTCGAAGCCCTGTTCGGTGTACTTGAACAGGTTCTCCTTCGGCGTGGCATCGGAGGCGGCATCGTTCATCGTCGGGACACCGCGATCCTTGCCGATCCGGATGAAGTCCTCACGGGCGATCTGCCCGTTCGGTTCCGCCTTGTTCAGGAAGAACATCATCCCCGTCTTTTCGGTAATGGCGGCTTCCAGTTCCTTTCGTGTTTCGACCCAGACGATTTTGGCGCCGCACAGTTCCATCTGATGCTCATAGCCGGAACGGTGGGACTGCTGCTGGACAACCTCATACCGGATGCCGTCCCGTCCGGGCAGTTGGCGGAGCTTATTCGGATCCCCCTGGGACAGGCACGCGGCGGTTCCCACGCTGATGGCGGAGGCCGCGCCGCACGTTACCATGGCGGCCGGGGCTTTCAGTAGTTCTGCGATCCGCGCGCCGACTTTCTTTTCCAGTTCCGGCAGAGGGATGAAGAAATGCGAAGCTTCCTCCATGGCCCGGATGACTTCCGGCGGCATGATGGATCCTCCGAGAACGGTCACGACGCCGACGCCGTTGATGACCGGTTTGACTCCGAGGCTCGCGTATAGGGGAGAGGGTGAGGTCGCGGTCAGGCTGCCAGTGGGCGCGGCAGCAGCGGCGGCGGCGGGCGCGAGGGCGCCGATTTCGAGCAGGCGGCGTCGTGAGGGTTTCATGTTGACTCAGTATAGTGGAAACGCGACGCCCTCGATTGGCGCGTCAACGAGGGCCGATCGGGACATCGAGATACTCTCGAACCCGCCGCCGGAATGCTTCCCGCACCGGCTCTCGATGTATGATCAAAGCGCCATGGCGCCGTCCCCCCGCACGATCCTGGCCGGACCTCGAGTCTACCCCTTCTTTCCGCAAGGAACGGCGCTTCCGCGGGGGGTGTTCGCCCGATGACCTCGTTTCACGACCAGCCATTCCGGCTCCTGCTCGGGTGCAAGATCCCGATGCGCGACGGCGTCGAGCTTTCGGCCGATCTCTATCTGCCGAATGCCGGGCCGCGCGAGGCGCGGCGCTATCCGGCCTTGCTGCTGCGCACGATCTATCACAGCAAAGACCCGCGCTATGTCGGATGGGCCGTAGGCTTTGTGAAGGCAGGTTATGCGGTAGTGCTCGAGGATTGCCGCGGCCGCCACGATTCCGACGGCCGATGGGATCCCTATGTCTGCGAGATCGCCGATGGCCGGGATACGCACGACTGGATCGGACGCCAAGCGTGGTGTGACGGACGGATCGGCACGTTCGGCGTCTCCTATCCGGGCTTCACGCAGACGTGCGGAGCGCCGGACGGCAGCCCGCATCTCGCCGCCCTCGCGCCCATCGCCTCGCAGCAGGACAATTACGGCCACCACCGCTGCGACGGGCTGATCGCCTGGGCGAACAGCGTCTTTTTCCCGAACATGCTGGGCCGCACGATGCAGGGCGAGGCGCTGGCGCGGCTCGACTTGCGGGCAATCGAGCGCCGCCTTCCACTCCACAAGGCCTGGGACGATATCGGCGACTGCCCCTATTTCCGGGGCGTCGTCGAGCACCAGGCCTACGATTCCTTCTGGTCGGGCTACTCGCTGCGCCACCGTTACGAGCGGGTGGATGTGCCGGCCTATTTCATGACCGGCTGGTACGACTCGCTCTTGAACGAGACGCTGCGGGTCTTCCGCGGCTGGCGGCTCAAGGCGAGGTCGGATGCCGCGCGGCGCTTCACCCGGATCCTCATCGGCCCGTGGAGCCACCAGGTCGCGCCGTGGGGCCGTCCCCAGCCTGAGTACCAGATTCCGGCCGACGGCCGGTTCGACGACGCGGTTTTCGGGCCGGGGGCGGCGATGAACATCATCGAAGAGCATTTGCGCTGGTACGACGCTCGGCTCAAGGGCGTGCGCAACGGCTTGGACGACGAACCGCCGCTGCGCCTGTTCGTGATGGGCGAGAATGCCTGGCGCGGCGAGCAGGAATGGCCGCTCGCGCGCACGCGGTGGACTGATGTCTTCCTGCGGGCGGGCGGCGTTCTCTCGATGGAGCCGGCGGCCGCCGCCGAAGCTCCGGACGGCTTCCGGTACGATCCGGCGGACCCGCTACCGACCTGGGGAGGCAGCTACCAGATGAAGGATCTCGGCGGGCCCAAAGACCGGCGGCGGATCGAAGGCCGCAAGGACGTGCTCCTTTACACGTCGGCGCCCCTGGAGCACGACCTCGAAGTGACGGGCCCCGTGACGGCGACAATTTGGGCGGCATCGACCGCGCTCGACACGGATTTCACCGCTTCGTTGGTCGATCTCCATCCGGACGGGCGCGCGATTCTACTGACCGACGGGATCTGCCGGGCGCGGTTCCGCGACGCCGCAGCGCGGTGGAACCCCGCCGACCTCCACAACGGCCGTTCCCCCTACGAAGCGCTCTATGACGATCCGGGCTTTGTGCCGCGGCTCCTGATGCCGGGCGAGCCGACCGAGTTCCGGATCGACCTGTGGTCGACCTCGAATCTCTTCCGCAAGGGCCACCGGATCCGGGTGGAGATCTCTTCAAGCAACTTCCCGCGCTACGACCGCAACCTCAACACCGGGGGAGCGATCGGGTTCGAGACGGCGTCGCGCGTCGCGGAGCAGACCGTCTTCCACGATCGCGGCCGGCTGTCGCGCGTGACGCTGCCGGTGATCCCGCGCTGAGACGCCTGGCCAGCCGGCCGGGAAGTGTCTCCAACCCGAAAACCCGTGAGCCCGTTTGGGCACCCAGGGCCAAAGATATCGTGGAAACCCGATGACTCCGAACGGCTTGTCAACGAGGGCTGACCGGGCCATCGAGATACTCTCGAACCCGCCGCCGGAACGCCTCCCATCCAGGTACCGGCTCATTCACCGAGGGTGGCAAGGTCTCGCTGGCGCGTCGCAAGGCCGCTACACGCGCGCCCGCGGGCGGCCGGGCGTCGTCAGAGTCGGCGCCGGACGAACGAATCCAGGCGGCGAGAGCACTGGGATCGTAGCCCGCACGGGCTAGTTTTTCCGCCGCGGCCCGGTCGGCCTCCATCTCGAACTCCCGGGCGAAGACGTTTAGGTTGGGGCGGCAGTTCCACTCCGGCGAGTGCGTGGAGGCGTCGGCCCAGACGCCGAAGATCTGCTCACGTTCCGCCATCTTGTCCGCGTGCCGCAGTTCCGTGTGCGCCGTGGCATGGGCCAGCATCGCGGCCAATTCCGGCTCGCTCTCAATGGCACCCAGCATCGGGAGTGGCAGGATGACCGCGCCGTCTGGAAGGGCGACGGGTTCCACCAACCCCGACCGCGCGACGACCCGTGGGAATGCCAGGTCTCCCGGCAGGGGCGGAGATCCCCGCCTCTCGTCCCATACCAGGAAGGGCCCGCCGGCCCGGAGGCGCACTCCGATCTCTCGGAGGACGGACTCCAGCGCTGGGTCGCGCATCCGCGCGGGGTGCTTCGCGACCTGCAGGGTCCATTGGCGAGCTACCGTCGCCCGCTGCCCGGTCGAAGGCAGTCCCAGGACGTCCGCTGGCGTTTGTGTCAATGCCGGAGCAGCCAGACACAAGAACAAAGCCGCTCTCATCGAAGTCTCTCGTCGGATATGCCGCCTGGCGTCCAATCCTTTCAGGGTTCCGCTTCGTCCGCAAACGCTCTCGGCGGGGCGGTCCCAGGTAGCGGTCCCCCCGGACCGCGGGCCACCCCCCTGGCCACCGGGCGAAGCCCGCCAGCGCCTTGTGAGCCCTCGGCGTAAAGCCGTGGGGTGCCTTGGCTGAGGAACCGAAAGACGCGTCGCGGCCCCGAGCGTCAAGCGAGGCTTCCCGCAGCGCCAAGGAGCCCACGGCCCAAGAGCGGTTTTTCAACGGAGTGCCCATGGGCCTACGTCCCACTATGGGCCTACGGCCCACCAAAAGCGAAACCAGGAAACCAGGGACATTCATGTTAGGAAAAGCGAAGGGGGAAACGGAGATTCCCTTCCACTCCGTTTACTGTCACGGCTTTCTCCACGTGTTTCTCGCAGTTGTATCACCCGCTGCGCGTACTTTCTGGTACCACGGCACTTTGGAAAACCTTGCCAATACCCCCGCTTGGTCTATACCCTGAAGGCGACGGCGCACTCATGGCGGAACTGACGGTACTCTTGCAGCGATACCGGTGTGGGGACCGCACCGCGCTCGATGAGATCATGCCGCTGGTCTATCGCGAACTCCACGGCCGGGCCCAGCGGCAGATCGGACGGGAGCACGGCCCAGTGACTCTCCAGCCGACGGCCTTGGTGCACGAAGCCTATCTGAAGCTGGTCGGAAGCGACCCGCCCCACGCGCGCGACCGCGCCCATTTTCTGGCCATCGCAGCCAGGCTCATGCGGCAGATCCTGGTGGATCACGCCCGCGGCCGCAAACGCGCCAAGCGAAGTCCCGAGGCTTTGGTTTCTCTCGACGATTCGCTTACCCCGGCGCCCGCCGCTGCTGCCGTGGTCGAGCTCGACGACGCCCTCCAGGATCTCGCCGGGGACAACTCCCGCCGCGCGGAGATCATTGAGCTGCACTACTTCGGGGGCCTCACCGCCGAGGAATCCGCGACCGCGCTCGATCTCAGCGTCCACATGGTACGCAAGGAAATCCGCCTTGGCCAGGCGTGGTTACGCCGCCGTCTGGCCCAGTAGCCGCTGAAACACGCCATAATAGTTCACCCGCCATGAGAACCGAAGTCGAGGAGTTGTTCCTGGCCGCGGCCGATCTTCCCGGCGCCGAGCGCGACCCCTTTCTCGAAGCTCGCTGCGCCGACCCGTCCATCCTGGCCGAAGTACGCTCGCTGCTCGCCCACGACCAGGCCGGCGACACCCACTTGCGCGATTCCCTGCACGCCGTGGCCGCTTCCGCCGCGGCCCTCCGCAGCTTCGGCCCGTACCGCGCCACCCGTCTGCTGGGAGCCGGCGGCATGGGCGCCGTGTACCTCGCCGAACGCACCGATGGCGAGATCCGCCAGAGGGTGGCCATCAAGGTCCCGCAAATCTCCGTAAGCCCCGCGCTCTTCCTCGCTCGATTTCGCCGGGAGCGCCAGATCCTCTCCCAGCTCACGCATCCCTACATCGCCCGGCTGCTCGACGCCGGAACCACCGAAGACGGTGTGCCCTACCTGGTGATGGAATACATCGAAGGCCAACCTCTGGATTCGTGGTCCGTCGCGCAAGACCAAAACCTGGCCGCCCACATCGGCCTCTTTCTGAAGATCTGCGAGGGCGTCGAGTATGCACATCAGCACTTGATCGTGCACCGCGACCTGAAGCCCGGCAACATCCTGGTGACCGCGGACGGCACGCCCAAGCTGCTGGACTTCGGCGTCGCCAAAGTTCTCGGCGATGCCGATCCGCACGCCACCTCCACCCAGGTACTGACCCCAGCCTACGCCAGCCCGGAGCAGGTGCGCGGCGAAGCTGTCACCACCGCCACCGACGTTTACGCGCTCGGCGGCGTCCTGTACCGTCTGCTCACCGGGCGACCACCGCATCAGGTGGAGGGCAAGACGCCGGCCGAAATCCAGACCGCCATCTGCGACCGGGAGCCGCAAAAGCCCAGCGCGTTGCGTCCGGAGTTGAAAGGCGATCTGGAGAACATCCTTCTGATGGCCCTGCGCAAGGAACCGGGGCGCCGCTATCGAACCGTCCCGCAACTGGCTGCCGACCTGGGGCGCTGGCGCACGAACCTGCCCGTGTCCGCGTCTCCCGATACGCTGGCGTATCGCGGAACGCGCTTCTGGAAACGGAACCGGCTGGCGGTGACGGCCGCGGTCACCGTGTCCGCCGCGCTGATCATCGGAGCGGGCTTGGCCTTCTACCAGGCCCGCCGCGCGGACCGCCGTTTTCAGGACGTCCGCCACCTGGCCAACGTCTTCGTCTTCGACGTTCACGACCGCATCCGCAACCTGCCCGGCTCCACCGAAGCCCGCAAGGTGATTGTCACCACCGCCTTGCAGTACCTGGAAAAGCTTCGCTCGGACGCCGCTGGCGACCGCGGTCTGTTGCTCGAACTGGCGCAAACCTACGGTCGCATCGCCGACGTGCAAGGCCTCCCGTCGCAGAGCAATCTCGGCGACACCAAGGGCGCGATCCGCAGTTACGTCAGTGCCCTGGAAATCCTGACGGCCCTCGACCAGGCCGGCGAGCCTGGCGCCCGCCTGCCCCTGGCCGACGTCCAGTTCCGCCTGGCGATGGCTCGCATCAGCGCCGGCCAAAAGGAGCAGGCGCTCAAAGAGTTGTCGGTAGCGGGCGAGACGATCCGCGCCGCGGCCCGCCAGTCGCCCGGAGATAAGGACGTTCTGCACGCCGCCGTGAACATCCTTGCCAACGCCGCGCGTACGTTCTTTGGCAACGGCGATTTGGAACGGGCCATCCAGACCGGGGAACAAGCGGCCGAATTCGCCGGCCAACTAGAGAAGATCGATTCCAGTCCCCAGACCCGCGAGCAGCTCGCGTCCGGGTACCGTAGTCTGGCTACGGCGCACATGGCGGCCGGGAACCTGGAAGCGGCCGCCGCGTCTCTGCGCCAGGTGGTCGCCATTCGAGAAACGTTGGCCCGCAACGCACCGCAGGACAGCAGCCTGCAGCGTCTGCTGATGATCGCGTACGGAACCTTGGGAGACTTCCAGGGATACCGGCCGGAGAATCTGGGCGATCTCCCGGGCGCGGTGGAGTCCTTTGAGAAGGCGGGAAAGATCGCGGAGTGGCTGCACCAGGCAGACCCCGCGGACCGAAAAGCGCGCGCCGACGTTGCCAACGTGCGCCTCCGGCTAGGCTCGGTGTACGTGGATACGCCGGGCCGTGCGGACGCCGGTGTAAGCCTGCTGCGCGAAGCATTCGAAATCTTCACCCAGCTTTCTGCCGCGGACCCGCCGAATACCACCCATCGTTACAACCTGGCCTCCATCGAAGGCAGAATCGGGGAGGGCCTGGCGGTGATGGGACGCCGCCAGGAGGCTATCGAGCGGCTGGAGTCGGCCCGGCGGCGGGCCGTGCCTCTGTTCGCCACCACAGCCCTCTCCCGAGCCACCTACACGCGCGCTACTCTGTCCCTGGCGGAACTGACCGCGGCCGCCGATCCCCCCAAAGCATCGCGGCTGGCGGCCGAAGTCGCATCCGAAATGGAAGTTGGGAAGTACACTCCCTGGAATCGCGCGGTGGATTCTGGCAGGCTCGCCAAGGTCTATCTCCAACTCGGCCGGCGCGACGCGGCCGTGCCCTGGCTCGAAACAGCGGCCAAGGCCTGGCGCGAGGCCAAGCCCCCAGCCGCCCGGCAAGCCCACCGCGCCCAGGAGCTTCGCGCCGTAGAAGCCCTCCTGGGCCGCTAGTCGAGGAGGCTGCGGAAAGACGGCGGAAACCCCTTCCGGCCGATATACCAACTATACCAACTCACTTCTGCCGTCTTGTATGCGTTCGCTCCGTCATTCCCCCCGGTGGCTTGGCCGCTGATTCTTTTGCCTGCCTGGTATAAATCCTTCCCGCCATGGCGCAGTTAGAGAGTGGAGAGCAATGAATTCAACAGGGAGTAGACCCACATACAAAGTCGTGGTTTTGTTTGCCTTCAGCTTGATTACGCCGGCCTGGCCGGCGCCGGCGATCTCTACTACGGCCTCATCGGAATCACCCCCATCGGAGGACAAGGTTCCTGCGCCCCTGGCTCTTTTCGAAGGTGACTCGAAGGGAGTGGGCTTCTGATCTGTGTATCTTTCAGGCTGACCAGAACGGGTTTTGTCCAGGTCAGCCTAAACAAGAGTTAGGCTACAAGTTTCTTGAATCACACTAGGAGAAAAAGACATGGCTTCGGTATCCGCGGTTTCTCTCTCGATCTCGAACGGATCTACAGCGAACAACCAAAACGTAACGGTCAGTGGAACGATGCAGTTCGATGCGGGAGAAGTTGGTAAAAGCTATCGCCTGGAGATCAAAATCTTCGGGGAAGACAAACCAGGCGACAATCTCCCGTCCACCGATCCGGTTGGCGACGACGAGCTCTATGCGTTCCTATGGGGCGCGAACATCTTCAATAAAAAACCCTATAAGCAATTCACCGTCGCGGCGGCGGGACCTCAAACCTTTAAGGAGACGCGTCCCATTCGCAACGATAAACTTGACGAGGACAGCGGCAGCGTCGTACCCGGAAACGCGCCTCCAGGCACGCCGGGCCTCCCGCGACAGGATGAGCTCTACGCCCAAGTTTCGTTGTCGGGCGCACCAGCCAGTGCGCGTTCAGCAACCCTGAATTTCGGCATAGGTGTGTAACGAAGTTCATCAAGATATTTGCCCGGCCATCCGCTGATACGGACGCGCAAAGGACGCGCGCCGCTGGAGATCATCGGTTGGATCGCCGCCAACCTTGCCTGGTCGTGCGGCAGCTATCAGAGAAGTCGCATGGAAAGCTGCGTCGAGCCCGGCCAGGCGCCGCCCGATTGGGGAAAGGCGCTCGCCCTGCGCTTGCGGAAGCCTGCCTTCGCTCCACCATCCCCCCGCTGGCCCGTCCGTTGTTTCTTTTGCCCGCCTGGTATAAATCCTCTACGCCACGTCGCAGTTACAGAGGAAAGAGGAAACACATGAATGTGCGCTTAGTATGTATCTGCATTGGGATCGGCATTGGCTTGATCACCTCCATTCCTGCGCGTGCGGCCGAGATCCATTTCGGCGTGGCCGGGATTACCCCTATCGAGACCGCGCGGCTCGCGGCATTCTGTTCGGACGAATCGCCG
>JBJXGR010000262.1:0-16461 GCA_046160045.1 Bryobacteraceae bacterium
AGACCTTGGAAGGTAAGGCGGGCGTGATTTTCATGCCGAGCGGCCTGGAGTTGGAAGCTCTCATCCAGACCGCTGGCGACGTCCTTTCCTGCAAGTGGAAGAAGATGTTCCACCACACGCTGGTCGAGTAGCAAGGGTCGCCGAGCACCAACGAACTGGGGCTGCTGAAGACGGAGCCGCGACCGGAAGGGAGCGGGCATTCCCGCTGAAGACGGAGCCGCGACCGGAAGGGAGCGGGTATGCCTGCTGAAGACCGCGACCGGAAGGGAGTGCCACATGGGCCTGCGGCCCACCAAAGGTGATGAAAAACGCGCTCCGAGCCCCGAGCGGAAGAAGCCGTGAAAAAACAGGGACGTTCACCCCGTTTCACGGCCACGAATCGTTGATTCTCCACGAAACGTCGACCGGGAAACGGGGTGGATGTCCCGTTTTTTCACAACTCCGTAAACGAGGGGGTCCCTTCCCGCGCCAAGGAGTTCACGGCCCAGGAGCGGTTTTTCAACGGAGTGCCCCATGGCCTGCGGCCCACCAAAGGTGATGAAAGGTGGGCGAGAGCTTGGCGCGACCCTCCAGTGGCGCCGGGTCCCTGCTGTACGCGCCCGCCGGGCGACAAAAAACGTCGCCCGGCGGCACTTTCACGGGAGCGGGCATCTTGACATGTTTAGCACATGTCTTATATGCTGAACGCATGTCGAAAATGATTCAGGTGCGGGACGTTCCTGAACAGGTGCACAGCACGCTGAAAGCTCGCGCCGCTCGCGAGGGCATGAGTCTGTCGGACCTGATCAAGAGGGAGTTGGAGCGGGTCGTAGAACGGCCGACGATGCGCGAGTGGCTGGAGCGCACAGAGCAACTCAGGCCGATCACGACCAAGCGGAGCGCCGCGCAGGCAGTGCGCGAGCTTCGGGATGCCGGATGATTGTTCTGGATGCGTCTGTCGTTGTAGAACTGCTGACGAACGGGCCGTTGGCTGATTCGCTGAGACACGATCTGGCCGGGCGCAACGAATCATTCATTGCTCCGCACCTGCTCGACGTGGAAGTCGTGAGCGCGATCAGAAATCTGGTAGCCGGTCAACGGATCGATTCGCATCGAAGCGATCAGATATTGACGGGACTCGCGTTGCTGCCCGCTCAACGCTTCCCGCACACGCCCCTGCTAAAGCGCATGTGGGAACTGCGGCACAACTTCACCGCCTACGACGCCGCGTACATCGCCTTGGCGGAGGCGACGAATTCAGTCCTGTTCACCAGTGATGAAAAGCTGTCCAGGGGCCATCGCGCCCGCGTCGCCCTGTTCACCCGCTGACTTCTTTTTGGTTCTGTAGTTTATCCACAGGTCATCGAGAAGCGCGGGGTGTCGGGGAGGCTCTAACCCTTGGCCTGCCATACGCGATTCGAAGATTTGGAAAGGCTTCTCGCCGGGCATCCTGCACGACGCACAAGCTTGCGCAACGGCGTTAATTCCCCTGGTGCCGTACCGCCACTCCCGCGCGCGCGTCGGTGAGCTTGCCGTCCCTTACCGCGAACTGCCCGTTCACCAGCACGTGATGAATCCCGTGCGGATCTCGCGCCGGATTGCGGTAATCGGATTCCGTCCCGATCGATGCCGCGTCGAACACCACCGCGTCCGCGAACCAGCCCTTCTGTAACTGCCCCCGATCGCGCATCCGGAACCGGCGCGCGGCTTGCGCGCTGGTCTTCACCACCGCCTGCTCCAACGGCATCAGCTTCTTTTCGCGCACGTACTCCCCAAAGAACTTCGGATACGTGCCGTACGTCCGCGGATGCGACAGACCTTCGGTCACCAGACCATCCGTGATCACCGAAGTCAGCGGATGGCACAGCACCCTGGCCAGATTGGCTTCGTTGTTGTTGAACGAGATGATAAACACGGAGCCGCTCTCCTCCTCCAGCAGGTCCATGACGGTCGCGGGCGCGGGCCGGCCCCGTTCGGCGGCTATGCGGGCGATCGATTTCCCCACGTGAGCCTGGTTCGCTTCGGACTTTAAGTAACAAATCACAATGTCGTCCCACGTGTTCGACATGTAGTCGTCGGTCTCCCGCGCAATCCGGTCCCGATGCGTGGGCGACGACAGCCACTCCAGCAGTTTGGGCACGCCGCCATCCTGACACCAGCCGGGCAGGAGTTGGATGATCGAGCAGGAGCCGGCCAAATAGGGGTAGGCGTCAATCTCGATGTCCAAGCCGCCGGCGCGGGCGGTTTCAATACGTTCCAACGCGGGTTCGAGCTTGCTCCAGTTCTTCTGCCCGACGACCTGCATGTGGGAGATCTGTACGGGAACGCCCGCTCCATGGCCGATCGCGATCGCTTCGTCGATGGCCTCCAGCACGCGGAACTTGTAGTCGCGCATGTGGGTGGCGTAGTACGCGTTGTGTTTGCGCACCGTGCCGCACAGGCGGATCAACTCCTCGATCGACGCAAAGCTGCTGGGCAGGATGTTGAGGCCGCTCGAGAGTCCGATCGCTCCGCCTTCCAGTGATTGGTCGAGCGTACGCTCCATCTTCCGCATCTCATCTTCCGTGGCGGCATCGGCGCGCATGGCCATCACGTACTCGCGGAGGGTTCCGTTGCCCAACAGGCTGGCCACGTTGACGCGTGAGCCGCCGCTCTCGAGCGACTCGAAGTACTCGCCGGCTCCGTTCATGCCGTTCTCCGGGTGCCGGCCAAACAGCTCACCGTTGCCCTGCAGGTGGCGCGGATGGGTCGGGAACATGGAGATTCCGCAATTACCTACAACCTCCGTCGTGATGCCCTGCAGTACTTTGTTCGGCAGATGGCGGATGACTTCGTGGTCGCTGTGGCTGTGCACGTCGACGAACCCCGGCACAACATGCAACCCGGTGCAGTCTACCGTCTCGAACTGCCCGGATGCCTCGACCGGCCCGGCCTCCGCGATGCGGGCGCCGTCAATCAACAGGTCACCGGCTCTTGGTTTCGAGCCAGTTCCGTCCACAATCGTTACGTTTTGTAAGAGAATCATGATATTTCACCTAGGATTCGGAAGAACGTAACCGCCATCAATTCGCAGGCAAGTGCCGGTGACGTACGACGAATCATCAGACGCCAGGTACAGCACCCCCTTGGCGATCTCGGAAGGCTGGCCGAGACGTCCCCACATCAGCTTCTTCCCCTCGCGCTCGATCATCTCGTCGCCGAACGAAATATGTTCCCCGGGCGTATCGATCCAGCCGGGTTCGATGAAGTTGACGCGGATCTTGTGCGGCGCCAGCTCCACCGCCATCGTACGGGCCAGATGATTGATCGCGGCCTTGGCCGCGTTGTAGTCGGAAGCTCCGCCATAGGGCCGCTCCGCGTGAACGGAACTGATGTTGATGATGGCCCCGCCCTGCCCCTGGTGAATCATCTGGAGGGCGGCGAACTGGCTGCAATGGAAGACGCCCCAGAAGATCACCCCGAGGGTCCGCTCGACGTCCTCGACCTCCAGGTCGATAAACTGCTTGCGGGTGCCCTTCGCCGCGTTGTTGACGAGGATGTCGACGCGCCCCAGGCGGCTGACGGTCTCTTCGATCAACTGGCGGTCGCGCGCACGGTCGGCGACGTCGCCCTGAAAGAAGAACGCCTTTTGTCCCAGGGTTTCGATCTGGCGGACGACATCCCTGGCTTCCTCCGTGTCCCGGAAGTCGTTAACGGCGACGTCCGCGCCGTTCGTCGCAAGCTCCAGCGCGCAGGCTCGCCCGATTCCGCGCGCGGCTCCGGTCACCACCGCGACTTTGCCTTCCAGCTTCTTGGTACCCATCGTGCTCATTAGACTACAATCTGAATTATCTATGCAGACTGCGACTACCAATTGGTCCGCCCTGACTCTGGGAGAGCGGATGCGATTTCTGGAAGTGGAAGGTTACCTGGTCCTTCCGGACCTGCTCAGCCCGGAGCACGTGGCACGGCTCAAGAAGAGAACCGCGCTGTTTGAGACCACGCCCGTGGATTACAGCCCGTTTCAGCGGGGCCGCCCGAACATTCAGTTCGAAGGCGGGGACATCACCGATTTGATCGCGCACCCGCCGACGATCGCGTTCCTGAAGGAGCTGTTCGGGGACGACCTGGTGTTGATGACCTATGGATACGCACGCTCCGAACCGGGGCATCCGGGAATCAGCCTTCATACGGACGGTCAACCGTGGGGATCGAAAATCTTCGGGAGCGAGGGGAGTTGCCCCGTGATGGTCAGGGTGCTCTATTACCTGGACGATCTGACGGCGGAGGTCTCGCCCTTCCGCGTCGTGCCACGGTCTCATCTCAGCATGCACGCCGATGGTAACCCGTACACCCGCTACGAGTCGCACCCTGAGGAAATCGCGGTCACCTGCAAGGCGGGCTCCGCCGTGCTGCTCAACCATCGGGCGTTTCACGGAAACTTCCCGAATGTGGGCTCGTACGCACGCGAGATGCTGGCGCTACTCTATCGTCCGGCCTGGGCAGGACCGGCAGTCGGAGAGTTGCCCGCCTGGAATCCGGGGGACCTCGCCAAACTTCCAGAGGCGGTCCGGCCTTTCTTCCTCGACCGGAACATGCGGAAGGGCGACTATGGGGGCGCTAACAAGCCTCCGAACATGCGGAGCGAAGCTCCCGGCATCAGCCCAACCCGGTGGGCGCGCCCATGACGTTCGAGACGGTTGCGGAAGGCTTTGTTTCGCGCCGCGAACCCGGTACGGCCACGGCTGTGGCGGGGGGTTCGCGGTGCGCCCTGAATCATCGCGGCGAGATTCTGTGCACGTTCGTGGTGCAGTCGAAGCTAGCGGTCAACGATTTTGTCGCCATGATCGCGCGCTCGGCAGACGGCGGAGCCACCTGGAGCGACCCTACACCCATCTGGCCGCACCTCAGCGGTAAGCAGTCGATCTTCTGCGCGATCAGCGGCAGCAGGGCCAACGATTTGTTTCTGTACGGCATCCGCACGCCGATCGATACGCCCGGCGAATCGTTCTGGTCGGACGCGACGCAGGGGTTGAAGCAGAACGACCTGGTGTGGGCTCGCTCCGTGGACGGAGGAACAGCCTGGTCCGACCCCGAACACTTGCCGATGGACGGACCCGGTTCGGCGGAAGCGCCCGGGCCGCTCACCGTGACCAGACAAGGCCGGTGGATCGTCTGCTACGCCCCCTACAATACCTTCGACGCTTCGGTGATTGTGGACAAACAGCGCGTGGTGGCGGCGATCAGCGACGACAAGGGACGTTCGTGGCGACACACCGATATGCTGCGGTTCGCCGAACCGAAGTCGGGTGGCGCCGAGGCGTGGGTGATCGAACTCTCCGACGGGCGCTTGCTCGGCACCTGCTGGCATGTCAGCCACGACGGCAACGCCGAGTATCCGAACGCGTACACGCTTTCTTCCGACGGAGGCAACACGTGGCTGCCCACACGCTCCACCGGGATCATGGGTCAGTCGACGGCCCTGACGCCGTTGCCGGACGGCCGGGCATTGTTCATCTACAATCAGCGGAAACACGGCGAGGTCGGCGTTTGGATTGCCGTCGTGCGGCCTGGCGAATCGGGCTTCGGTGTCGAGTCCAACCAACCCGTGTGGCTCGCCGAGCAGGCGACGTTGAGCGCTTCGTCCGCCGACCACACCGAGTGGTCGGACTTCGCGTTTGGAGAGCCATCCGCGGTGCTGCTGCCGGACGGAACGCTGCTGCTCGTGCTTTGGTGCGTGCAACCCAGCGGGCAGGGAATCCGTTTTGTGAAGCTGCGAATGAAGGAGTGATGAATCATGCGCTGGCTCGCGTGCCTGGTAGTTCTTCTTGCCGGTTGCCGAAGCGGCCCGGGCGCCGGCCAAGGCCGCAGCCTGGAGCAGGAGTTCGAACACACCATGACCGGCGCCACGCTGATCGGCAAGTTCTCCGCCGGATCGAATGACAGGCTGGCGGATGATCGCTACACGATCTCCAAGGTGACTCGGATGCCGGGCGACGTGTGGCTGATCCACACTCGCATCCAGTATGGCGGCAACGACTATACGGTGCCGGTTCCGGTGAAGGTCCTGTGGGCGGGCGACACGCCGGTCATTTCGCTGACGGACGTAACGATTCCCGGCCATGGCACGTTCACGGCTCGCGTGTTGATCTATCGCGACCAGTACGCCGGCACATGGTCGTCGAGCAAAGGTCACGGCGGCCAGATGTTCGGCCGGATCGAGCGCAAGTAACCACCGCCTCTTTCCAGGACAATGGATACCGGCTGCTAAAATGGCCACTGGGGTGACCACATGAGAATCAGCACCGTACGGGAGTTTCGGGACAACGCAACAGGCCTCCTGCGATCAAAGTCTCCGATCCTTGTGACGCGTCGCGGGCGTCTGGCTGGAGTCTTTTTCCCCTGGCCTGAGGCTACGTTTCCGATCGAGTTCAAGAGGGAACTGTTCGCCACGTTGAGTGCGGAGGTGGGGAAGGAGATCAAGAAGCGCGGCTTGAGTGAAGAGGAGATCGAGGCCGACTTCGAGTCCTGGCGAAAGGATCGGCGTGCGGCTCGCAGCCGACGCTAACGTCTTGCTCTCGGCCGTCCTCGGTGGGCGGGCCAATGCCGTTCTCAGCCATCCCGAGGTCGAAGATGTCTTCACTACCGAAGTTACGTTCGCGGAAGTGCAGGAGTATGCCGCGCAGTTGGCACGGAAGAAACGTCTGAGTCTGGAGTTGGTGCTGCTGGCGATGGCAGCGTTACCAGTGCGGATTGTCTCACGAGATGAATACGCCGCCTCCGTTCGCCTGGCTGAGAAGAAGATCGGCAAGCGCGATCCCGACGATGTCGAAATTCTGGCGTTGGCCATTCACCTTCGCATTCCAGTGTGGTCCAACGACAACGATTTTGAGGGGACAAGGGTCGAATGGTACACGACCGCGAGACTACTGAAGAAACTCGTTGGCGGCCAGTAGGCCCTGGCTCCAGGGTGCTATATTCCTCAACAAATGCCTTTGTCTCCCTTGGTGGCGTTCGTTCTCGCGATGACGGCGTCTCTTGCCTCCGCGCAGCGCAAGATCGACTACGCCCGCGATGTCCATCCCGTCCTCGCGGCCAAGTGCTTCTCCTGTCATAGCGGCGACAAGCGGTTCTCCAATCTCTCCCTATCCACCTACCGCGATGTGATGAAAGGCGGCCGCACGGGCAAAGTCGTCAACCCGGGCGTCGCTGCCGGGAGCCTGTTGCTGCGCCGCGTCGAGGGAGACGGCGTACCGGTGATGCCTCCAGCCGGAGAAAAACTCACCGCCAACGAGATCGCCACCATTCGCGCCTGGATCGACCAGGGAGCACGCGAGACCGAAAACGCCGCCGCCGCCAGGCCCATCTGGATTCCCAAGCTCGCCTTGTCGTGCGCTCCGGCTAAAGGCGATACGGTCGACCTTTTCATCCGGCGCACCTTCGAGACGAGCGGACTCGCCATGCCGCCGCCGGTCTCCGACGAAGTCTTCCTGCGCCGCGCCTATCTCGATCTGTGGGGGCTGCTGCCGACTCCCGAGCAGCAGGACGAGTTCCGCAAAGACTCCTCGCCCGGCCGCCGCGATCGCCTGATCGATCGGCTCCTCGCCGATAACAAGAACTACGCCGATCACTGGATCACCTATTGGAACGACTTGTTGCGCAACGATGAGGGCGTCAACTACATCGGCGCGCGAAAATCGATCACCGCATGGCTGTACCCGGCCCTGGTCGACAACCTGCCCTACGATGAATTCGCACGGCGGTTGCTCAGCCCCTGGCGCGAAAACGACCCCGAGGGGTTTGTCACCGGCGTCAACTGGCGCGGGGACGTCAGCGCCAGCCAGTTGCCGGTGATCCAGGCGGCCCAGAACAGCGCGCAGATCTTTCTCGGCGTCAACCTCAAGTGCAACTCCTGTCACGACAGCTTTGTGAGCAAGTGGAAGTTGAGTGACGCTTACGGCCTGGCCAGCTTCTTCTCCGACGTCAACCTGGAAATGGTCCGCTGCGACGCAAAAACCGGCTTGATCGCCAAGCCGCAGTTCCTGTATCCGGAGTTGGGCAGCGTCCCTGACGAACTGGCGCTGATCGAGCGCAGGCAGTGGGCGGCGGCGCTGTTCACCACCCCGGAGAACGGGAGGTTCCCGCGCACAATCGTCAATCGCCTCTGGAAGCGCCTGATGGGCCGGGGCATCGTCGAACCGGCCGATGACATGGACGCCGAGCCATGGAGCGCGGAGTTGCTGGATACGCTGGCCTGCGAATTCCGATCTGGCGGCTACAACCTGAAGGGTCTGATCAGGCGCATCATGACCTCGCGCGCCTACCAGCTTCCGGCGGTGGATTCGCCAAAGGCAGGCGAGGAGCAGTACACGTTTCGCGGCCCGGTCATGCGGCGTCTGACCGGAGAGCAGTTCACCGACGCCGTGAGTTCGATCACCGGGGAATGGAGGGCGCGCATCACGCCGGCCGGCACGGTGGCCGAACGCGTCCGCGATTGGCGCCTGGCCGCGAGTCCGCTCACGCGGGCGATGGGCCGCCCGATTCGCGACCAGGTGTTCACGGAGCGCAACCAGGAGTCAACGACACTCCAGGCACTGGAACTTACCAACGGGGAGACCTACACGCGCATGCTTCGCCGCGCCGCGCGGCGCATGTTGGGTGAGTTGCCGCCCGCCCCCGAGAATCTGTTCGACAGCGGTCGGATCGGAGCGGACTCGACCACGGTCGATATCGGCATCAGCGGCCTGAAGCAGCTTCGGCTCATCGTCATTGATGTGGATTCCTACTCGCCCGAGCGCGTTAAGGCGGTTTGGGCGAATGCGCGCTTCGCCGGCCCGCACGGTGAAGTGCCGGTCGTGAAGGATGCGATTCCCGGAAAGATGCGCAACCTCCGATTCTCCGATGCGATCCGGGTGAAGGCGCCGTCGGAGTTCGTGCTCGACATCGAAGGCAAAGGCTACACGCGCTTCCGCGCGATCGTGGGCGTGGAGGAAGAGTCGCTCGCTTCCGACATCAGCCCCCGCATTCGCTTCTTCGTGTTTCCTGCCGCTCCCGACATGGAGCGCCTCGTGCGGGTGACGGGTGATGTCCCAGTCGACCCGCCTCATGGTCCATTCACGGCCGAATCGTTGACCGAGCGGATTTATCGCCACGCGTTGGGCCGGCGGCCGAATGACGGCGAAGCGATCCTGGCGCGCCGGTTGCTCTCCGGCGGCAACCGTCCCGACGGTCTGGCCGATCTGCTGTGGTGCGTTACCATGTTGCCGGAATTCCAGGTCATTCGATAAATCATGCAACCAACTGCCATCATTCTCGGCGCCGGGGTCACCGGCCTCAGCACCGCGTATCACCTCGCGTTGAAGAAATTCGGACGGATCATCGTTCTCGACAAGGGGCCGGTCGGCGACGGGTCCAGCCGTCGCGCCGCCGCCATCATCACTGGCCTCCTCTGGAGTGAGACAGGAGTCCGCGCCCGCCAGACGGCGCTGCGGAGGTATCGTGAACTCTCCCACGAACTCGAGGGATACCGGTTTCAGGACGTCGGGTGCCTAAACCTGTTCGATCCGGCTTCGTGGCTGGAGCGCGAACGTCTCTTGCCCCTGTACGATCGCCTGGGCGCGCCGTACGAGATCCTCGAGGCGGACGAAATGCGCGAGGCCTGGCCGCAGCTGAAACCGCGCGACGAGTTCATCGGCCTGTTCGATCCCCTCGGCGGATACAGCGAACCGGACGAATACCTGCCTGCGTTGGCCGCCGGGTGCCGCCGGCTGGGCGTCGAGATCCGGGAACACCAGGCCGCAACCGGCTTCCGTATGGAAGGCGGGCGCTTGGCCGCCGTCCGCACCGCAACTGAAGAGATCGGCGCCGACGCCATCATCTCGACTTTGTATTCCTGGACCAACATCGTGTTGAGCGATGTCGGCGTCAGGCTGCCGGTCAAGACGGTCGTGCATCAGCGATACGTGACCCGGCCGTTGCCGGAGCCTCTGCACGTTCCTGCCGTAAACGCGAATCCGTTCGGGGGCTACATCCGGCCCGCCGCCGGAGGCCGTATGCTGGCTGGAATCGAGACGGCCGGACGTGAAGAGTATCGTGTCACTTCGCGCGAGTTTCATCTGAGCGAGGTGGACGCTCCGCCCGCCCTGCGGGATCAGCTTCGCGCCTCCTTCCGGTCTTATGTCCCGCTGCTGGACTCCGTCGAATGGGAAGAGGAGCGGGTCGGCCTGATCGGTTTTGCAATGGATGGGGAACCGGTTCTCGGACCGGTGAAGGCCGTGCCCGGGTTGTTTGTGGGTCTCGCCTTCCATTCGGGTGGATTTGCTTACAATCCGGTCAGCGGGTTGCTGCTGGCTGAGTTCGTAGCGGATGGAAAGACGCACATCGACGTGACCGCCTTCGCTCCCGAGCGGTTCACCGCCGCCGAGACCGAAGAGTATCTGGCGATGACCGTCCAACAACAAGATCTGGTCCGAAGGAGGCACTGATGTGGAATCGTGACGAGTGCCGGGCTCTCGACGCCGTCAGCCGCCGCGGCTTCCTGAATATCTCCGCCGGGGCTGCCTTGTCGGCTCTGGCCGGCGCAGCGCCACGCCAACTGGCTGCGGGTGCCACAATCCAACCCACGGCCGACTCGATGATCCTCCTTTGGATGGCCGGCGGCATGGCGCAAACGGAGACATTCGATCCCAAGCGGCATGCCGGCTTCGAATCGGGGATGTCGCCCGACCGCGTGCTCAGCACGTTTGCGCCGATTGACACCGCCGTCGACAACATCAAGCTGTCCAAGGGACTCGAACGGATTGGCCGCGTCATGGATCGGGCGACGTTGATCCGCTCCTATCAGGCTGGAGACCTCGGCTTTATTCTGCACTCGCGGCACCAGTTTCATTGGCACACCGGCTACGCGCCACCGCAGACGGTGGCGATGCCCCACCTCGGCGCAGTGATCGCCCGGACGCTCGGGCCCAGGAACCCGGATATGCCGCCCTTTATCGACATCGGGCAGAACCTGGAAATCGGGGGCGAGAGCGATGCGGTCAAGGCGTTCCACACGGCAGGCTTTCTCGGCACCGAGTACGGACCGTTTCTGATTCCCTATCCCGAGGACGCAGCCAGCGCCGTGCGTCCGCCCGCGGGGATGGACCAGCAGCGCTTCGCGCGCAGGCACGAGGTGTTCCTCAAACTCGCCGAGCAGGATCCCGTCTTCCGGAACGGCGGCGGGCATCAGCGGGAGTCGATTCTGCGCTCGCTCGAGTCCGCGCACCGCCTGCTCACCTCGCCATCGGCCAAGGCGTTCGACCTGTCGCTCGAGCCGAAAAAGATCTACGACGCGTACAACACCGGACGATTCGGACTCAGTTGCCTGTTGGCCCGGCGTTTGGTGGAGTCCGGCGCGCGCTTTGTCGAAGTCACCACCGAGTACATTCCCTTCAAGAACTGGGACACTCACGAAAACGGCCACACGCGGGCCCTGGACATGAAGCGGCAGATCGACGCGCCCATCGCTCAACTCGTGCTTGACCTGGAGCAGCGCGGGTTGCTGAACCGAACCCTGATCGTGCTGGCGAGCGAGTTCGGCCGCGACATGCTCACCGAAGGCAAGCCGGACAAACCCGTCAAGGATCAGGTGAAGGTTCCGGACCGGCTGACCGAACTCAAGCATTTCGGCATGCATAGGCACTTCACCGACGCAGGCAGCGCCCTCATGATTGGCGGCGGTGTGAAGAAAGGGTTCCTCTACGGCAAGACGGCCGAGGAACGGCCGTGCCGGACCATCGAAAACCCGGTCCGGATTGAAGACCTCCATGCGACGATCTACCGCACGCTGGGAATCCCCGCGGACCTTGCGTACGAAGTCGAGCAGCGCCCCGTGCACGTCACCCGTGATGGCAAGGGTAAGGCGATCCTCGATCTGCTGGGGTGAGTAGTCCGGAAGACATCAAGACATCAACTATGTCATGCTGTGATGTATGAGGACCACTCTCAGCCTCGACGACGACGTTGCCGCGCAGCTTGAAGCCTGGCGGGCCAGAGAGGATCTCAGTTTCAAGGAAGCCGTCAATTCCGCCTTGCGGCGCGGCTTGAGCGAACTGAGCCGTCCTAAAATGCGAAGGCCCTTTCGAACGAAGCCGATCGACATGGGGCCATGCCGGATTCCGAACCTGGACAACATTTGGGAGGTGCTGGATGACGTCGAGAACGAAGAGCGTCCACGTCGATGATTCTCGTCGACGCCAACATCCTGATCTACGCCACGGATCCCCGTTCGGAGCGGCACGACCAGTCGCGGAACTGGTTGGACACCCAATTGAGCGGCAACACGCGGGTTGGGCTCCCCTGGCAAAGCTTACTGGCCTATGTTCGAATCGTGACGAACCCAAGGGTTTTTGCGCGTCCGCAATCGCTAAAAGTGGCGTGGCGGCATGTCGAAGAGTGGCTCGACTGTGAATGCGCTTGGATCCCGGTTCCAGGCCCTACCCACCGATCGCTTCTGACCGGATTACTTGCCAATCTGGCCCGAGGACCGAAGTTGATCCCGGATGCTCATTTGGCGGCACTGGCGATCGAACACGGACTGGCACTTTGCTCGAGCGACGGCGATTTCGCGCGATTCAACGGCCTGCGTTGGATCAATCCGCTGGCCCCGTTAGTGCCGCGGACGCGCCCACTCACTTGAAATTGCTGTACGGTCCCGCGTTCTTCCATTCCTCGGCGAACAGGCCGTCGTTGTCCCAAACCACCTTCCCGGCGCGGACGGTGAGCGCGCACCGGAGTCGCTGGTTGCCGGTCAGCTTCCCCCGCCCGGAGTCCAGGTACGCGAACGTGCCTCGATCCAGTTTCATCACGGCGATGTCGGCCACCGCGCCCTCCCTCAGCGTGCCGAGGCCGTTCAGGTGAAGCGAACGGGCGGGTGCGATCGTGCTCTTCTCCACCGCCTGGTTCAGCGGCATGCCGAGGTTCAGGAACTTCGACATCGTCATCGGCATCGTCGCCTGGGGCAGCATGATGCTGTTCTTGTGAATATCGGTGGAGATGGTGTCCGGCCAGAAGCCCTGCCCGGTCGCCGGCGCCGCGATGCGAAACCAGAAACTGCCCGCTCCGTGGCCCACGTCGAACAGGACCCCTCGGCGGCGCGCTTCCCACACGTAGTGGTGAACCCGCTTATTCTCGTCCAGCAGGATGACCGGCGATCCGTAGGTATGCGTATAGAGGTCTCCGGGCCGCATCCGCTTGAGGATGTCTCGAAACTCCCGGCCGGGCTTTGGCCAGAAATCGACCATCAGGATGGTGTTCGAAAGCTCGGCGGCTTTGGTGGCGCGGTCGATCGCATCCCACGTCAGCAGGGAGAAATGCGCCGTCTTGATGCCCACCAGAATGTCCGGGTGCTTCTTCACCATCTTCGCCGTGGCCTCCGGATCCATATCCTCGACGTTGTCCTCCACCTTCGGGCCGTACATGCCGGATCCCACGATGTTCAGCAGGGCCAGGACGCGAACGCGCGAGGGATCCGCCACCTGTTTCTTGAAACGCTCGAACGTCTTCCATCCGGTGGTGCCCGCGTCCACGGCGGTGCAGACGCAGTTGCGGAGATTCTGGTGGTCTGCATTCAGGCTCAACGGCGGGCCGAACGTGTCGAGATGGGTGTGGATGTCGATGAGGCCGGGCATTACGTAGTATCCGGTGGCGTCCACCACTTTCTTTGCCTGAGAGCCCGATAAATCCCGGGCCACACGCACGATCGTCCCTCCGGTCACGGCGACATCCGTGCGCCCATCGCGGCCGGACGCCGGGTCGATCACATGCCCATTCTTGATCAGGAGATCGTACACAGGCTGCGCGCCGGCGGGAAGCGCCATCAACAGCAGGAGAACCGCGCGACTCATGGAATCACCTCGTAGCTGCCAGCGGAGCCCCACTCGGGGAATGCGAGACCGTTGGCGTCGTGGACCACCGCTCCCGCGCGGACGGTCATGATACAGTCCAACTTCTGTTTGCCGATGAATTTCTTGCCCCAGGCATCCTTGAACGCGTAGACTCCCTGATTCAACTGCACAATGGCGATGTCGGCCGCCCGTCCGACGCCAAGGGCGCCGAGGTCGTTCTGCATGCGAATCGCTTTGGCGGGCGCGACGGTCGACTTGGCGATCGCGTCCTGTAGGGTCATGCCGAGATTCATGAGCTTCGAGATGCAGTTGGTCATATCGGCCTGCTGGATCATGATGCTCGTCGCATGCAGGTCGGTCGAGATCGTATCCGGCGCGAAGCCCTGTTCCATCGCTTTGGTCGCCACCGGCCAGAGAAAACTGCCCCCTCCGTGCCCCATATCGAACAGGACGCCGCGTTTGCGCGCCTCCCAGATCCAGGGCTGAACCTTGCCCGTGTACCGGTCGACCACTTCCAGTTGCCGGTCGTTGAATGTGTGGGTGTGCATATCGCCGGGGCGCATATGCTGGAGCAGTTTCTCCGCCGATGTGCGCTGGCTGCCCGTCGTGATCTTATCGTCGACCATGACGGGGACATTCGCCATCTTGCCCGCGGCCACGGCGCGGTCGATGGCCGTCCATCCCGGCTTCGCGAAGTGCGCTGTCTTGATGCCGACGATCACGCCGGGATACTGCTTGATCTTGTCGGCGGTCTTGGCCGAGTCCATGTCTTCGGTATCGCTTTCGTAGCGGGCCCCCAGCATGCCGTGCCCGACGATGTTGATAAGCGACAACACTCGCGTGCGCGACTTATCGATGATGTGGGCCTTGAATTCATCGAACGAGCGCCAACCCGCGCCGCCGGCGTCGACAACGGTAGTGGTGCACGCAGGGAGCGCGCTGTCGTCGGGAAAGATGGAACCTTCGTAGCCCACCACGTGCGCGTGCAGATCGATCAGGCCGGGTACGACATACAGCCCGCGCGCATCGATTACTTTTTTCGCGTCGGTGGCAGCGAGGTTTTCGCCCACCCTGGCGATTTTCTTCTGCGACACGGCGACGTCGGCGATGCGGTCGATCTGGTTCGCCGGATCGATGACGCGGCCCCCTTTGATGAGCAAATCGTAGGGCTGCGCAGCCAGTGCCGCGGCGAAACAGCCGGTGAGAAGGAACAACCGCATCGCACCAAGATATACCATCGGGGCCGGCCGAATCAGCATTGTGGTATAAGTAACGCCAATGTTCTCCACCGTGAGGAGGAACCGGCTCGCATGACTCCCTGGCTGCTCCTGCTGATGGCCGTCAATTGGCCTCAATTCCGTGGGCCCAACGCCGCCGGCGCCGCCAACGAGTCCGGGTTGCCCGTCGAGTTCGGGCCAGGCCGGAACCTGGTCTGGAGAACCGAACTGCCGCGAGGCGCTTCGTCCCCCGTGCTGGCAGGCGACCGGATCTACCTGACCGGAGCCGACGGCGCCGAGCGTTTCGTGTTCGCCCTGAATCGCGCCTCCGGGAAAGTGATCTGGCGGCGCTCGATCCAGGCCGACCGTGCGGAAGCTCTTCATAAGCTCAACGACCCGGCGTCGTCGAGTCCCGCCACGGACGGCCGCAGTGTCTACGTCTTCTTCGGAGATCTGGGCCTGGTGGCGTTCGATGCGGACGGCAAGGAACGGTGGCGCAAACCGCTCGGTCCGTTCACCAACCTGCATGGCATGGCGGCATCGCCGATCCTGGCGGATGGCCAGCTGATCATGGTGTGCGACCAGAACCTGGAATCGTTTCTGCTGGCCCTTGATCCCCGCGACGGCAAAACCCTCTGGAAGACGGAGCGTCCCGAGGTGACTCATGGCTTCTCCACTCCCGCCCTCTGGCGGCCGAAGGACGGCGAGGCCGAGATCATCGTGCCGGGTTCGTATATGCTGGCCGGCTACTCAGTGGCGACAGGCAAGAAGCTTTGGTGGGCGCGAGGACTGACCTGGCAGGTGAAGTCCGCTCCTGTGATGGGAGACGGCGTCGTCTACTTCAATGGTTGGGCGCCCGGCGGCGACGCGGGCGAGCAGTACGATCTGCCGGAGTTTGAACAGGCCCTGAAAGAATGCGACAAGAACGGCGACGGGCGTTTCAGCCAGGACGAACTTCCCAAGCCGTATCAGCCGACCGGCACGTGGCAGGCCATCGATCTGGACCGGGACGGCTTTCTGAACGCCCGCGACTGGATGTTCTTCCGCGCGCGCCGGGGGGCGCAGAACACTACGACGGCAGTGAGACTCGGCGGCCGCGGCGATGTCACGGCGACCCATGTTCTCTGGCGTTATCGCAAGTCGCTGCCCGATGTGCCGACGCCGCTGCTGTATCGCGATGCCCTGTTTCTGGTCAAGACGGGCGGCATTGCCACCACCCTCGATCCCCGCACCGGCGAGGTCTTGAAGCAGGCGCGGCTGACGGGCGCTCTGGACGGCTATTACTCCTCCCCGGTCGCCTCGGACGGCAAGGTTTACATCGCCAGCGAGGAAGGGAAAGTGAACGTCCTGAAAGCGTCGGGCGAGTGGGAAGTGCTGGCGGTGAACGACCTGAAGGAGCCGAT
>JBJXGR010000263.1:0-8665 GCA_046160045.1 Bryobacteraceae bacterium
CGCGCGAAGTGCGTGGGATTGATCGGTGCGCTGCTGCCGGATTTGGTGGGATACACGGTATCGGACAGGCGCTACGGCGAATCGTTGCGGCTGGTGATGGATATCTTCGACGCGGAGAAGTCGAAGATCGTGCCGTTCAAGGACAGGCTCGCGGCAGCGGAAGCCCTGGGGCAGGCGGGCGACCCGCGGCTCACCAAACACGAGTGGGTGACGATCCCGCGGGTGAGGAACTACTGGATCGGGGCGCAGAAAAAGGATCCGAAGGGCCGGAACTACGATGAGGAGGAGCGGGGAAACGAGCCGCTTCGCGAGGTGAACCTGGCGCCGTTCCGGATCGGGAAGTACCCGGTAACGGTGGCGCAGTATCTGACTTTTGTGGAGGAAGGGAGCGCGCCGAACCGCGAACCGGAGAATTGGGACGAGCAGCAGGAGCATCCGAATCGGCCCGTCGTGAGAGTGACGTGGCATCAGGCTGCGGCATACTGCGCGTGGGCGGGCGGAAGGCTGCCCACCGAGGAGGAATGGGAACGCGCCGCCCGTGGCCCGAATGGCACGAAGTACCCCTGGGGAAACGACGACATCGATCCTTCGCGCGCGAATTATGACGAGAGCAAAATCGGGCATCCGACGCCGGTGGGATTGTATCCATCCGGCGCGAGCGCGGATGGCGCCTGCGACATGATCGGGAATGTGCTCGAGTGGACGGCATCGGAGTGGTCCAAGGGCAGCGGGACTTACGTGTGGCGGGGCGGTTCCTTCGACGTTAATCGAAGGAGCGCGCGTTCGTCGTTTCGCGACAGCCTCCGACCGGTCGGGCAGGTTCAGGATCTGGGGTTCCGGGTGGCCGGGGGAATCACTTGATTTTTTTCTCTTTTGCTTTGACGAAGTGCGGAGAAAACGGTGTGGGGGGAGCCCGAGGGGGCAAGCCCCCTCGGGGGAATTTTTTGGGTGGATCCGCCGTTGGACAACCCTGGTATACTCGGACGCGGAACGCGGTCATCACGTGTGGCGGGGCGGTTCCTTCAACAATAATCGAAGGAACGCGCGTTCGTCGTATCGCAACAACAACCAACCGGACGAACAGAATCAAAATCTGGGGTTCCGGGTGGCCGGGGGATGTGGAACAGGCGTAACCGCCTGGTGCCAGAGTCCCGCCGAGGAATCGGCGGGAGCGTGCGACTCCACTTCCGGGCCGCGGTCCAGACGCGGGCACCTTTGCGTCAAACAACAACAGGCCCTGGTCTTGGGCTCGGCTCGCGGCCAGGGCCGCGTCATTTGGGGCGGTGGGCGTTCTTGATTTGATTAAACGCCTCTGCGAGGCTGAGCGGCAAGAAACGGGAATGCGTCGAAGATCTGTTCGCGCAGCCGCCACGTGTCGCCGTGCATGGCATGCCCGATCCACGCCTGCACCGATTGAGTCACCGTTTCCTTGTCGATGAGGCCCGCGTGGTAATCCGCGTGAAGGCGGCGGAGCCGCCGCCGGAACCGGACCACGTTGGGCCGCGCCAGCCGTGCATGGGTGGGGAACAGCCGAAAGCCGAGGAACGGGAAACCGTCGCGGCACCGATAAACGCGGCTCTTGCCAGAATGCAGCGTCAGGCGAAAGCCTTCCAGGAACTCGCGGATCTGACCATGCATTTCGTGGAGTTCCTCCTTGCTGTCGGAAAACAGCAGGAAGTCATCCACGTAGCGTGCGTAGGCGCCGGGGCGGAGATTACGGACGATCATGTGATCCATGGGATTCAGGTAGACGTTGGCGAAAAACTGCGACGTCTGGTTGCCGAGGGGCAGCCCGCGCCGGCGCTCGTGCGGAGTGAAAAGAGTATCGCCGGGGAAATAGTGGAGCACTTCCTGCGGCGGATTGGAACTCGCGATGATGAGGTTGATGAGACGGAGCGTATCCGGACAGTGGATCAAGCGGGCCAGCAGGTCTTCCAGAATTTGATGGTCAATGGACGGAAAGTACTTTTGGACATCCAGTTTCAAGACGCACGAGTACCGCGCGCAAGCGCGCCGGGCGTGGGCCAGGGCTCTGTGAGTCCCGAAGCCTGCGCGGCAGGCGAACGAGTAGGGAACAAAACGGCGTTCGAAGATCGGCTCCACGATATTCGTGAGAGCGTGGTGCACCACGCGGTCCCGGAAAGGCGCGGCGGAGATCAGGCGCGGCTTGGGGCCGACGATGCGGAAGGTGTAGTAGGGGCCCGGCCGGTAGGATCCGCCGGCGAGTTGGCGTTGGAGGCGGTACAGTTCGGGTTCGAGGTTGGCCCGGAAGGCGGCGACATCGGGCCGCGACTTCTTGCCGTCGGCGGCGCGGTACGCGGCGTCGAATAGGTTTCGAAGAGATGTCAGTTCGGTCCACAGCGGGTTCATTGCGACTTCCTCCATCCCCCGATCATGCGGCCAATCTCGTCGAGGAGCCCGGTAGCGTAGGTGTAGGCGTCGAATGAAAAGAGCTGGATGTCTTTCGCCAGGCGAAGAAGAATGCGAAGGGAATTGACTCGATCGCTTGCGGTTTCCAGGGCGCGCGACTTGTCCCGGCTGAAGGTGGCTTGCGTAAGGGTCGTGACGAGATCGAGGGATTGGGAATAGATGCGGTCGCCGAGTGTGAACCGGTGAGCGCGCGGCATAGCACCGGTCTTCGCGATCAGCCAAAGGGCGAGTCCGTACGCTTTGTCGAGAGCGACGGGTGCGGTTGGTGGTGAAGGCATAGACAAGTGTGCCGTCCTCGATGAGAATTGACAACGAATTGACAACCTACAGCCGCGAGGCCCACGGTTGAAAACAAAAAGCGGGGACATGACAGCAGAGGTTCCGGCCCGGCAAGCAAAGCGGCTGGCAAGGGAGCCCAAGCATGCCAAATCATGTTGACGGTTCTACGCCAGATCATGTTGAAACTGCGGCGCACTGTGGCGATATCCGCTGCGCGCGAATCCGTCCATTGAAGCTACGCCGGCGCGGGAGTTGAACTCAGAACTCGAACCGCAAAGCCATCTGGAGGATGCGGGCGTTCCCCACGGTGGTGCTGCTGATTCTTCCGAAGGTGGCAGGTGATGCCAGGTTCGCGTTCGGCGCGTCGAAGTTGGCATTGTTGAACAGGTTGTAGGCCTCGGCGCGGAACGAGACCGAGTGCCGCTCCGTGATCGTGAACTTCTTCACCAAGGACATGTCTATGTTGAAGTACCTGGGCCCACGGAAAGCGTTGCGGCCGCCCGTCCCGATCTCCCCGGCCGCAGGGTAGGTGAAGCCGCCGATTTCCTCCGGAGTGAGCCAGTAGACGCCGTCGCCTTTGCGCATCACGCTGCCGATATTGCGGTCGCCCGCGTAGTTCACATAGCTGCTGTTCGCCGTGGGACCCGTGGCGCGGCCGGAAAGATAGGTGAGCACGCGGCCGCTCTGCCACATTGTGAGAAGGCCGACATCCCAGCCGCCGGCGAGCGAGTCCACCCAGCGCGGAGCGTTGCCCGCAACATGGCGGCCCTTGCCGATGGGCAGCGTGTAGATGAAGCTCGAGTTGAACGCATGCGGAATGTCATAGTCGCCGCGGGCGCGGTTGAGCCGAACGTTGGAGTTGTCGATCGGGCTGGTGAAGCCATTGCCGTCCACCGAGATATTGTCCATCGACTTCGAAAAGGTGTAGTTTGCGGCAAACTTCAGGGCGCCGGCCTGGCGGCGCAGGCTCAACTGAAACGAATCGTAGTACGAGCGGCCGTCATTGGTGCCAACGATCAGCTGATTGAACTGGGGGAAGTTGCGCAGGTAGAAGTCCGACACCCCGGCAGCGGCATAGGAGCCGTACCTGGTGCGGTCCATGGATTCGGCGGCTCTGCCCGCGGCGCCCTGGTCAAGCATGTTGGCTCCTCCGATGCCGGCGATGGCCGCTGTGGGTGAACCGAACATGCGGACAAGCGTGTTGGCGGCGGGGGTACGGGCGCGAAGGACCTGGAGCTCGCGAAAAGAGTCGAGGAAACCCTCGTAAATGCGGGGCTGGTTGAGGTTCAGATCCATGAACAGCTTGACGCCGTGAGTGCCCACATAGCCTGCCTCGATGACGGTGTTGCGAAAGAACTCGCGCTGGAGCGTGAGACTGTAGTGTTGGACGTAGCCGGTGCGGAGGCCGGGGGCGAACAGAAAGATGTTGCTGGAGCGGTCCGCTGGCGGTCGCAACACGGGAGCGGCTGGTTGTTGAGGCGACGGGATGCCGTCGCTGACGCGGATGTCTGCGCCCGACACCAGGTTCGGATACACGGGTACGTCCTGGGAGAAGCCGGGCGTGTTCCCGTCCACGAAGTTGCTGGCGCCCCCGATGAGCCGGTCGTAGAAGACACCCCAACTGGCTCGGAGCGCCGTCTTGCCGGCGCCGGTCAGATCCCAGGCAAAGCCGATTCGAGGGGCGAAATTGTTGAGGTCGTTGTCGTACCACCTGGTGCTGCGGCGGACGGTGAGATCCGCGAATTGGGCAGTGTGGTTGATGAGGGCGGCCTTGTCCACGGCACCTTGAAAACGGTTTACTTCGAAGGGCACGCCGAAGAACTCGTACCGGACGCCAAGGTTCAGGACCAGGCGCGGATGGAGCTTCCAGTCGTCCTGAAAGAAGTAGCCGTACTCGCGGAACCGGTGATCGCGCACGCGAGGGGTGCCGGCCGGCTGGAACTTTTCCAGGTCGCTGTAGAAGGTTTGCGTGGCCCGGTTCACGCGCCCCAGCAGGTCGTTGTAGAGGTTCTCGAAGCGCTGGCGGTCGGCAGGGGAGATGACCGCAGCACCGGAAGGACCGATGGCGGGCGGGGCATTTCCATCCGTGTTGGCGAAAGTGACGTTGGGCCAGATGCCGAGGTCGTTAGAACTCCACTGCCCGGTGAAGCGCCAGTCGAGGCCGCCTTTGAAGGTGTGCTTGCCGTGGACGATGGTGAGACTGTCGGTGATCTGCCGCACCGCTTGCTGGCGGCTCTGAGGGAACAAAGGAAGGAGCGGGTCGGTCCAGGAGTTGGCCAGCAGCATGGGGCCGGGCAGGCGCGCCGGGCGGCGCCAGTCCCAGCCGTACCGCTTGTAGCCGGCGCGCAGTTCGTTGACCACGCGGGCGGTGATGAACCAGTCCGAGCCGATCGCATAGGCCCAGCGGTGTCCGCCCTGGGTGCCGTGCGGCTGGCCGGGGAAGGGGGCATCGCTGCCGGTCACACTGTCGATAAACCAGGGGTGATCCCACGTCCAGCGGAAGAACACGCGGTGGCCGCTCCACAGGTTGTGGTCCGCTTTGATCGTGAACTCGTCGTTGTTGTCACCCAGGCTGCTGACCGCGGCATTGTTGAAGCGGAAGCCCGCGGTGTTCAGCGTGTCACCAATATCGGTGTTGTTGGGGTCGGGGAGAAGCTTGAGGATCTCGGCGACTTTCGGGTCAATGCCCGTGTGGCGCGGATCGTTGGCGATGACGTCGAAGATCCGGATCTCCGTGCTGCCCGGCGGTTTCCAGCGGAAGAGGCCGGCTTTGGCTTCGGGCGTCAGCACGCTGCGGTTGCGGACTATCTGGCGGGCGGTGCGCGCGCCCTGGAAGTTGCCGAACAGGAAGGTGCGGTCGCGGCGAATCGGCCCGCCCAGCGAGCCGCCGAACTTGTTAAGAATAAACACCGGGCGCTCGAGACCGGAGGAGTTGCCGAAAAACGTGTTGGCGTTCAGCGCCGTGTTGCGCAGGTATTCGAACGCATTGCCGTGGAAGGTGTTGGTGCCCGACCGGGTAATCAGCTCGATCTGTCCTCCCGCGTTGCGGCCGTACTCGGCCTTGCCGCCGCTCAAGACCATGCGAAACTCCTCGATAGAGTCCGTGTTCTGGGCGGTCGTCGGAAAGACCAGGCGCGGGTTGAACGCCTCGTTGACATCGACGCCATCCAGCTTGGAGTTGGCGGATCCCTGGCGGGTGCCGTTCACGCGGGATAGTGAGCGCTCATTGGGGTCAATCTGCACACCCGGATTGAAGACAGCCAAAATCATCGGCCCGCGTCCGAGTTGCGGCAGCACGTCGATATCCCGCAGCGTGATGGCGCGCGCGATCTGGGCATCGGAAATCTGGACGCGCTCCGCGGGGGCCTGCACCGTCACGCTTTCGGTCACAGCGCCGACCTCCAGCTTGATGGTTTCCCAGACCGTGGCGCCGACAGTGAGCTCGAGCTTGGACACCACCGCCTTGCGGAACCCAGCGGCTTCGACGCTCAGCGTGTAGACGCTGGGCGGCAGCGACGGAAACGCGAACAGGCCCTCGGGACTGCCCGGCGTATCCATCCGCACCCGGGTCCGGTCATTGACCACCGAGACTTTGGCGCCGGGCACAACCGCGCCCGAGGCGTCCTGAACGACACCCTCCAGACGCGCCGTGGCGACCTGGGCCGTGCCGATCCGGCAGATCGGGAGTAGAACCGACGATAGTACAAAAAGGCGAATCCACGCGCTAAGCATAACGATCCTCCCAACGAATTTACGCGCCGGATCCTTCTCGAACCCAACGCTACTCCCCGCGTTGATCGGAAGCAACCCCGGAGCGGGGGTTTCCGGGGGTGCACGGTGCGCTGGGACCGCCGATGCCGGATGCCAGCGCGTCCCGAATAGTCGACTGCGCGTCCGCCGCCACCATGAAACCGGCCGCGACATCGTCGAGCGCCACCTGGATTACCTGTAGAACGTACGTCTCGTGATCGCGATACCGTGCGCGGAGAGCCGCATCATCAAATGGCTGGTAAGAGCCGAACACGCGGCAGAAGCCCGGGCCCGAATTGACGCCTGTGTTGGCGGCGGTGGGAACCTCATGCTGCGGCAGTCGAATGCCGCCGAGCGCGTTCCCGGACCCGTCTCGCGCGATGACGATCGGCGGGCCCGACTCCGCGATCCGGATTTCCGGCGCTACGGGCGGCGAAATATTGTCTTTCACCCAGCGGACCAGGTGGTCAATGGCGGCGTTTCCGGCGAAATGGAACGGGATGCGGCTGAACGGCGGGAGGTCACACCGGGCAGCAGATGATGCAGCCATGCGGTCCCGACGTTTCAGTGGTGCAAGCTGTTGCCGCAGATAGTAGTCGAGGTGGGCGGTTCCCGCCACCTCCCACCTCCGGAAATGGTCCGAATCCGGCTGGCGAATGGCCCCCCTGGCGACGTCCGTTTCACTCAGGATTTGGAACACCTTCACGCCCAGATCGGTGCGAAGCCGTCCGCCGCCCACCGTGAGAACAAATGCATCCAAAACACCGGCCAGCGGGTGGATGGAGTTGTGATAGCTGACGAGCCGATGGGCGGACTGCGAGGCTCCAATCGCAAAGACCCGCTCCACAAGGAGGCCGCCCATCGGATCGATCCCCGAAGGGCTGCGCACGGCCTGTGCCGCCTGAGAGAAGACGTCGTAGCAGAGCGCATCGTCCTGGATCGTGCCGTCGTGCGTCAGGTCCAGTGTCCGATAGCGGCCGGGGCTCCAGGCCTTAAGCCCGGCCGTCCCGCCGTGAACGCCCACGCGCTGGGCGGAGACGCCAACCCACGCATACCCGCGACGTAACAAATGTTCCTGTGTCCCAGCCCAGACAGCATCGGCGTCATGACCAGCGGTGACGTTCTGCCACTCGAGGATGGCAGTTCCGTTGAACTTGACCGGCGAGGCCGGTCTGCGAACCACCATCCGGGTGCGGTATGGGTGGCCGCTGTCGATGACGCTTGCCGTCGTTAGCGGCGGCGTGTGATAGCGGTTCGCGGCGCCCTCGAAGAAGTATTCCTCCTCGATGTAGCCTTCACTGGCGAGGTTCACCGTCGTCGAATAGAACGGGTAGTCATGAGACGGATCACCCGGTGGAACCGGCGCCGGGACCGGTCCGATCACCGTAGGGTTGGGGACAGGCGCGGCGGCGCCGGCGGGCTGCACGGAAGCAAGGAGCAGGGTGACTCCGAGGATGACCGTGCAGGCCGTTTGAAAAGCCGGCCCATCAGCACCGCCAGACAATGAATGATGGGCCGAGTTCGCCGGAATATCAACGCGGATGGAACGGTTCATTGTCACCTCGTTTCTGGCAGGCATGCCCGCTCCCTCCCGGTCGCGGCTCTGTCTTCAGCAGGCATGCCCGCTCCCTCCCGGTCGCGGCTCCGTCTTCAGCGGGAATGCCCGCTCTGTTGAAAAACCGCTCCTAGGCCGTGAACTCCTTGGCGCGGGAAGGGACCCCCGCGCTTACGGAGTTGTGAAAAAACGGGACATCCACCCCGTTTCCCGGTCAACGTTTCGTGGAGAATCAACGATTTGTGGCCGTGAAACGGGGTGAACGTCCCTGTTTTTTCACGGCTTCTTCCGCTCGGGGCTCGGAGCGCGTTCTTCATCACCTTTGGCGGGCCGCAGGCCCATGGGGACTCCCTTCCGGTCGCGGCTTCAGCAGGAATGCCCGCTCCCTTCCGGTCGCGGCTCCGTCTTCAGCGGGAATGCCCGCTCCCTTTCGGTCGCGGTCTTCAGCAGGAATGCCCGCTCCCTTCCGGTCGCGACTCCGTCTTCAGCAGCCCCAGTTCGTTGGTGCTCGGCGACTTTGTTATTCGACCAGCGTGTGGTGGAACATCTTCTTCCACTTGCAGGAAAGGACGTCGCCAGCGGTCTGGATGAGAGCTTCCAACTCCAGGCCGCTCGGCATGAAAATCACGCCCGCCTTACCTTCCAAGGTCT
>JBJXGR010000264.1:0-17532 GCA_046160045.1 Bryobacteraceae bacterium
CGGACGGCAAGCACGAGGTCGTGCGGTTCGCCCGGCTTCGAACCGCTGTAAAAGCCGACGGTCGCGTTCAGCCGGATGAAGTACGCGTCTCCTTCTTGCGCCGGATAGCGTCCTTCGTTGCCGTCGGCGCCGCCGCCCGCCACCATCTCGCCGCGACCTCGCAGGACGTAGTAGATTTCTTCCTCCATCTCATGATGGTGCGGGATGTTGGTCCCACCGGGAGCGAAGTCCATGATGAACAGGCTCACCATCTGGCTGGCGGCCGCAAGCCGGTCCCGCTTGCTCTCGGCCGTGCCCATCAGCAACTGGAACTGCGAGGTGGGGCCGTGCCCTCCCAGCACCACCAGCGGAACCTCGGAGGCATTGGCAATCATCGGCTTTGGCGTTGCCGCGACGGTGACTCCGGGCGGGATGCGGAACCCCATCACCAGCAGGCGCACGACTTTGCCTCCCGGGTTTGCCATGCCGTGCCTGACGCCCACCGGCAGGTATAGGAAGTCGTGCGGCTTGACGGGGATCGTCTGGCCGTCGTACAGAAGGCCGCCCGTTCCCTCGAGGATGTAATACAACTGCTCCTCTGCCGGGTAGCTGACGATGGCGGATGATCCGCCCGGGCCAACCGTCAACTCGCCGTATCGCGCCACGCTCCTCAGTTGCTTTGCCTGCGGATCCCCGATTCCGAAGATCGGCCGGTAGGATGCGGCTTTGGCGTTGAGGGTGAGGTCGTCCAGCCTGGGTGCGATTTCGGAAACACGCCGCCGCAAGAACGTCGGGTCGGCCGCTGCCAGGGTGGATGCCGCAACCAGCGCGGCCAAAGTGGTGTGGGACACCGAACGCCTCCGTTCCGAGCATCATTCTATACAGGTCGAACTCCGGGCGCACGGGTCGCTCTTGCATTGTCCCGAGAGACAGACCAGAATTGGAGAATTCAGGCGGTCCACCGTTCACTCCCGCCGCCGGAAGGGCGGGGAACTTGCTCATGTCACGCGTTCCATCGGTCGTCGCCGCGGTGATCCTCGCGGGTTGGCTTTCCACAGTCACTGCGTGCTCGGCCTCTCGCGCCGCCGCCCCCTCGCGCGTGGACCTCGATCTCGACGCCGACACCGATCACACGGGAGCGGTCGAGCATTCCGCCGCCGAGGAGGAACTCGAGGACAAGGACGGCGAGGAAGGCCTGATCGTGCTTCCCAACTGGGACGACGACGATCCGCCCGATACCAAGGGCTATGGTGTCCCCGATTGCCTGACCGAGAACCGCTTCTCACGCATCGCCTTCGCGGACCGGCGCGACCGGTTCGACAACGAAATCAACGGCGAGAAAGACAGGGAAGAAGACCTGCAGCTTCTCACCCTGCGCAGGACGCTTCGTCTGCCGCCCGGAGTCCGGATCGTCCTGCGAGTGTCCGCGGCGGACGCCGAAAAGGTGCGGGTGTTCGACGAAAAAGACCGCCCGGTGATCGTGCCGGCGGCCGCGGCGGAGTTCGTCGAACACAAGAAAGGAACCCCTCACAACGAACACGAGGTGCCAAACCTGGAGGGCCCCGAGAATGAGTCGCTGGATTATCGCGTGGAAGGAATTCTCCCGGGCGCGCGGCTTCGCATCGAACTGGTCGCGCTGGAGGAGGGCAGGGAAGCGGGCCGCGATGTGGTTCGCGTCCGCGTGGCGCCGTTCCTGCTGCTGCCCAATGAGCGGCCGGTCAGCCAGGCCCTTGCCGCCGACTTCCGCTCTCTCCCGCCAAGCTTCCGGCTGGTCGTACTGCCCGGCCTGACCGTCGAGGAAGACAGGGTGCGCCAGGCATCCGAGGATCTGGCGCCAACCCTCTCCGCGCCCCCTACCGATACGTTCTGGCAGGATTCCCTCCAGACCGGGTACGCTGTTGCGCCGGGACCAGGCCACGTGCGGGTGATGAAACTGCTGGCCCGTCTTCCTCGCGGCGCGCGGAATTTCTGGGAGCCGAAACCGGAGGTGGGCATTTCCCCCCAGATCAGCCGGGCGGCGGAGGCGCAGCACTGGCTGTGGCCCAACCGCTCCAGCGAATGGTTTGGAACCCATCCGGCCCTTCTCGGGCCCGGCGTCGGTGTCTTTGAAATCTCCGATTTTTCCGAAGCCACCGTCTCCGATTATGGCGGCAACCTGGAGGTGACCGGGCCGCTCCCCGGAAGCCCCTTCGGCCGGATCGTGATCGGGAAGGAGATGTCGGCCTCCTACCGTGAGTTCATCGAGAAGCAGGACGTCCAGACGCCCATCGTCGAAATCGAACTGGCCTGGCTCTTCAACCGGCACGTCGACGACGTCGTCTATTTCCTCCCAGGGAAGCAGGCCGCGGTGGCAAGCCCGTCGCTCGGCGAGCACTTGCTGCGCGAGTACTCCCGGAAGAATCCCGGTCGGGTGGCCTTCCTCAAGGGCCGCGAGGTGCACACCGGCGTCCTCAGCGGTGTCGAAGCGGCCGGAGAACACCTCATCCTGATGGAGTCGGGCATCGACCTCAGCGCGGTCCGGCCGGGAATGTACCTGCATGTCTACCAGGGACCTGGACGTTACCAGACCTATGACATCTTGCGCGCCAACTCCCGCGCGATGGTGCTGCAACGGGAGGCGGCTCGCTATTTCTCCTTCTGGCGTAGCGACCCGCCGGAGACGCCCGCGCCGGGTTCCCGTTACGTGATCGTGGAACAACCGCTGCACGACGTGCGTTCCGCCGTCCGCGTGCTCACCCTTGCTGAGCTGTTCGATACTGCCCCAACCGACAGCGCAGGTAACGTTCGTACCGACAACCGCAAGGTGCGCGAATTCTGGGAGCAGAACCGGATGGCCGGCGACCAGATCAGAACCCGAATTCTCCCCGGGATTCGGAAACTGGCTCCGGCGGGGATCATCGAGCTTCCCGTGTTGTTTCACACGCTGTCGCTCTCGGATCGCCGAACGGGCAGCGCGGCCTTTACGCCCAACCTGGTGAACGGCCACTTGTTCGGCCGGACGTTCCTGATGCCCAAGCCGTTTGTGGTCACAACGCCGTCGGGCGACCTGTTCGAGGAATCGGCCCGCGCCGCCCTCTCCGGGTTCTCCCCCCGCTTTGTCGACGACTATTTCATGTTCCACAACTTTCAGGGCGACGTTCACTGCGCCCTGAACCTGATCCTCGAGCCGCCGGGCGAAGGCCCCTACTGGTGGCAACGAAAACGGTGAGTTTGGCCTTTTACCCGCATACATGCGGCCCGCTGGCCGCAGGCCGGCGTTCAGCGACCTCCAGGCAGTCTGTCGACTGCGTGATACCCTGAGGTTCAATGGCCCTTGCGGACAACTTTTTTTCCAGCCGGTTCGGAATCAGCGAGCGGGATTTGGAACGCTTCCTTGCCGAAGCGCTTGCCCGAGGCGGCGACTACGCGGACCTTTACTTCGAATACCAGGCCACGAGCATGGTCAACATCGATGAATCCATCGTCAAGACGGCGACCCAGGGTGTGTCTCTGGGGGTCGGAATTCGTGTCATTGCAGGCGAACGCACGGGGTACGCCTACAGCGACGACTTGAGTCCGGAGAAGATCCTGCATGCCGCGCGCGTGGCCGCCTGCATCGCCGAGGGGCCGGCCACCGTGGAGACATTCGGGCTCCAGGCGGGGGAGAAACGCAACCTGTATCCGGTGGTTCCGGCCGCGGACGCGGAGTTTTCACGTAAGGTAGACCTGGCCCGGCGGGCCGACGCTGCCGCGCGAGCCTATGATCCTCGCGTCTTTCAAGTGCAGGCCAGCTACGCCGACAGCGTGCGCCAGGTGCTGATCGCCACCAGTGACGGAATGGTGAATCACGACCAGCAGCCGATGGCTCGCTTGAGCGTGCGGGCGCTCGCCCGCGACCCGCAAGGGACTCCGCAATCCGGTTTTTCGGGCGGCGGCGGGCGCATCGGCATCGAGTTCTTCCTCCAAGAAAAGACGCCGGAGTATTTCGCCCGCGAAGCGGCGCGTCAGGCCATCGTGCAATTGAGCGCCGTGGATGCGCCCGCCGGCGAGATGACGGTCGTGCTCGGCGCCGGTTGGCCGGGCATTCTTCTCCATGAAGCCGTCGGCCACGGCCTGGAAGCGGACTTCAACCGCAAGGGCACCTCTGCCTTTTCCAATCGCATCGGGCAGAAGGTGGCCAGTGAACTGTGCACCGTCGTCGACGACGGCACCATCGCCAACCGCCGGGGATCGCTCAACCTCGACGACGAAGGGTTCCCCACCCAACGCAATGTCCTGATCGAGAACGGGATCCTCCGCGGCTACCTGCAGGACCGGCTGTCGAGCAAAATCATGAACGCCGCCCGCACGGGCAGCGGCCGCCGCGAAAGCTACGCCCACATGCCCATGCCGCGCATGACCAATACCTTCATGCTGGCCGGCCAGAGCGATCCCGACGAGATTGTCCGCAGCGTTCCGCGCGGTCTCTATTGCACCAGTTTCGGCGGCGGACAGGTGGATATCGCCAACGGCAACTTCGTGTTCTCGGCCTCGGAAAGCTACCTGATCGAAGACGGGAAAATCACCCGCCCGGTGCGCAACGCGACCCTGATCGGGAATGGCCCGGAGTCGCTCAAGCATGTCACCGCGGTAGGGTACGATCTGAAACTCGACGAAGGCATCGGCACCTGCGGCAAGGAAGGACAGTCGATACCGGTCGGCGTCGGGATGCCCACCATCCGCCTGGAGCGCATGACGGTCGGGGGAACGGCTTGATCACGGACAACCTGGTAGACCTCGCCTCGGACATTGTCAGACGGGCCACGAGCGGCGGCGCCACGGATGCCGAATGCACCATCTCCGAGGGCGAAGAATTCTCGGCCAACATCCGGATGCACGAGGTCGAAAGCCTGAAGGAGGCCGGTTCGCGCGGCGCCGGCCTGCGCGTCGTCATCGGGAAATGCACCGGATCTTCGTACACCTCCGATCTCACCGCCGACGGCTTGCGCCGCCTGGTGACCTCGGCGCTGGACCTGGCGCGGTTCACCACGGAAGATCCCCACTGCGGCCTTCCCGAGACCGCCGAACTCGGGCGGATCGAGGGTGATCTCGCCATGTACTTCGACGACGTCTGCGACCTGGACACACCCGCCAAGATCGACTTGGCGAAGCGTGCCGAAGCTGCAGCGTTCGCCGTCGATCCCCGCATCTCCAACTCCGAGGGCGCTTCCTTCGACAGCCACCTCGGACGCCACGTCTTCGCGAACTCACGCGGCTTTGCGGGAGAATACCGCTCCAGCCATTGTTCCCTGGTCGCGGTTCCGCTGGCGATTGAAGGTGACTCGAGGGAGCGCGACTACTGGTTCTCCATGGCGCGCTCGGTCACGAAACTGAAAACGCCGGAGGAAATCGGGCGGATCGCCGCCTCCCGCGCGCTGCGGCGTCTTGGCGCGCGGAAGGTGGAAACCCAGAAAGCACCCGTGGTGTTCGAACCGCGCACGGCGCGATCGCTGCTAGCCACGCTCATCGAAGCCGTGAACGGCGAGTCCATTTATCGCCAGTCGTCCTACCTGGCCGGCAGGATTGGCCAGCGCGTCGCAGCGGACTCGTTCACGGTTGTTGACGACGGCACCTTGCCCGGCCTGTTCGGCTCGTCGCCGTTCGATGATGAGGGCGTGCCCACGCGGCGTACTGTCGTCATCCGGAACGGAGTGCTCGAGAGCTATCTGCTCAATACGTACACGGGGCGAAAGCTGGGGCTCCCGACGACCGGGAACGCCTCGCGAGGCATTACGGGGAACGCTGGCATCGGCCACAACAACTTCTTCCCGGAACCCGGAGACCGCAGCCCGCAAGAGATCATCGGCGGCATCCGCAATGGCTTTTACGTCACCGAACTGATGGGCTTCGGCGCCAACATCGTCACCGGCGATTACTCGCAGGGCGCGAGCGGTATGTGGATTCGCGACGGCGAACTGGCGTTCCCGGTGTCGGAGGTCACGGTGGCGGGTAACCTCAACCAGATGTTTCAGGATATCCTGGCAATCGGGAACGATCTGGAGTTCCAGTCGTCGGTCGCTTCGCCAAGCTTCGCGATTGGAGAAATGACCATTGCCGGGCGCTAGGGCACAAACCGAACGGACATCGATACCTTGGCCGATGATCGCCGTGGTTACCGGCCTGGTGGCCGCGGGGGCGGGCGCTTTTTACTGGCTGGACTATCAGGCCAAGCACTACACGCCTCCGCAGCCTGTCTTGACGCCGGAAGCCAAGGCTTACGTGCGGAACCTCGCGCTGAGCGAAGTCCAGATGCAGGCCGCCGAGAGTTACCTGAAACAGGCCGTGGTGGAGATTGAAGGCAAGATCTCGAACAAAGGCGACCGTAGGGTGAATGTGGTCGAGGTCAACTGTGTGTTTCGCGATCCGTACACACAGGTCGTGCTGCGGGAGCGTGTAGCGATTGTCGGCCTGAAGTCCGGCTCGCTGGCTCCGGGCGAAACCAAGCGCTTCCGGCTGGCCTTCGATAGTGTTCCGGAAAGCTGGAACCGGGCGATGCCTGACCTCGTGATTGCCCAGATTCAGTTTTCGTCCTAGCCTAGTCCTCAATCCGAGGCCCGACCGCAAGGGAGGGCTTGAACGTAAACCCGACCGCGAGGGAGGACTTGAATCGACCCCGACAGCCCGGATCACTTCCCAGCCTTGAGTTCCCACCGAAGAAACGCATAGGCGGCTTGTCGGGCATCGCGGGCGAAGCCGTGGCCTCCCTCCGGGTACTGCGCCTCCAGGCGGCCTGCCGCTCCCAGGAGCGCGAACACCGGGCGAGCCGAGTCGACGCAATCCCGAACGCCCGAAACCTCAAAATTCGTATCGTGCAGGGGAGCGTTGACGAACACGGCTCGGGGCGCGATCGCGGCCAGCACCTCCGGAAAGTCGAACGGCATTCGCTTGGGGTCCTTCCCGTAAACGGAAGCCACGCGGGGCATGTAGCGCGTCTGTGTCCAGCCCGTCAGGTCGCCTCCGTAGTATTTCGGGAAAGCGTTGAACCCGGCGCTGGTCACGGCCGCGCGAACGCGGGTGTCGAGGGCGGCTAGAAACAAGGCGTTGTGGCCGCCCAGGGACAACCCGATCGCACCAATGCGCTTCGGGTCCACTTCGGGCATTGCCGCCAGCAGATCCACGGCGCGAATGTGATTGACCACGGCTTTCATCGTGCCGCTCGAGTACCCGAGCGCATACGGGTCGGTCTTGTACTCCTGGGTCAGCAGGACATAGTCCGGCGCGACGACCACATAGCCGTGTTCGGCAAGTTCGCGGGCATACTGGCGGTCGGAAAGGTCGCCCTTTGCCCCGGGAGCCCGGTCGGCATTCGGAGCGTACGTTTGGTAGCTGGTGCCGTGAAGGCTGACCATGCCGGCCGCACGGTGGTTCGGTTTCAGGCCGTGCGGGATGTACAGCCAGGCGGGAACGCGGTCGCCGGGTTCGGCAAGGTAAGTGATCCGTCGCCACGTATACTTCTCTTCCTTCCTCTCCTCGATCACCTTCACCTCGAGCGGCAGATTGTGCCGGACCCGGGGAAGAGGCCCCATCACCAGTTGCATGTTGGCGAGGATATGTTGGCGCCGCTTCGTCCAGTCACGCCGGGAGCGGACCGCTCGCCGGTCCCCCGAAGGAGTCAGATAGTGGAGTAGATCCTGCTTGTCCTGATAGAAGGGTGGATCGGCAGCGCCGGCCGGATTCGCGACATAGGTGCCGGAGAGAAGTAGAAGAAGAATCCGCGCGGAGATGGCTGATCGGCTCATCAATAGACCTTACCAAGGCTCGTCAGGATCTGATCAGGCTCCCGGCTTCGACCCCTGAGTGGGCACTTGGTTCTCGGACCTCTCAAGGTCGCTGAGGAGATTCGGTTGGGGTCGACGCCCTGAGGCTCACAGGGGCGCGCGCGAGATCAGCGTGAGTCCGGGAACTCCAAGGTAGTCGGTCCGGTTGTGAGTGATCAGTGGCGCGTCGCACAGCAGGGCCGTGGCTGCAATCCAGGCATCGGCACACTCAATCCGACGCCCGCAAGATTGTGCGGCAACGGTTACCTCTGCCCACTTCCCACACAGATCCCGGTCGTACGGAAAGATGGCGAAACGCTCCAGGTATTCGCTCAAGCGCTTCCGCCGAGGTTCGCCCCATCTTGCTTCGAGGGCCCATCGATCTAACTCGGCAACGGTCATGAACGAAACCATCGGGGTCTGGTCGGTCAGGTCTGAAAGATAGTGAAACGCGATAGGGTGGCTCTTGAAGAGGTAAGAAACGACATCTGTGTCGACGATAACTACACTCATGCGGCACGGTCGGACTTGTTATGCCCGCGCCACTCGTGCAGCGCCTCCAGGAACTCCTCAACCGGTTCGTCCTCCGGCCAGAAGTCTCCCAACAGGATAGCCGGATCCCGGAGGGGACCCTTTCCCTGTTGGGCGACCAGTTCGTCCACGGTTGGACTGGCGTAGAAGTTGTGCCGGGGATCGTTGGGCTTTTCCATCTCCGCCTCCGCACTTCAAGTATATCGGATGAACGAGAATCCTCTCTTGTAAGCGATTAAGTTCCAGTCTCGTCTTGTCACTCGAGCGCTCAAGCGCGCGTGTTGCGGGAAGCGATGTTTCGCTTCGTGAAACAAACGATTGTCGTACGAATGTAGAACACTCAGGGGCCCAGACACACCGCGGCCGAGAACTCGTTCTCTTTCTCCGTCAACTGCCAGCACCCTTCCTTCCCCAGAGCCAGATCGTTGCCATTCCACACCGCCTTCACCGGCGCCCAATCCTTCGGCAACCGGACTCGAAGCCCGCTCACCCCGCGAGTGATCACCAGCAGTTCGTTCTGCTCCGGCGTGTAGATCCCCTGCACGCGAGTGGTGGGCAGCGTCTCGCGTTCAGGCAGCAGAACCTTTGTCTCGATGCGCAACCGCTCCTTGCCGCGCTCGACCATCACCGCAATGGCTTTGGTGTCGGCCATGCTATCGAGACGTTCGGCGTAGTCGCGGCCGTCCTTGATGTCCACGCCGCTCACGGCGATTATCCGGTCCTTCAACTTCAGCGGCCCTTGGTAGTTGTCCGGAAGCCACATCACTTGCGCTCCCGGCCCCGCATCCGCCGGATCGTAGCCGAAGCCTCCCAGATCGAGCGAAGCGCCCGTTCCGGCCCGGACTCGCGTCGACGGCACCACGTCATTCCTGCGCCGCGGGTTGGGTTGCGTGACTTCCAGCCAATAGCAGCGTGCGAACACCAGCGAATGGCTCTCGCAGTCCACCTTATGGGGGAATTCCGGCTTGCGGTGGCCGGCCAGCCATTCATGCACCTGCTGGTTGGTCAGGTTGCCGGCCGTTTCAAACGTGAACTCCGCTTCCCGCAGCTTAGCCTGAAGTTTCTGGGTGTATTCCGGCGGCGCCAGCCACAGCAAGGGCGCTGCCTGCGTGTTGGCCGCATAGAGCTTGTTCGAATTGATGGCGTTGATCGGATTGCCCTGCACGGCCAGTCCGGCCGCGAAGACATCGGGGACACGGGCGAGCGTGTAGAAGACATCGGCCGTGGTCACGCCCGCTCCGGCCAGATAGATACGAGACGGGTCCGCCTGCAGGCGCTTGATCGCGTCCCCGACGATCTCCTCGATCGCCTTCGCGCCCCCGTCGCTGATCCCAGGCGCATACGGGATAACCACCAGCCATTCCGGCGGGAGGCTAGACCGCCAGAAGGCGATCGCCTCTTTGGGATCGGCGGAGGCCAGGGCCACCACCATCGGCCGCAATTTCGCCTCGCCCGCAGCCGCGACGTAGGCGTACTTGACGTGTCCCTTACCCAGCGGGACTTGCGCTTCCTGGACGCCCTGCGCGTCGAGCGAAGTCGCGAACAAGATGAACCAGAGCCACAGCACGTTTTATTTCCGGATTCTTCCCTTCAGCTTTTTGGCCAGTTTCTCGATCTCGTCGCACTTTTTCAGCGCCGACAACGACAGTACATGTCGATCGTTCTTTGTCAGTTCGTCTTGCAGGTCTTCCGCCAGCTTGATGAGTTTGGCGACGTCGGCCAGGGATTTCTCGTGCTCCGCCTTGAGGATCTCCTCGCTCTGGAGACGCCCGTTAGGTAGACGGGCGGTCTTCTCCTCCCGGGCGCTTGGATCGGGCACACGGTCGTTCTGCGCGCCCGCCAGCAGCGCGCAGGTCAACCCGAAGGCGGCGAAACGCATCATAAGAGAGTCCGTCTCCTGTATTTATTCTGACGCAGCCGGGCAGCGGACGGGAGCCGACATCTGCTTTAATAGCGACCATGCTCCTTCGCAGCGGCACCTTGGTGTTGTGTCTCGCCGCATCCCTGCCGGCGGTGGTGGTTCGGGTGGAAGTGCTCGAACGGTCCGACGTTCTGGCTGGCAAGAGCTATGGCAAAACCGGCCCCTACGAGAAGATCGCCGGCCGTGTGTACTTTGCCGTCGACCCCAAACTGCCGGCCAACCGCATCATCGCCGACATCGACAAAGCACCACGCAACGACCGTGGTCTGGTCGAGTTCTCTTCCGACCTGATGGTGCTCAAACCACGGGATCCCTCGCTTGGCAACGGTGCCGTGCTGCTGGAGGTAAACAATCGCGGCGGCAAGACCCTGCTCAGCATGTTTAATGTCGGCACTGGTTCGCGAAACCCGGTCACGGCCGAGGAGTTCGGCGACGGTTTTCTGTTTGAACGCGGATACACGCTCGTCTGGGTGGGCTGGCAGTTCGACGTGCCCCGCAATGCCGACCTGATGAGGGTCTACCCCCCGGTGGCGACCGATCGCGGAAAGACCATCACCGGCCCTGTACGCGCCGAGTGGGTAGCCGACAAAAGGGAGTTCTCGCACTCGCTCGGCGACCGCAGCCACATCCCGTACACTCCGGCCAATCCGGACGACCCCGCCCTCCAACTCACCGTTCGCGACTCGGTCCTCGGCCCGCGAACCGTGATTCCGCGGAACCGGTGGCGTTTGGTCGAAGGTACTCACGTCTCGATGGAGTCCGGCTTTGACCCCGGACGGCTTTATGAAATCGTCTATACGGCGAAGAGCCCGGCCTTGGTCGGGCTGGGACCCGCCGCGATGCGCGACTTCATTTCGTTCCTCAAATACGGGCATGACGAGGCCGTTACGGCGTTGTCCGACCAGAAGCGCTACCTCAAACGCGCCTATGCGTTCGGCTCCTCGCAGAGCGGGCGGTTCCAGAGGACCTTTCTCTATTACGGCTTCAACGGCGACGAAAAGGACCGCCCGGTGTTTGACGGCATGATGGTCCACGTCGCGGGCGGGGGGCGTGGCAGCTTCAACCACCGCTTCGCCCAGCCCTCGCGCGACGGGCATCCTTTCCTCAACACTCTATACCCCACGGACATTTTCCCGTTTACCGACGAGCCCCAAACCGATCCCGAGACCGGGGTGACCGAAGGCTTGCTCGACCGCGCACGCCAGCGCAAAGTCGTTCCCAAGATCTTCTATACGAACTCGTCCTACGAATATTGGGGTCGCTGCGCTTCGCTCATTCACACGTCGGTCGACGGATCGAGCGACGTCGCCCCGCCCGAGAATACGCGCATCTACCTGTTTGCCGGCTCTCAACACGGACCAGCCTCGTTTCCGCCCGTAAAAGGAGAGATACAGCATCTGCCCAATTTCAACCTGTTCACGGCCGGCATGCGGGCGGTGCTGACGAACATGGACCGCTGGGTCGCCGTGGGCGTGCCGGCTCCTCCGTCGGTCTATCCGAGAATCGCCGATGGCACGTTGGTTGCGGTGAAGGGAGTCCGTTGGCCAAAGATCCCCGGCATGCCGTTGGCGACCCTCCCCAAAAAGGCGTATCGTGTGGACTTCGGGCCGGAATTCCGCACGGCGGGAATTATTTCGATCGAACCGCCCAAGGTCGGCAAGGAGTTCCCGACGATGGTTTCGCAGGTCGACGGCGACGGCAATGAGACCGCCGGAATCCTCACGCCCGCGATCGCCGCGCCGCTTGGCACCTATGCGGGTTGGAACCTCCGCTCGCCTTCGATCGGCGCGCCCCAGGAGTTGTTCAGCATGCAAGGCTCGTTCGTCCCCTTCGCCAAAACCCGTCACGATCGGCTGAAGCGGAAGGATCCCCGGCCGTCGATCGAGGAGCGATACCAGAATCGGGCTGACTACGCCGCCAAGGTCGAAGCCGCCGCCCGGACCCTGGTGGACAAGGGATACCTGCTCAACATCGACGTCCCGCGCCTGACCGCCCGCAGCCTCGCGCTCTGGGATTGGCTGATGCGGACACGGTAGCTGGATGCGGATTCTCGACGTCGGCTGTGGCATCAACAAGTACCCGGGGGCTATCGGGGTCGACCGCAATCCGGACAGCCGCGCCGACGTGCTGGCGGAGTTGGATCGCTTTCCCTATCCCTTTCGCGACAGCTCCTTCGATCTGCTGGTGGCCATCCATCTCATCGAGCACGTCGGAGACGTGATTCGCACCATGGAGGAGTTTCACCGCCTGGTGGGCGCCGGAGGGAGAGTGCGGCTCGAAACCCCGCATTACACCGACTTTAGCTCCTTCTGCGATCCCACCCACCGCTGGCACCTGAATTCGTTCTCGTTCCGCTACTTCGGCGAGAAACATGGCGGCTTCGGGTACTATTCGCGCTGCCGATTTCGTGAGATTTCCGTCCGCGTGCGCCTACTAGCATTGTGGAGGTGGTTGGGTTTTGAGCTTCTGGTGAATGCCTTCCCGCGCTTCCGCCGGTTTTGGGAGCACTATTTGTGCTTCATCGTCCGCGGCAAGGTCATGACCTTCGAGTTCGAAGTCCTCAAGTAGGACGGTGCATCTTCTCTACCAGATTCTCGATCTGGTCCGGCACTGGTTCCGGCGGCGCCGGACGCGGCCGGACCTGGCGTTGGGCCAGCGGGCGGAAGACATCGCCCATCGCTATCTTCAGCGCCGGGGATATGTCGTCGTGGCTCGCAACTACCGCGCCGCCAACGGCTCAGGCGAGCTGGACATCGTTGCCTGTAGGGACGGCGTGATGGTGTTCGTCGAGGTGAAATCACGGGTGAGCGAGGAGTTCGGACCGCCGGAGCGTGCAATTGGCGCGGAAAAGCAGGAGCACGTGTTCAAGGTGGCGCGGGATTACCTGCTGCGCCGGGGGGAGGAGCCGCCGCCGATCCGGTTCGACGTGATCACCGTCGTGTTTGGAGAGCATTGCAGGATCGACCACCAGCCGGATGCGTTTGCGCCGCGCCGAAGCCTGGTCAGGCCTTCAGATATCGAGGTACGCCGCTCAGCAACTGCCTGGCGATGAGCCCCTCCGAACGCGATTCCAGCAGGCAGTGGTCCGCCCCGGAGCGTCCCTCCACGCGGACTCTTCCCTCCGTCCGGCGAATCCGATAGACCGTCTGTGCGCCATAGTGGGCGGCTGCCGCCTCCGGGTGCCAGCCCGCTTCCATCACCACGTGCAGGCTGCCATCCTGTCGAACCAGTACCGCGAGATCGGTGTCGTCCTGTCCAGGCGCATTCCCCGCCGCCGCCATCAGTCGCTCCGCGTTCGTCAAGAAGAGGCTCACGATCCCCTTATCGGAGCATGCCGACGCTTTTGGAGCCGATCTGCCATCCGAGGCCCGACCGCCAGGGAGGGCTTCCCTCCAGGAGGCCGGACATTTCGTGTTTCTAAGGCCGGGAAGTAGAATAAAACTATCAGGAACAAGATGAGTACACGTGTCCTCATTGTGGACGACGAGGCCACGCAGCGCTCCGGCCTTTCGGGGATGGTGGCGGCGTGGGGCATGACCGCGGATACGGCGGAAGAAGGCCGCATGGCGCTGGAGAAGTTGTCGCACAATTCCTACGACGTCCTGATCACCGACTTGAACATGCCCGGGGTGGACGGATTCGAACTGCTTCGCCGCCTGCAGGACCTGCCCGACGCGCCGCCCGCCATCGTGCTGACGGCGTTCGGTAGCGTCGATACGGCCGTCAAGACGGTGCACGATTTCGGAGCGTACTGGTTTTTGGAAAAGCCCGTATCTCCCTCTTCCCTCGAGACGTTGGTCCGCCGCGCGGTTTCCCACGGGCAGTTGCGCGGAGAGAATCGGACGCTCGAGACACAGCTTCGGTACAAAGGCGCGGTCGGTGACCTGGTGGGCACTTCGAAGATAATGCAGGAAGTCTTTGCCGTGCTGCAGCAGGCCGGCCCCAGCAAGGCGTGCGTCCTGATCACCGGAGACAGCGGGACGGGCAAGGAACTGGTGGCCCGCGCGCTGCACCGGCTAAGCCCGCGCCGGCAGGGCCCGTTCATCGCCATCAACTGCGCCGCGCTGCCGGAAACTCTCATTGAGAGCGAACTGTTCGGGCATGAGAAAGGCGCCTTCACCGGCGCCACGGAGCGTCAGGCAGGGTGCTTTGAACTCGCCCAGCACGGCACACTCCTGCTCGACGAAATCGGCGAGATGCCTCCCGCCACCCAGGCCAAACTCCTGCGCATCCTCGAGGACTCGCGCGTCCGCCGCCTCGGCGGCAAGACTGAGTTCGAGGTCGACGTCCGCATCGTCGCCGCCACCAACCGCCCGCCCGAGGAGGCGGTCCGCAAAGGCTCCTTCCGTGAAGATCTCTTCTACCGCCTCAATGTCTTCCACATTCATCTGCCGCCGCTGCGCGAGCGCAAGGAAGACATCCCGGCGATCGCCGAGGCGCTCATCTCGGATCTCAACAAGAAGCACGACTGCCGCGTGAGCGGCTTGTCGTCGCAGGTTCTGTCGGTGCTGATCCAGCACAACTGGCCGGGCAATGTTCGCGAACTGCGAAATGTTCTCGAGCGCGCCGTGATTGTCGCCGGCCAGGGCCCGATCGAACGCAAGCACCTCCCCGCCTCGGTCGAGGGAGGGACGCCGGCGCCCGGTCCGGAAACCGACGGCGATGCCGTCGTGTTCCGCGTGGGCACGACGGTGGAGGAGGCGGAAAAGGGGTTGATCCTGCGCACCCTGGAGCACACTTCCAACAACAAGACGCGAGCGGCCGAGATCCTCGGCATCAGCCTCAAGACGTTGCACAACAAGTTGAAGGAATACGCCGGCGCGTAGCATGAAGAAGTATCAGATGTGGTAGAGCTTCAGCTCGCCCCTGGCCGTTGGCCCTTTCCCCAACCCGAACCGCGGCCGGAAGGCCGCGGACAAGGCGCCGTCCCAAAAACCCATCGCACACGGCGGACGCCGAACTGGTGAAAATGAAGAGGAGGTCTGTCTTGAAGCGAAGAACGTTTCTCGCCACGGGAGTCGCGGCCGATGCCGCGCTGGGTCTGTCGCAAACCCGCTCGGCCAAGCCGGCCAGCCGCCTGAAGCGGAACTACCGCCTTCTGTGGGACCAGAACCACGGCCAGGAAGGTTTCTATAACCCGCCGCTCACCGCGGAAACCGAAGCTCAGGCGCATCTCGGCTTCTTCGAGGGAACTCCCGTGGACGCCTACGTCTGTGCCTTGGGTCCCGACTGCGGATACACCGTAGCCTATCCGACCAAGGTTCCAGGAATGGAGTTCATCGTCGACCGCCTGAACAAGGGCGCGAAGGTGGGCAATGTCCGCATCTGGTGCCTCGCCGAAAACCTCAGGCGCCTCTGGGAACAAGGCATCGATCCGCTGGAGGTCCAGGTGAAAGAGGCGCGCCGGCTGGGAATCGATTTCTGGTTCCGCCTGAGCATGAACGATTGGCATCATGCCGACCACGAAGGCAACGTTTACCGCCTGATGGGCTCTCAGTTCTATATCGATCATCCCGAGTACCGGATCGGCAAGGAGGGTGTGAAAGGCTGGCCCGAGCGTGTGGCGCAGGCCCTCCAGTCGCTGCAGAACTACGCGCACCCCCAGGTCCGGCAATTGCGGCTGGACATTATGGCCGAATCCTGCGACCGCTACGACGTCGACGGCTTCCTCTTCGATTTTATGCGCGTCCCGGGCTACTTCCCCTTCGGCGAGGAAGAGAAACACCTGCCGCTGATGACGGAGTTCATCCGCCAGGCGCGCGCGATCCTCGATCGGATCGGAACGCGGAAAGGAAAATCCATCGGGCTGGCCGTGCGGATACCGAACACGATCGGCGGCTCGCGCCGGCTGGGAATGGACGTACCCGCCTGGGTCAGGGAACATCTGATCGACATCCTGATCCCGTCGACGTTCTTTGCCGCCGATCTGGAGGAAGACCTTCGCGAGTGGGCGGCCCTGACCCGCAACACTCCGGTGCGCCTGCACCCGGCGATCGAGGAGGGATACCGCGCCGGGCACACCGCCGGCGTCCGGACGCTGTCCTATCACCCGCCCGTCCTGCTTCCACTGACCTACGACATGATCCGGGCCCTGGCGGCCCGTCACTGGAGCAACGGAGCGGACGGTTTGTACCTGTTCAACTGGTTCGGGACGATCGTGGCGTACGACTATGATCCGCGCCGAGTTCTGGATGACATTGGCGACCCCCGCCGCTTGCGGTACAAGAATAAGCGGTACGTCATCACGCGAACCGATGAGAGCTTCACCAACTGCATGCCGCATCCGCGCCAGATTCCGGCTCGCCTCACGGCTCAGCCCTTGCAGATTCGCATGATGGTAGCCGATGATCTGGCCGCTGCCGGCTCGCGGGTGGAGGCGATCACCCTCCATGCACACTTGGCCAACCTGACCATCCTGGACAAAGTGCAAGTCCTTTTCAATGGACAACACTTGCAATGCCAGAATCCGCTGGCGCCCGGCGCCTATAACGCCTGTCTGACCCAATGGCAGAACTACACCGTGCCGGCGGGTCGGGTCCGGACAGGAGACAACGAAATAACGTTCCAGTTGGTGGAGCACAACCAGCGGCTGGCAGCCGAGTTGCCGGTGGAAGTCTCTGACGTGGAATTGGCGATCAAATACCGCTACCCGAACGGAGAAGCGGAGCCCCGGCCCCCGCGCACCGGCGGTCAGACCTGAGGCCCAGTGGCGCTTGGCGACACCGCCCCTGCTTCTCGTCCAGAAAACGCCAAGAAACCAGGGTCTGCACCCACCTGCCCCCAGTTTTTGCACGTTGTAGATGTCGGTGTCGAAAAGCCCGGGACAGCAAAACCCGGGCGAACGGGTTTCCGGGAGCGTTCTTCTGAGCCCTCGGCCTTCCGGCCGCAGTTCGGATGGGGCCGGTCCGGTCGCTTCCTGGTCTGTGAAAAAACGGGACATCCACCCCGTTTCCCGGTCAACGTTTCGTGGAGAATCAACGAATTTGTGGCCGTGAAACGGGGTGAACGTCCCTGTTTTTTCACGGCTTCTTCCGCTCGCGGATCTGAGGGGGGTGAATTCAGATTTGGCGGAACGAAGCCAATTTGGCGCGAAACGCTTGATTCTACTTGGGAGGATTGGGTTCGCCCAGTGGCCCTCGGCGTAGCCCTGGGGTTGCCGACACCCTTCACTACTCCCGATGGCCCGCACCATCAGAGGCCCGACCGCGAGGGAGGGCTTGCGGTCACCCTTCCGCACACCCGCTGAGCGCTCGGGTGCTGTTTCTTCCAGCGACGCGACCGTGAGAAGGGTGAAAGAATGGGCGGGACCATTCTGACATCAAACAG
>JBJXGR010000265.1:0-14482 GCA_046160045.1 Bryobacteraceae bacterium
GAGTCGGCGGCCCAGACTCGGCCGGTCTGGCGTCGTTGAATTTCGGCGGGTGGTCAGCGGAGGAACGGGCAGGAGCCGCGATCCGGGAGAAGCGACCTACAGTGGGCGGCCGTCTGGGTTGGAGGCGCTTCCGGCAGATGTCGATGAGCGCCCGGGCCGTGGTGTGGCATGAGGTAAGCCGGGGCGTCCGAGACTGGCGCCAGTCGCCGAGGCGGCTGGATATCTGAGACAGTCCCGTCCCGGTCCCCCATCGACCTCGTCACGCCGGTCGGATTTCAAACGGAGCGACTAGCGGGAGGTGCATTTCGAATACTGGGCCTGACATCCGCCAACGCCGGCTCGCTAGCCCGGAGATTCGCTGCCAATCCGGCCTGGTTTATCGGGATTCCCCAGGATGAGCCGGTGCGGATTCGAGAGATTTCGCTTCGGGCCGGCCCCGGATTATTGATCGAAGACTTCGATGACAAAGGCCAATTCGAGTGAAGCGGAATTATCTGGAGCAGGCTTTTTCTCGCAGGGCTGTCCCGTTTGTATGGATTTGCCTTGCGGCAGGTTCGCAACTTATTGCTGACTAAAATAACAAACGGCTTCACCCCGGTAGACAATTAGCGGCTTTCACGATGGTACAGCATCTGCTTTGTCAACATCCGCTTGTTTCGCGCGCGCGTGGACGTGATAAAATCAATCCCGCCCGGAATGGAGAGGTCACTCATGAAGACGCTGTTGCTCGCCCTGTTCGGAGTTGCAGTTCTGTTCGGTCAGAGAACAGAAATCCTGAGAAAACACTATCTGAGTGAACGGGAGCCGCTCACGGAAGTTTCTTCGCTCGCTCCAGGAGCCGTCGCGGAGGGCTTTCTCCGGCAGGTCGCCGCCGACTACCTGCTATCTGCCGCCGATCTGGATGGCGTCTATGTCTGGAAAGAGTACAAGACGGCGCACAGTGGCGTGACGCACCTCATCTACCGGCAGCAGTATCGCGGACTGGAGGTGCACAACGCGGAGTGGGTGGCGAACATCGACCGCCAGGGACGCGTGCTCAACGCCGGCGGCTACTTGTACCGCGCCCCGGGGCCCGAGTTGTCGCCGCCGTCTCCGGCTTCGGCGCGAGATGCCGCGCGGGCGGCCGTGAGCGCGGTGAATCCAAGACTGGGCGAACAGTATTCCCCACGCCAGGTCCCGGCGGCAGGTCCGGGCAATCGCGTGAAGTTCGAACGTGGCGCCCTGGCCGCGGAGGTGGAAGGCCGGCCCGTCTGGCAGGCGGTGAACGGGGTGTTGCGCCCTGGGTGGGTGTTCTATGTGCTGGATGAGGACGGCGTAAGCCTTTACGAAACCGTCGTTGACGACCTCACTCGCGTTGCTCTCTCCAAAGAGCCGATGACTTTCTTCCAAGCCCCGCCGCGCGGAATGGTCTTCACCGGGCCGAGCCCGCAGCCGAATACTAACCCGGGCGTGAAGCTGACGTCGCCGCCCGCGTTTGTCAATCGCACGATGGTGACGCTTTCCGGCGATCCTGTGGCCTCTCCTGGCGGCTGGGTATCGGGCAGCGAAACCAGTGGGAACAATGCCGTCGTGGGGACCAACCTGGAGGGCCTGTTCCTGATCCCAAATCCAGTCACTGCGAAGCTGTCGAAAGGCGAGTTCAATTTCCCCCTGATACTCGGTCCGGATGCGCCGAATCCGATCGGATTCGGCGATTCCGCTTCGACCAATCTGTTCTACTGGATTAACCGCGCGCACGACCTTTTCTACCAGATCGGCTTCGACGAAGCCGCCGGGAACTTCCAGGTGAACAATTTCGGACGCGGCGGGCAGGGCGGCGACCCGATGCTTTCCTACAGCCACTTCGGCGCCGCCAATCCCATCCAGGCGCAATTGAGCAACGCGTTCTTCAACACCAGGAACGCGGCGGACGGCTCGCCATCCATGATCGCCATGTTCCTATCCGTTTCCGGCGGCGTGTTCGGCGACGGTTCGTACGACAACGAGGTGATCCTGCATGAATACACGCATGGCGTGACGATCCGGCTGCTGCGTGGCTACGGCTCGCATCAGACTGCCGCCATGGGCGAAGCCTGGAGCGACTTTTACAGCCTGGAGTTCACCATACCGGAAGGCGCGCCCGTGGACGGCGTTTATTCGCTGGGCGAGTATTTTACGCAGAGCTTCGGCTCCGGACTCCGGACGCGCCCGTATTCCACGCGAATTGACGTCAACCCGCTCACGTTCGCCAACCTTGGCCGCGTCGTGACGTTCCCCCAAGTCCACGCCGATGGAGAGATCTGGGTCCAGACCCTGTGGCAGATTCGCGCCAACCTCATAAGGCAGTTCGGCGAGCGTGAAGGGCGTAGGCGGGTCCGGCTGCTGGTGCTGGACGCAATGAAGCTGTCTCCGCCCGCTCCCTCCTATGTGGACATGAGGGACGCGATCCTGCTGGCCGACCGTGCCGGCTTCAGTGGAGCCAGCCAGGAACAGCTTTGGGACGCCTTCGCCCGGTGCGGACTCGGCTTGCTGGCGCAGTCTTCCAGCGGCCAGACCGCGCACGTCCTGGCTTCATTCGAACGGCCCTCTGCTACCGGGTCGATGCGCTTTTACGAAGATACGTACACCGCCGGCGAGACGGTACGCATCGTGCTTCAGGACGCCAACAACAACGACAAGACCGCCGTTGTGCAGTTCACCGGCAGTCAGGGTGATGTCGAGACGGTTCAGTTGCGTAAGACCGGCAGTGTGTTCCTGGGATCCGTCCCGACCTCGCCCTTTGTCACGGTCGCTCGCGAAGACGGCGGCTTGTCGCTGATGCCGGGCGACTTCGTCTCGGCCTACTACGTGGACCGCGACGCGGAAGGTTCGTCGCGTTTGATTCAGATCAGCGCCCCAACGCGTTCCCAGTACGCGCTCGTGCCCTCGGCGCCGCGCTTCCAGTTCGCAAACGAAACGCGGCTGAACTTCCGCGCGGGGCTCTTTACCTTCCGCAGATACGATCTGCCCTTCGCATTTCCTTACTTCGGCCAGACCCATACTTCCGCGCGGCTGTTCAGCAATGGGATGCTGTTCTTCGAATTGCCCGCTGGCACGAGTTGCACGGACGCGAGCGCGCTGGCCCGATTCAACGGAATCGCGCCGATGTGGATGCAGGTTCACACCTCGGGCCAGGCGCAGCCGAATGAGGACATCTATGTCAGCGAGACCTCCGATTCCATCACCTTCCGTTGGGCGGGGGAGACACAGAATCTGCTCGGCGGGCCGGGCGAACCGGTGAACTTCGCCGTGACCCTGTATCGTGACGGCCGGATACAATTCCACTATGGCGCCGGGAACCGCAACCTCGCCAACAGCCTTCCCTTCGGGGGGTGCGGAATCTCCAGCCCGGTCGTGGGAATCTCGCCGGGGACCGAGACCTTCACTCAGGTCGCCCCGACGCACACGGGCCGAGGCACTCTGGAGAACGCCCCGACCTTGACCTTCTACCCACCGTTCAATCACTCCAGTGCCCCGGCAGGCGTGCTCGAAACGCCCGCTGAGGGCGAGGCGGTGCAAGGCGTGTTGACAGGACGCGGCGTGGTCTATGACAGCCAGGCTCTGATTGCCCGCGTCGACGTGTTGATCGACGGAGTCTGGCGTGCGCGGACCTTCCCCGGATTCCCGCGTCTGGATTTCTGTGCCCGCCAGAACGTTCCCGGATGCCCGTTCGTCGGGTTCAACTTCAACCTAAACCTGGAAGGCTTGGACCTGGCCCCTGGCGCGCACACCATGCAGTTGCGGGCAACCAATGTCTACGGCGCGTTCAGCGACTTCCCGGAGAAACCGGTTTCGTTCACCGTCGAACCGGGACAGAGCCGGCAACCCGAAGGCGTGATTGAGAGCCCGGCCGACGGGGCCGAAGTGTCGGACACCGCGACGGTGCGCGGGTGGGTGGTTGCCGGCGACCTCAGGGTCGTGGCGGTTGACATCCTTGTCGACGGGATCACCTATGGCCGGGCGGCTTACGGCATGCCCCGGACCGACGTGTGCGACACCATTAACCCGCGGCCGCCGAACTGTCCGGGCGTGGGCTTCACGTTCCCGCTGAACACCCGAACCGGGATCATCCCACTGACCAATGGCGCACATACGCTTCAATTGCGCGTGCAGGATGAAACGGGGCGGCTCACCCTGGTTCCGGCGTCCCCGCAACGCCTGGAGGTGAACAACAGGGGCAATCAGTTGCCCACCGGAGCGCTGGTGGCGCCCGCAAACAACGAGCGGTTGAAGGGGGACATTGCGATCTACGGCCACGCCTGGGATCCGGACGGCCGGATCGTCGCCGTGCAATTGCTGTGGAACGGCGAAATCCGCGCAACCGTCCCTTATGGCCGCCCCAGACCGGAGGCGTGTGCCGCGCTGCCCGATGTCACGGCATGCCCCAACATCGGCTTTGAAATGGGGTTCGACACGCGAGGACTGCCCAACGGTCCGGCTGTGCTGGGGATTCGCCTCGTCGATGACCGCGGCGGCGCGGTGATCATTCCGAATGCCGTCCGTAGCGGGATGAACGTCATCATCGACAACTAACGCGACCGTGGGGCCGAACAGCATCGAGCGATACCTATTCAGCCCTTTATTGGGCCGGCATCGGGGATCAGGACAAGGCGCTCGCCGTACTGGAGGAGTCACCAGTCTCCCGGTCCCGGCATCACAACCTGAACTGTCGCCCAAAACCCCCTGTTAAAATGAAGAAGCCCGATGAATCGAAACGACCGCCGCTTGGCCCTTCTGGACGCTCTGGAAACCCGCATCCTCGTGCTTGACGGGGCGATGGGGGCGCTTCTCCAACAACGCCTGTCCGTCGCGGATTTCGGCGGTCCGCAGTTTGAGAATTGCAACGAGAATGTCCTGCGGACCCGCCCGGACGTCGTCAAAGAGATCCACAGGTCCTACCTTGCCGCCGGAGCGGACATCATTGAAACCGACTCCTTCAACGGCACCCGCATCGCTTTGGGCGAGTTCGGCCTTCACGATCTGGTTCACGACATCAACGTCAAGGCCGCGGCCCTGGCCCGCGAAGCCGCCGACGAGTTCTCGACTTCCGCAAAGCCCCGCTTTGTCGCCGGCTCCATGGGGCCGACCACGAAGTCCATCACGGTCACCGGCGGCGTGACGTTTCAGCAGCTTCGCGACAATTACCACGAGCAGGCCAAAGCCCTCATCGAAGGCGGCGCCGACATTCTCCTGCTCGAAACCTGCAACGACACTCGCGCCGTCAAAGCCGGCCTGCTGGCCATCGACGATCTGCTGCGGGAACTCGGCTTCAAGGTCCCGGTCATGGTTTCCGGCACGATCGAGCCTACCGGTACCATGCTGGCAGGCCAGGGCACCGACGCGTTCTGGTCGTCGATCTCCCACGCCGAACTGCTCTCGGTCGGCCTCAACTGCGGCACGGGCCCCGAGTTCATGACGGACCATCTCCGCACCTTGCATGAACTCGCCCATACCCGCGTCTCGTGTTACCCCAACGCGGGCCTGCCCAACGAGGAACTGAAGTACAACGAGACGCCGGAGTCCGTGGCCGCGCAGCTCGAGAAGTTCATCAACCACGGATGGCTGAACCTGGTGGGCGGCTGCTGCGGCACCACGCCCGACCATATCCGGAAGATCGCGGAGATGGCCGAAGGCAAACAGCCGCGCGCCGCGGGTCCCAGCCGGCACCGCGCGTTCTACTCCGGCATCGACCTGGTGGAGGCGGAAGACTCCAACCGGCCGCTGCTGGTGGGCGAGCGCACCAACGTCATCGGGTCCAAGCTGTTCCGCGACCTGGTGGCTCAGGAGAACTGGGAAGAAGCCACCGAGATCGGCCGCTGGCAGGTGAAGAACGGCGCGCATATCGTCGACGTCTGCCTCCAGTCGACGGACCGCGAAGAGCGCAACGATATCCCGGCCTTCTACGAAAAGCTGATCCGAAAGGTGAAAGCGCCGATCATGATCGACACCACCGACCCGGTGGCGATGGAGTTGTCGCTGACCTACTGCCAGGGCAAGTCGATCATCAATTCGATCAACCTCGAGGACGGTGAGGAGAAGTTCGAGCGTACCTGCCCGATCGCCCGCCGCTACGGCGCTGCCTTGATCGTCGGCTGCATCGACGAAGACAAGATCCAGGCCCAGGCGTTCACCCGCGAGCGAAAGCTGGCCGTTGCCCGGCGCTCGTTCGAACTGCTGACGTCCAAGTACGGCATTCCGGAAGAAGACATTATTTTCGATCCGCTCGTGTTCCCCTGCGCCACCGGCGACGCCAACTACATCGGCGGCGCGGTCGAGACCATCGAGGCGATTCGCCTGATCAAGGAGGCGATCCCCAGCGTCAAGACCGTGCTCGGCATTTCGAACATCTCGTTCGGTCTCCCAGCCGCCGCCCGCGAAGTGGTTAACTCGGTATTCCTGTACTACTGCACCAAGGCCGGCCTCGACCTTGCCATTGTCAATTCGCAAAAGCTGGAGCGCTTCGCGTCAATCCCGGAAGAGGAGCGGCGGATGGCGGAGAGCCTGCTGTTCAACACGCCGGCGGCCGACTCGGAGGACGAATCACTGAGGGTGGCGCCGGAGGACTGGCGCGAGCAAAGCGCGGAGCAGAAGGCCGGCATCAATCAATTCCACATCGCCGCCATCACCGACCACTTCCGCAAGGCGAAGCCGAAGACGAAAGCGAAAGCGGCCGATCTGCCCCTCGACCAGCGGCTTGCCAGCTACATCATCCAAGGCACGCGCGATGGCCTGGTGGACGATCTCGACCGGAAGCGCGCCGAGGGTGCGCAGCCGCTGGACATTATCAATGGCCCGCTCATGGCCGGCATGTCGGAAGTCGGCCGGCTGTTCAACAACAATGAGTTGATCGTCGCCGAAGTGCTCCAATCCGCCGAGGCCATGAAGGCCGCCGTCAGCCACCTGGAGCAGTTTATGGAGAAGGCCGATACGGCTTCGCGCGGCAAGATCGTTCTGGCCACCGTCAAGGGCGACGTGCACGACATCGGCAAGAACCTGGTCGAGATCATCCTGTCGAATAACGGATACACGGTCGTCAATCTTGGGATCAAGGTTCTGCCCGAGACGCTCATCCAGGCCTTTCACGAGCACAATCCCGACGCCATCGGCCTCTCCGGTCTGCTGGTCAAGAGCGCCCAGCAGATGGTGGTCACGGGCGAAGACCTCCGGAATGCCGGCATCCGCGTGCCCCTGCTAGTTGGGGGCGCGGCCCTCTCCGATCGCTTCACGCGCAACAAGATCGCGCCTGCCTACGCCGAAGCGGTCTGCTACGCCAAGGACGCGATGACTGGTCTACGCCTGATGAACGAACTGATGGACGAGACCCTCCGGCCGGCGGTTCTCGCCGCCCACCGCCATACGGAAGAGCAGCCCTTTGGCCAGCAGCATGTCGAGGACGCCGGGCCGATTACGGAACACCGCTCCGCCAAGATCCACGTCGATCTCCCGATTCCGCTCGCGCCGTATCTCGATCGCAAGGTGCGCGATGTCCCGCATCTCACGGAGGTCTGGAGCTACATCAATCCGTTCATGCTCTACGGCCGCCACCTGGGCTACAAGGGCAACTTCGAAAAAGATCTCGCGGCGCACGAGCCCAAGGCGATCGACCTGTTCCACAAGGTCGAAGCATTGAAGCACGAAGCCCAGTCCTTCCTGAAAGTGAAGGCCTTGTGGCAGTTCTTTGAAGCCGAACGCGCCGGCAACTCGATTCACCTGTTCGCGCCCGGCGGGGCGTCTCCCATCCATTCGTTCCATTTCGGACGTCAGCGGCGCCAGGACGGCTTGAGCCTGAGCGACTACATCCTGCCCGCCGATGAAGGTGGGCGGGACCATATGGCGATGTTCGTCGTCACGGCCGGAGCGGGTATCCGCGACAAGGCAGAAGAATGGAAGCAGGCGGGCGAGTATTTCAAGACCCACGCCCTGCAGGCGCTCGCCATCGAGACGGCCGAGGGCAGCGCCGAATGGCTGCATCGCCGCATCCGCGAAGATTGGGGCTTCCCCGATCCGCCCACCATGACCATGCAGGAGCGCTTCACATCGCGCTACCGCGGCAAACGCTACAGCTTCGGATACCCGGCCTGCCCGAACCTGGAAGACCAGATGGGTCTCTGGAAACTGCTCCAGCCTGAAGAAATCGGTGTACGCTTGACGGATGGCATGATGATGGATCCGGAAGCCAGCGTCTCCGCCCTGGTGTTTCATCACCCCGACTGCGTTTACTTCACGGCGGACGAGACCGAGACCGTCCCCGCCTGAGGAGAGTCCACGTTGCGCGTTACCATCGGCTCCGACCATGCCGGTTTCGCCCTCAAGGGCGACCTGATCGCGTTTCTTCGCGCGGAGGATCACGACGTGGTCGATGCAGGCACCTACTCGACCGACCCTGTCGATTACCCCGATTATGCCGAGGCGGTTTCACGTCCGGTCCTGAGCGGCGATGCCGAGCGCGGCATCCTGATCTGCGGAAGCGGCATCGGCGCCTCGGTCGCCGCGAATAAGATCCGAGGGATTCGCGCCGGGGTTTGCCACGACACCTATTCCGCCCACCAGGGCGTTGAGCACGACGACATGAATGTCCTCGTCCTCGGTTCGCGAATCATCAGCGTGCAACTGGCCCGGGAACTCGCCCAGTCCTTTCTCCGGGCGCGGTTCACCGGCGAAGAGCGCCACGTGCGGCGCCTGAACAAAGTCAAGGCGATTGAAGCTCGCTCATCCTGATCTCCCTGGAGGAAATACCCATGTTGTTTCGTTCCATCGGCCTCGCCTTCTCACTCGCTCTGGCAGCGTCGGGTACGGTCAAACTCCCCGCCATCCTGTCCGACCATATGCTGATTCAGCGCGATGTCCCGGTTCGCGTGTGGGGCAAGGCGGATCCCGGCGAATCGATCAACGTCCAGTTCCGCGGCCGGTTCCACGCGGTCAAGGCGAACTCGCGCGGCGCCTGGGAAGTCTATCTCCCGCCAACGCCGGCCGGAGGGCCGCACAACCTCGCCATCCTGGGGCAGAACACCATTTCCCTTCAGGACGTGATGGTGGGCGACGTGTGGATCGCTTCCGGCCAGTCGAACATGGCGTGGACGGTGGCCCGTTCCGGCAACGCTCAAGCCGAATTGGCCAAGGCGCTCCATCCGAGTATCAGGCTGTTCAAGGTCAAGCTGAAAGTCTCGTCCACGCCGCTTGACGATGTCGAAGGCGAGTGGACGGTCTGCTCGCCGGACACGGTGAAAGACTTTTCCGCCGTCGGCTATTTCTTCGCTCGGGCTCTGGAAGATCGATACAAGGTGCCGATGGGAATCGTGCAGTCCGCGTGGGGCGGCTCCCTTGCCGACGCATGGGTCGACCGGAAGATCCTCGACAGCGACCCTTCACTCAAGTACACGCTCGACGAATGGGACAAGCTCCAAGAGGCGAAGCCGAAAAAGGAACGGGAATACAAAGCTCAGTTGCGGGCGTGGGAGCGCGCCTCGCGCCTGGCGAAGAAGGCCGGCAAGGAACCGCCGAAGAAGCCGGCGGCCCCGGGGCCCATTCCCGATCAGTGGACGCCCGGCGGTCTGTACAACGCGATGATCGCTCCGTTGTCTCCGTACACCCTGCGCGGTGTCATCTGGTATCAGGGTGAAAGCAATGCCATCCGCAACGACGGCGCCCGGTACCGTCACCTGTTCGAGACGATGGTTCGCAATTGGCGGGCGGTGTGGGCGCAAGGCGACTTCCCATTTCTGTCCGTGCAACTGGCCAACTTCCAGGTGGAGCCTCCTCTCTCCTGGGCCGAACTCCGCGAAGCCCAACGCCAAACGCTGGAGTTGAAGAACACGGCGATGGCGGTGACCATCGATGTGGGCAATTCGAAAGACATCCACCCCACCAACAAACAGGACGTGGGCCTGCGCCTCGCATTGGCGGCGCGCGCCATTGCGTATGGCGACAATGTCGTTTATTCCGGACCCAACGCCCGCATGGTGACGCGGGAAGAAGGCGCGGCGCGCGTCTGGTTCGACCACATCGGGCGAGGTCTGGTAGCGCGCGGGCGCGAACTCCAGGCCTTCGAGGTTGCCGGCCCGGATGGCTGGTTCGTCCCTGGGGAAGCGAAGATTGACGGCGAGACCGTGCTGGTCACGAGCCCTCAGGTTTCCGAGCCCAGCGCGGTTCGTTACGCGTGGGCGGAAGATCCGCCGTCCACCCTCTACAATGCCGAGGGCCTGCCCGCATCGCCTTTCCGGGTGGCGGTGCAAAGTGCCGGACGGTAGTCGGAGCCGCAACCGAACGGAGCCGCGACCGTCAGGGAGCGGTGGCCGGCCGAAAAGGACCGGACGAAGCCACCGCTCCCTGACGGTCGCGGCTCCGTTCGGTCATGGCCGTCGACATTTCAATTCAGCTACTATGCGCATCCTGACTCTTCTCCTCTGTTTGGCCTCCATCGCTTTGGGCGCCACCGAAATCGGCGAGATGAACGGCGCGGCCTTCCGCGTCGATGTCCCCGATAACTGGAACGGCACTCTGCTGGTCTACTGTCACGGCTACAGCCCGGCGCCGGGTAAGTACTCCGCCGAAAAGCAGGACCCGCTGTCCACCGCTTTGACCGCGCAAGGCATGGCCCTGATTCAGTCCGGCTACTCCGCCGGCGGCTGGGCCGTTGCCGAGGCCCTGAACGAGACCGAGGCCCTGCGCCGGTACTTCGTGCGCAAGCATGGTAAGCCGAAGGAGACCTACGTGCTCGGCCACTCGATGGGCGGCTTCCTGACGATGGCCACGATCGAGAGCTATCCCGAGTCCTATAACGGAGCCCTCGCGCTCTGCGGTCCGCTGTCCTCCGCCAGCCGATTCATGGAGAATCACGTTTTCGATATGAGGGTCGTCTTCGACTTCTACTTCCCCGATGCGCTGCCGTCGCCCGGGAAAGTCCCGGCGGAGTATGCGATGTCCAAGGAAAAGGTAGCGGAGATCGAGAAGGCGCTCGAGGCGAAGCCCGAAGGCTCGGCGAACCTGCGGAAGATGTTCGGAATCCGCAATAACAAGGATCTGGCGGGCACGCTGGTGTTCTTCACGTTCATCCTCAAGGATCTTCAGGAGCGCGGCGGCGGCAATCCGTTCGACAACCACGACACGATCTACACGGGCTCCGATAACGATGACGCACTCAACGATGGAGTGGTCCGCTACACCGCCGATCCCCGGGCGGCGGAATACATGCGACGCTACTACACGCCGACTGGAAAGCTGTCCCGCCCGCTGCTGCATATCCACACCACCTACGATCCCCTGGTGCTGCCGTCGACGCCCAATGAATATTCGGGTCTCGCCGAGGCCGCGGGCAGTGGGCAATACTTTGTGCAGACGTACGTCAAGCACGCGGGCCACTGTGCCATTCAGCCACAGGAGATTGGCCTTGGCCTGACGCGGTTGAAGGAGTGGGCGATCACGGGCAAGCGCCCGTCCGGAGGCGCTTTGCGTTAGAAGCCCGGTTCCCAGTCGTGTTGATCCGCTAGACGCTCGCGACCTTCCGCCGCCCCTCTGACGCCAGGAGCGCCTGCTTGCGCTCCGTGCCCCAACGGTACCCCCCCGCTTCGCCATCACTCCGCACCACGCGGTGGCAGGGAACCGCCAGTGCCGCCGGATTCGCCGCGCAGGCGTTGGCCACAGCACGCACCGCGTTTGGCTGCCCCACGGCACGGGCGACCTCCGCGTACGTCTCCGTCCGCCCGCGCGGGATCGTTCGCAGATGCTGCCAGATCTTCAATTGAAAAGCCGTCCCCTGCAAATCGAGCGGTAATTTTGTCGCGGGATGACCTGTCGCCAGAGCCTGTACCACGTCGAGTTCACGTCGCAGCCCTTCCTGGTCGCGCTCGATCGACGCGCCGGGAAACTCGCTGCGGAGTTCCGGTTCGGAAGCCTCGAAACGGACCGCGCACACGCCGCGATCGGTGCAGGCCAACATCACCGGGCCCAAGGCAGTCTCCGTGATCCCGTAGCGAATCCGCTCTCCCGCCGCCCCCTTCGCATACGCGGCCGGAGTCATGCCGAGCAGTCGCGACGCGCCTTCGTACACGCGGCTTCCCGAGCCGAAGCCCGCTTCATAGATGGCGGCCGTCACGCCGGCGCCGTTTTTCAATTGCTGTTTCAAGGCTCCGGCCCTCCGCGCCGCCGCGTACTCCTTGGGCGTCATGCCGGTCGACTGCTTGAAGCGCCGCTGCAGATGAGACGCACTCATGCCGAATTCGGCCGCCAGGTTCTCCAGGCTTGCCGCTTCGTGCTGCTCGATCCAGCCGCTGACCCGCGCGGCAAAATCATCGGTCTGGTCCGGCCGGCATCGCTTGCAGGCGCGATAGCCGGCCCGCGCCGCCGCCTCCGGCGTGTCGAAGAACTCCACCCTTTGCCGGTCCGGCCGCCGCGATGGGCAGCCTGGGCGGCAGTAGACACGAGTGGACTTCACCGCGTACACGAACCGCCCGTCCATCGTCCGGTCCCTCTGCTCCACCGCCCGCCACATGTCTTCACGCTCCATCATGACGCCAGTATCGGGCATCCGCTAGCTCCGGTCTATCCGTTTCTTGCGGTCAAAGCGACGGTACAATAAGAATTCATCCCCAGGTACATGGCCACGTTCCTGAAGCGCGTCCGGCTGACGCTCGAAATGATCAAGTTCGAGCATTCTGTGTTTGCGTTGCCCTTCGCCCTGACCGGAGCGCTGCTGGCCATCCGCGACGCCCAACTCGCCTTCTCCGCCGTCTGGCCGAAGATCCTGTGGATTATCATGGCCATGGTCTCGGCCCGCTCTGCCGCGATGGCGTTCAATCGCGTGGTTGACGCGGACATCGACGCCCGCAATCCCAGGACCAAAACCCGGCATATCCCCCTCGGCCTGCTCAGCAAGACCTTTGGCTGGGGATTTGTCGCCGCATCGATCGCGGTGTTCGTCTTCGCCGCCCGCGCGCTGAACCCGTTGTGCCTGTTGCTGGCGCCGGCCGCGCTCACCGTGGTCCTGTTCTACTCCTTCACCAAGCGGTTCACGTCCCTGTCCCATATTGTGCTGGGCTTTGCGTTGGGCATTGCCCCCGCGGCGGCATGGATCGCCATCCGCGGCGAACTCGACCCGAGCATCCTCTGGCTCACCGCCGCCGTCACCTTCTGGACCGCCGGCTTCGACATCATCTATTCCTGCCAGGACTTTGAATTCGACAGCGACACCGGCCTGTTCAGCCTGCCCCGCCGCCTGGGTATCAGCGGCGCCCTCATGGTCTCCCGGGTCTTCCATCTCGCCATGCTCGCCTGTCTGATCGCCCTGGTCCACAGTCTCCACCTCGGACCTCTGGCGCTCACCGGCATCGCCGTGGTCGCGGCGCTCTTGCTCTACGAACACCGGTTGGTGAAGGCAGACGACCTCTCCCGGGTCGACGCGGCCTTCTTCACCATCAATGGCTACGTCAGCGTGTTATTCTTCCTGTTTTGGGCCGCCGATATCTATTATGCAGGTCGTTATTGAAGACAGCCGGCTCAAGCCGATTCTCGATAAGGTCCAAGCCCGCGAACGCCTGTCGTTCGACGAGGGTCTCGCGCTCTACCGGACGAGCGACCTGCTGGCCCTGGGGTACATGGCCAACCTTGTCCGTGTCCGTAAGCACGGCAACGTGACGTTCTTCAACGTCAACCGCCACATCAACCCCACCGATGTGTGCGTGGCGAGTTGCCGCCTGTGCGCGTTCGGCAAGAAAGCCAAGGACCTGCGCGCCTACACCATGTCGCACGAACAGGTGTGGGAGACCGCAGGCAAGGGCTGGACGGAAGAGGTTACCGAATTTCACATTGTCGGCGGCCTGCATCCCGAGCTGACCCTCGACTGGTATTGCGACATGCTGCGGGGCCTCAAGGAGCGCTTTCCGCAGGTACATCTGAAAGCCTTCACCATGGTCGAGGTCGCCTTCCTCGCGCGGCGATCGAAGTCGTCGATCCGCGACGTGCTGATCAAGCTGCGCGATGCCGGCATGGATTCGCTTCCCGGCGGCGGCGCCGAGGTTTTCAGCGAACCCGTGCGGCGCATCATCTGCGATCACAAGATCGACGGCAACGAGTGGCTGGAGACGGCCCGCGTGGCCCATCAACTGGGCCTGAAATCCAACTGCACCATGCTCTACGGCCATATCGAGGCCGACGAGGACCGCGTCGATCACCTCGTCAAGCTTCGCGCGGTGCAGGACGAAACGGGCGGCTTTGTCACCTACATCCCGCTGGCGTTCCATCCCGACAACACGCCGCTGCAGCACATCCCGCGGACGACGGGCTTCATGGATCTGAAGAACATCGCCGTGGCGCGGCTGATGCTCGACAACATCCCCCACATCAAGGCGTACTGGATCATGATGACGCCGCGCATCGCGCAGATCGCGCAGAAGTTCGGCGCCGACGACATCGACGGCACGGTGGTGGAAGAGAAGATCTACCACGACGCCGGAGCGACCACCAGCCAGAG
>JBJXGR010000266.1:0-4027 GCA_046160045.1 Bryobacteraceae bacterium
TGCCACAGCCCCCGCGTCGGCCAATTTCCTCGCAGCGAGGGGCCGGGCGAAGCCAGCCCCGCCGCGTCGCGCCTCAGCATTTGGTCGCCGATCGCGGCGCGTGCCGGAGCAGCGTCACGAGCGAGTCGATGGCCGCCGCTGCGGCGCCCGACAAAACAAGGCGGTCGTCAGCGCGAGCTGCGTCGTGTCGTGGCCGCGAATCTCGTGTGCATTTTCGGATTGGTCTCTCCTGCGTGCCGATTTCGAGACTCAGCATTTCTCAGCACTCCGATTCCGTCCTCACAAGTGCTTTCAACGACTTCCAGGCGATTTGTTGCCGAAACTAAGCCACTCAAAAGAGGTGGTCCAAAAGTCTCCTCCGCGATCGCCTGAATCGGTGTTGCAAACAAAGGGACGCCTGAGCCCGGTTTCGCTGGTCCACAACCTGTACCTTTTGGACCAGCAAATCACACGGGTTTCGCCTGCTCGCACTGGTTCGGCCGCCAAGGAAGCCGGAGCGTGCCGCAGAGGCGCAAGACAGCGCAGGCTGCAGATCGCTGTCATCGCCGCGAGTTCACGGAGCTTTCAGGTGGGAAGAGTCAGGGTACCGGTTTCGGGGAGCGCCGGCGCGATGAACTCCCTGTGCCGGAGCCCGGCGGGCGGCCGTCCAGCGAAACCGACGCCGTGGATGCGGTGCGGGGCTGGGTGTCCTTCTGCGGGCTCCGCACAAAGGCATTGTCGGGGGCTAACGCCGGCCGTGGCAGGCCTGAGGGAGGATCAGAACGATAAGTACGATTCGGACAACACTCCGGAGCCCCGAACCGCCGGCCTCAACAACGGGCCATCAACAGCAGGGCAGTCGATGATCTTCGCGGGAAATTTCGGATTCCCAATAACCCGTGAGATACGCTTCCAGACCATTTTGCAGGATCGGTTAGGCTCACCTTCTCACATTCAGGCTGTGGCAAGGAGGTCTTAGATTCTCACCCTTTCTTCTTCCCCCACCGCGCCTCCGCCGCCTTCCTCGCGATCTCGCGCCGGCGCTTCGCCGTGAGCGCCGCGGCGCGTGCGGCGCCGCCGGCGACGCCGCCCATGCGGGCAATGTCCGAGCGCTCCTCAGGCGTCAGGGCCGCGGCGCGGGCAGGGCCGCCAGCTAAACCTCCCAGCCGCGCCATTTCGGTCACCGTCAGTTCACGTTTTCGCGCCATTTTCCTGTTTAACTTAGCAGGTCAAGACAAGAAAATCCATCTACGTCATTCTTATGCTTGACTTCTCTTGTGAAGTCAAGCATAGTAGAGCCATGAACACGATTTGCATCGGTTGCGGCGAGAACCTCGCCGCGTCCCAACAACCCGAACCCGTCTGCGACGACGATCGCTGCCGCGAGATCGTCACGCTCGAGCGCCAGCTCGACGTGCTCAAGATCGCGAACCTTCAGCAGAGAATTTCGCTCGCCGCTCTGCGCGCCATCTTCCGCGACCTGCAGAACCCCAACACCCGCATCCCTGGCGACATCGAAAGCCAGGCCGTGCCGGTCTGCGACTCCATTGACGAACGCATTGAGTTCGCGGAGCCCGGGCGCGCCTACTACTTCTACTTGGCCATCGCCCGCCACGTGGACGCGCGAATGCTCGCCGCGCGCGAAGAACTGGAGGCCGCATGAGCGCTAACGGCAACGGCTACCACCCGCGCGAAAAGGTGGAGTTCCCGCCCAACGTCGCGGTTGAAGTCGCGCTCGCCTACCCGACGGGCAAGCTCATCTCCGGCAAGTTCGGCGACAGCGTCATGTTCTCGCTCGCCGACGGACGCGTGATGTTCCTCGACCCGCCCCTGGCCGAGCGCATCGCCGTCGCCGGCATCCAGGCAAACCAGCCATTCACCATTACCAGGACCGAGCACAAAGCCGGCAACCGCAGGCTGATCGCTTGGGAGATGCGGCGGGTGAACGAAGGGGCAGCCCCGACCGTGAAGGAGGGCGTTCCAGGATTCGAGTCAGCCATCGAGGCTCAACTCCGCGCCTCGCTGCGCGCGCAGGGGATCGAGCCGGAGCAGGCTTTGCGAGAGTCCCAAGCTCCAGCCCGACCTGACACGCCAACCACTGCGGAGGCGGTCGCCCCGCAGAGTAGCACCTTGGACCAACCGCAAGGGAGCACCCCGGCCGACCCAAGGCAAATCCTGGCGTTCCATGCAGCGATCGACTTGGTGCTCGACGTGGAGGCCTACGCTAAGCAGCGCGGCTGCGCAGTCCGTTTTTCGTCAGAGGATGTCCGTTGCATCGCGAACACCCTGTACATCAACCGCGCCAAAGGCAGCCTCGGATGAGACCTGGACTCACGAGCAGCCTGCCAAAGCCACGCCAGCTGCCGCTGTTTCGCGGCTGGCGCAAACCCCGACATCGAAACACGGAACGGCCCGCAAGGGCCGTTCCCGCTTACCCGGCCTCTCTCGCCGATACTCTGTCCCCCTCACAACTCCGCACCTGGCTCGACTGCCAGGCCCGCTGGTGGTATCGCTACGCGTTGCACCTGCCGGACCCGCCCGGCGCCGATCGCGTCCTCGGCCTGGCCGTACATGACGTGATTGCCGAGAACTTCCGACAGAAGATCGAGACGAAGCAGGATCTAACGGTTGCCGGCGTGACTGCCCTCTTCCGCCAAGCGTGGGCTGTGCGGGCCGAGGAAGCCCGATGGCAGGCCGGCGACGATCTGGACGACCTCGGACGCCTAGGCGAGACCATGGTGCGCCTCTACGTCGACAAGGCGGCCCCCCGGATCGAACTCGCCGCGGTCGAAGTCCCGGTCTCGGGCGCGATCGCCGGCGTCGCCGTGCGCGGCCGGATCGACCTCCTTGACGTCGACGGCCGGGTGATCGACCTGAAGACCGCCAAGCGGGCGCCCAATGGCGTCAACTCCGACTATCGGGCGCAGATCGCCACCTATGCCCAGCTTTGCCCGGCCGCCTCCGGCGCGGCCCGGCTGGACACGCTGGTGAAAACCAAGACGCTCAAGCTGGTGGAGCAGTCGTTCGCCATCGGCGATTCCGACCGTAAGCAGACGACGGTCCTCTATCCGTTGGCGCAGGAGGGGATGCGGAGCGGCTTGTACTTGCCGAACCGGAACTCGTTCTTGTGCTCGCAACGGCACTGCCCGTACTGGGAGCGATGCCAGGACGAGTACGGCGGGGAGGTTAAACCGTGAGGACCGCCGAGGGCGGCGCTGCGAAGGCGGGCCGCAAACTGCCCCACAGCTTCCTGCGGAACTGTCCCATTTGCAACTTCCGCTAACTCGCGACTGGTCGCTCACTTGAGCTCAACCAGCGTTCCAATTTCGCTCGCTTACTCTCCGGAATTGGGGCGCGCAACTCCGCGAACAGCAAATCTTGTCCTTCGACTCCAATTTGCTCAGCAGCACACAGCCGGTTCAGCATCTCTTCGGCACGTTTCTGACGTAAGCGCTCAGCCAAATCATCAAAAGACGGCCGTCCTTGCGGTGCCTCCAGTTCACAGTAGCAGTCTATGACTTGTTCTGGAGGCTCAATTACGATAGAGCTCTGAAGCCACTCCCTAAACCAACTCGACCCAGATACTCGTTCGTCAGACCAATTCTTGTATTGATGAGCCGCAATTACCCCATCTCCCTCCAAGATATCCAGTGCTCTCTCCAGGCGATCCTTGGTCCGAGTTGGATGGCGGCGGTTCGGCTCGAGCTTCATCGCGTCGAGTAGTGTTTGCACTCGGTACGGCGAAAGGTACGTCAGCTTCCCGTTCAGGTTACTCCAGCGCCAGCTGAGAAATCGAGTCAACCGTTTTTCGAATGCCTTTCGTGCGGAATGGTAATTCAACGCTTTCGCCGACAAGAGAGCGATTCCACGCCCGGGACCCAATAGGAACAGAGCAAAGATGTCGGCCGGTCTGAACAATACAAAGTAACAGTTCAGGTACCCCCTCCGATTTTCCTGGACAAATCTCCCGTGATCCGTTACCGTATGGTGGATGAGTGCGCGGCATCACGATCCGCAGGCGAGCGATTTGCAGTGGGAGATCGAACGG
>JBJXGR010000267.1:0-73024 GCA_046160045.1 Bryobacteraceae bacterium
CAGAAAGCCGCCGAAGCTCGACTCCTCAACGTACTGAAGCGGCTTCCCAACGACGTCGAGACCTCGATCAACCTCGCCCGCGTGCTGATGTCGCGGAGTGACCGGAAGGGAGCCGAAGACCTGTTGCGGAACGCCGCGACGGCTTCCCCACAGAATGCGACCGCGCTTTTCGCCCTCGCGGATTTCTGCAACCTGACAGGAACTGATGAGCAAGCGGTGGATTACTACGCGCGCGGCCTGCGCATCCAGGTTGACCACCCGCAGGCGCTCGCCGCCTTGGGCAGGTTATACGCCAGGGTGGGCCGCAGCCAGGATGCGGACGCCACGTTCGCACAGCTTGCGAAGAACCCGGATCGCCGCTTCCGCTACTCGTATGGGATGAGGCTTTTTGAAACCGGGAGAAAGGACTCCGCGATCGCGGAGTTCGCACGGATCTTCAAAGAAGACCCGGCAGACCGGGAAGCGCGTACACACTTGATCAACGCCTATCTCGACTCGAACCGGACCCGCGAAGCGGAGCAACTGCTGGCCAGCCACGGCGATCTCCAGGAATCCCAAGGATGCGGACGCACTGGTACAACGGGCGCGGATTCATCTTTCGCGCGGGGCGCCCGATGCAGCCGAGAAAGATCTTCAGGTGGCCCTCCAGTATCAGCCAGAGTCGGCGGAAGCTCATTATCTAATCGCGCAGGTGCACGGCTACCAAAAAAGGGACCGGCTGCAGCAGCAGGAACTGGCCGAGGCGATTCGTCTCGAACCCCGCTATACGACTGCCCGTGTCGCGCTCTCGAGGCTGCTGACAAGCAAAGATCCTAAAGGAGCCTTGGACGTCGCCGACTCCGCTCCGGAGCCCCAGCGGCAGGAGTTAGCTCTGCGGATTCAAAGAATCTGGCCGCTGCTCGAATTGAATCGGGTCGAGGAAGCTCGCGAAGGCATCACGGCGCTTTCCTCCACCGGGAACTCGGAGGTGCTCCTTCAGGACGCGGTTCTACGCATGCGCCAGAGAGACTGTGCGGCTGCACGAGCCAGCGCACAAAAAGCTCTCGCGGCGAATCCCGCGGAAGTACGGGCGCTCGAATTGATCCTGCGTTGTTCGGCAGGCGAGCAACGGCCAGGCGATGGTCTTGAGATCGTCCGCCGCCATGCCTCTCAGAACGGCGCCATTGCCGCCGTCCAGATGTTTCTGGGGCGCGCGGAGATGCAGGCGGGCAACCGCGTGCAAGCGCGAACCGCTTTCAAAGCGGCCCGGGCGGCCTCTGCCGGCGCGCCGGATGCCGATTTGGCTCTCATCGATCTGGACATCGCCGAACGGAAATTGGACGACGCGCGGCGCCGTGTATCCCTTTTGCCCGGAGGCTCCGGCGATGCGGCCGCATCGGCCAAGCTCGGCCTGATCGAGCAGGTTGCGGGGAACTACCGGGCGGCGAGCGAGCACTACCGGAAGGTCCTCCAGACCAACCCCCGGGAAGTCTTCGTTCTCAACAGCCTTGCGTATATTCTCGCCGAGTTCATCGGAAACCCGGCCGAGGCTCTGCCCTATGCTCAGGCTGCCAAAGAGCTTGCGCCCGAGAATGCCGCCGTTGACGATACACTCGGTTGGACATACTACAAAATGGGTTTGTATCCGAAGGCAGTTCGGCACCTCGAACTTGCGGTGGAACGAGGGGCAAGCGCGCGAAGGCATGCGCATCTCGCCATGGCATACGCCAGGAGCGGCAACAGAATGCGCGCCAAACAAACACTCGCGACCGCTCTAAAGCTCGATCCCAACCTTCCGGAAGCGTCGCTGGCTCAAAAGGTCGTAGCCGAAGCCGTGATTGCGGCGCGCAACAACTAATCGAACGCGTCGCCCTACCGCAAGAGTCGGGGGTCAATACCGTGATGACGAACGCGAACGACCCGGACCTGTGCGCTGTCCGGATGTTGGGGGTTGATCAGCGTGTCGACCAAGGAGGCCATTTCCTCGCCGGTACGAATCCCGGACACTCCGAGTTTGCCGCGCAGGCGTCAATAGTAGCCCGCCCCCGGTGCCGGTTCGCCAGCTTTGTTCAACTCGGCCAATTTCAAGACCTCCATGGCAATCTGCCCATATCATGCGGGCAACTTGCACGCGACGCAATCATCGGGGACCCTGACTCCCAGGCTTCAACGCTTCCGCATTTTCGACTACCATCGTCTTCATGACCCGTGCCGGCGCCCTCCTCCTGGCGGCAATCTCGCTCAACGCCGCCGACTTTCCCCGCTACGACATCCTGCGCACACCGTCCGCGATCAAGGTGGACGGCCGCCTCGACGAGCGGGCCTGGCGCAGAGCCAAACCTGCGGGCGACTTCCACTTCAACTGGTGGACCGCCGGCGCCAAAGAACAGACCGTCGCCAAATTGTTGTGGGACGACGACCGCCTGTACGTCAGCTACTATTGCCACGACAAACACATCTCGGCCACCGTCACCGAGCGGCACGGACCGGTCTCCAAGGATGATTGCGTGGAGATCTTCCTGAGCCCGAACCCGTCGAAGCCGCGCAACTACTACGGCTTTGAGATGAACGTCATCGGCACAATGCTGAACTTCAGGATCGCCGACTGGTGGACCGGCAAACCGCAATGGGAGCCGGAAGGCGTCGAGCTAAGAACCTCGTACTTCGGCCTTCCGAAGAAGGACGAGTCCCCGCGGGATGACCACTGGACGTTGGAAGTGTCGATTCCCTTCCGCAATTTCGCCAGGGACGCTGCGCATGTGCCGCCTCGCGATGGCGACGAGTGGAGAATCGGCCTCAACCGCGCCGGCGGCGTGACCGATGCCCAGTACAGCACCTGGGCGCCCGTCGCGACGCCCACGCCGAACTTTCACGTCCCTGAATCGTTTGGCTACGTGCGTTTTGTGAACCGGAAACCGTAACCGCGCCTACTTCGGCGAAGCGCCGGGTTGCTTCGTGTCCGCGGGTTGCTGGCGCACTTTCTGAAAGTATTGCTGGACGTAGTGCTGCAGGCTCTCGGGCACTTCGTCGCGGTGAATCTCCCCGCCGCCCTGCCCATGCACGGCCGCGTTCTGTGAGTACGGCGTCCGGATGTTCTGCCTGGTCGACTGCACCTCGACGGTGGCTTCCCCCGTGACGTTCTGCGAGCGCTTGCCCAGGATCTCGCTGATCTTGCCCATGGCTTCCATCTGTTCGGCCGCGCGCAGGTCTTTCGACCCATCCTGTTTGCCCATGCCGCTTCCCGGAGTCTGGCTGGAGGCGTTCTCCGTGCTCTTGCCTTTGCTGGCGCCTTCCGACGACTGGCCCTCGTTCGATTCGCCCGGCTCGCCTTCTTCGCCTTCGCCCTTCTGTCCCTGCTGTTGACCCTTCTCGGCGGCGCCTTTTGAACCCGCGCCCTTTTGCTGGATGGAGGACTGCGGGTTGCCGCCTTGCGACTTGGCCGCCTGCGCCATGTTGGCTCCCGATTGGGGCTTCATCTTCGACATCAGGTTGTTCATCGCCTCGCGGAATTTCTGGGCCAGGCTGGAATTCTCCTCCGCCCCGCCCGGAGCCTGCTTGCCGCCCGACTCCTCATCGCCGTTCTTGCTGTTGGGCCCTTCCTTCCCGGTTGAATCGGAGGACGACTCGCCCTCATCGGGGTTCTCCCCAGGGTCGCCTTCGGTAGCTTCTTCTCCGCTCCGCGGGTCGCCCGTTCCCTTTCCCTGGCCCTTCTGGTCGCCCTTCCCGGTGCCGAGGCGGTCGTTATCGACGTCCGGAACTTCAATCGTGTCCAGGACCTTGTCGGGCGCGGCGTCCAGTTGCTTCTCGTCTTCGAAGCGCTTGTCGTCGGCCTGAACTCCGGTCGGCGGTTCCGTTTCCGCGGTCGCCGGACGATTGCCCTGCTGTTTGGCCAACCTGGTCTCGAAGCGTCCGCCAAAGGCGTCGAACACCACCTGGATCAGCGGCGCCCGGACATCCAGCCGATGCTCCACGCCATAGCGCAGAGCGAACAGCGAACCCGTCGTGGCCAACAATCCCACGAACAGCATCGCCGTCCGGGGCAGGGAGAACGGAATGGCTGCGCGTACGTCAACGTCCCGCGACAGGCGTTCCGCCATGCTCCTCTGGCATACCAGGACTCCTTGAGGCACTCTCCGGTCTTCCGTCCTGGAGAAGAACCACGCCGTCGACAGAGAATCGTTCAGGCACATCCGCTCGTCAACCAACTGCGCCACCCGATACGGCTCAGGCAAGCGTTGGCGGAGACGCCAGGCGCCGGCTACGAGGCTCCCGCCGACCAGCAGGACAAGCCAATGCCAGTCGAGCAGTTGTGTCCCCACCAGCAGAATCACAATCGCCCCGCCGAGACCCAGACAGGCCGCAGTCATGCCTTGGGCGACGGCTTCCTGCAGCATCACCCGCCGGCGGGCGCGCCCGACGACACCCTGAATCGGATCCTGTTCGTGGTGGTTCATTCCGGATGAATGCGGTCCCGTCCTTAATTATTGCAGAGCTTCAGTGGCGGGACTGAGGATTTCCAGGCTCCGGAACAGAACTTCCAAGTCCTGTTTTGGATTGAGTTGCAAGCCAAAGCGCCCCGTACGCCGGCCGGGATCGTTGTTGGCGTCGGCCGTCTTGGTCCCATTGATCAGCACGGTGATCCGGCCGGCATAAGCGGCCACCGCCATCTCGTTCCACACGTCTGGCTGATAGAAATCTGTCTTCTCCGCGGGCCCCGTGTGCAGGATCCAACCGCGCCCTCCCGGCTCCTGCAAGCCGCCCGCATCCCGGGTCGGATAGACCTCGACTTCGTAGCCGATCGGCCCGCCGATCCGCAGTTTCGGATGGTTCATGCGGAAGAAGAACCCGCTGTTGCCCTTGACGGCGCGGTATTGGAGGCGGACCGCAAAATCGCCGTACTCGCCTTTAGAAAGGAGAAAGCCGCGCTCCGTCGATTCCGGCTTCTGGATGCCGCGAAAGACTCCGTCCGCGACGGTCCAGTCGCCGCCGCCGAACCGTTCCCACGCCGCCAGGTTCATCGGCAGCGGCTTCCACGTGTGGCGGCCGAGGTCCTGAATCCGCAGGTTCCGCCACCGTACTTCCTTTGGATGCGGCCCCTTGAACGCGTGTACCTGCAGGCCGATGAATCCATCCAGGTCGGCGGTGTCGATCAGGTTGGCGCACGGAACGCCATTGATCCACGTCTTGATCGAAACCCCGCGCGCCTCCACGCGGTACCGGTTCCACTGATTGTCTCTGAACGCGACCCGGGCCGCCGGATCGGACGAGATGTTGTGCAGCCATCCTCGGCGCGCTTCGTCGTAGATTCCTCCCGAGTCCGCGGAGGACTCGCTGGAGATCTCCACCTGATAGCCGTGCACCCGGCCGGCGGGCCATTTCCGCTTCTGCCGGGTGGCATTCAGCGTCGTCACCTCCGCATCCGCGCCGTATGTGTGGCTTCGAATCTGTACTCCCGAGTTCAAGACCGGGTCCACCAGCACTTCAAATTCCAGAATGAAATCCCCGTAGGTGCGACGAGTGCACAGGAAAGAATTCGGGCTGCCCTCCGCCGAGCGGCCGACGATGATTCCTTTCTCCACCGAATAGGTGGCCGTGCCGTTCTTCTGTTCCCAGCCGGCGAGGTCGCTCCCGTTGAACAGAGGTGTCCATTTCTCGGCGCCGAAAAGCGTCAAGGGTATTAGAACCAAGGAGATCAGAAGGTGACTCATGCTGGATCGAGCGTATCACCGATCATGTCCTGAACTGAAGCGGCCCCGGGAAGCCGGGAACCCGGTTTTATCCGCGTCTGGCCGGGGCCCCCGGGTGATATTCTGAAGTCGATGAGTTTGTTGTCACCACGTCTGCATCTGAAGCTGGCTCAGAAACAGATCCTGACGCCCAGTCTTCTGCAGATGGTCACGGTCCTGCAGTTGAATCGTCTTGAATTAAAAGAGATGATCAACCAGGAGATCGTCGAGAACCCGGTCCTGGAAGAGTCGGCCGAGGGCGGCGAGGAGATTTCGCCGGAGGAACTTCTGCCCTTGCTCGAGGTGGAGCGTCTGCCGGAGGAGCAGCAGCGGCTGGAGGACGCGATTCTGGTCGACTCGGCCAAGAGCGGCGACGCCATGGGCGAAACCGCCGAGGCTGACAGCTTGACCTCGGAAACTCAGGCGGCCGGGGATCTGACGCCATCCGAAGCACCGGTCGAACCGCTGCCTGCCGCCGCTGAGAGCAACGACCCGTTTGACGAGATCGATTTCGGCAGCTATTTCGACGAATATCTCGACCCCGGCCACAAAAGCCCGGCCTCCGAGTCCGTGGAGAAGCCGTCCTTCGAGACATTTCTGTCGTCGCCGGTCACGCTGTACGATCACCTTCGTTCGCAGTTGAGCATCTCCGAGGTGACGGAAGATGCGCGGGAAGCCGCCGAAGTGATCATCGGCAACCTCAACGAGGACGGATACCTGGTAGCTTCGCTCGAAGAGATGTCGGAGTCGGAGCAGATTGGTGTCGACGTGATGCGTCGCGGCCTGGAAGCGGTGCAAACGCTCGACCCGGCCGGCGTTGGGGCGCGCGACCTGCGGGAGTGCCTGCTGCTGCAACTCGAGAGCCGCAACGGCCGTGGGGGTGTGGCCTGGTCGATCGTACACGACCACCTGAAGCTGGTCGAGATGCAGAATTTTCGCGAGCTGGCAAAGGTTCTCGGCCGCCCGCAGGAGCATGTCGACATCGCGCTCAATGTCATCCGCCATCTGAATCCACGCCCCGGGCTGCGCTATTCGGCAAGCGGCGCGCGCATCGTGGAGCCGGACGTCTACATCACCAAGGACGGCGACGATTACATCATTCAGATGAATGATGAGGACATTCCCCAACTGCGGCTGAACTCCAATTACCGGCGCATGCTGGAACGCGACAATGGCGCCACCAAGGAAGTCCGCAACTATGTAAAAGAACGGTTCACCTCGGCGATTCAGCTGATGAAGAACATCGAGCAGCGGAAGCAGACCATCATGAAGGTCTGCCAGTCGATGGTTCGCCGCCAGACCGAGTTTCTCGCTCAGGGCATTGACCAGCTAAAGCCGATGATGATCAAGGAGGTGGCCGAAGAGATCGGAGTCCATCCGTCCACGGTTAGCCGCGCGGTGGCGGGCAAGTTCGCCCACACACCGCAGGGGGTTTTCGAACTGCGCTATTTCTTCTCGGAAGCTGTGCAGGGCCCCTCGGGCAGCGAGACGCCTCTGCTGATTCTCAAACGCAAGGTCAAAAAGATGATCGAGGACGAGGACAAACGAAGACCCTTGACCGATGAACAAATCACGGCCATGCTGAATGCGCAGGGTATTCAGGTGACCCGGCGGACCGTCGCCAAGTATCGCGAGGATATGAAGATTCCGTCGACGCACCAGAGAAGGATGAAGAGTTGAAGTAACGGATGCCGTCCTGGCTCCCCCGGAGCGGCGTCCAATCAAGGAGGACCGAATGAAGGTCACATACACAGGTAAAGTGGAACTGGCGCCGCCCCAGCAGAAGAAGGTAGAGGCCAAGATGGCCAAGCTGGGCAAGTTGCTCGATGGCAGGCACGAGCGCGGCGCGCACGTCGTGCTGGTCCAGCAGCGGCATCTCCACAAGGCCGAGATCACCGTGCATTATCACGACCATCCCCTGGTCGCGACGGCGTCCAGTTCCGACCCGTTGACGGCGATTTGCGAGGCCATTGGAAACCTCGAAAAGCAGGCCATCCGGGTGCGGGCCAAATGGCGTGACACGAAACGGACCCCACGGAAGGCGACCGAGGCCGCCGAGGCGGCTGAACGCGCGACGGCGACCGCCACGGCCGAGGCGGCGGCAAAGACGCCCAAACCGGCCGGGAAGCCCGCCAAGGCGGCTCCCAAGGTCAAGCGCGTCGAACCGAGCGGCGATCACAAACCGATGACCGTCGATGAAGCGGTCCTCGAGATGGAAGCCGAGCGTAGTTACCTGGTGTACCGGGACGCCGATACCGATCGCGTCTCGGTGATGATCCGCCGCCCGGACGGCAACTACGACCTGATCGAAGCCTGAGCTTCTTTGACCTGAATGGCCAACAGCCCTTCCCGCCCTGCAACCGAGCTGGTCATCATCACGGGACTCAGCGGCTCCGGGAAGGGCTCTGTCCTTAAAGCCCTGGAGGACGCCGGCTACTACGCCGTCGACAACCTGCCGATCGACCTGATCCCGAAGCTGGCCGAACTGGCGGAGGACTCGCCACGCATTCGCTGTGCCGCGGTGGTCGTCGACATCCGCGAGGGTGAGCGCCTGGTGGAGTTCCCGCACATCTTTGCGGCGGTTCGCGAGAAGGCGCCGGCCCGGCTGGTCTTTCTGGAAGCGAGCGAAAGCGTACTTCTCCGCCGCTTCAGCGAGACGCGCCGGCCCCATCCCCTGGGCGCAAGCCGTTCTGTCGCCCGGAGTGTTCGCGCCGAACGAAAGCGCCTCGAACCCATTCGGGCGCTGGCCGACATCATCATCGACACGTCCAAGTTCAACGTGCACGAACTGCGCGATCACATTGTCGACCGCATCCGCGGCAAGCGGGGAGCGGCCCAATTACTGGTGCACGTGTTGAGTTTCGGCTATCGCCACGGCGTGCCCGCCGAGGCCGACCTGGTCTTCGACGTCCGATTCCTGCCTAATCCGAATTACATCCCGCGATTTAAGAAGCTCACCGGCAAGGATCCGAAAGTGGCGAAATACATCGCCTCCTTTCCGCAGACGAATGAGTTCATCGCCCGGATCTCCGACCTGTTGATCTACCTGCTGCCGCATTACCTCCAGGAGGGGAAGAGTTACCTGACGATCGCGTTCGGCTGCACGGGCGGCCATCATCGTTCGGTGATGATCGCCCAGCGGATCCACGCCAATCTGGCCGCGGCCGGATACCGGGTGAAGGCCAGCCATCGCGACACGGCCAAGCCGGTGTGAAAAGTGCATGGGCCGAACACATGCGGCCCATTCGTGGTGCCAGGCACCACGCGGCTGAGTAGTCCCAGGGGGGCGGCTGGTTTCATTCCGGCACACTTTCGTGGTGCCAGGCACCGAACGGCTGAGTGGTCCATGGAGCGGGGCGTTTCATGCCCGCCACACTTTCGCGTGCCAGACATCGACAGCTGAGTAGTCCCAGGGACGCGGTTGTTCATTCCGGCACACTTTTCGCGGTGCCAGGCACCGAGCGGCTGAGCAGTCCCGGGGGGGCGGCTGTTTCATTCCCGCCACACTTTCGCGTGCCAGGCACCCAACGGCTGCATAGTCCCAGGGACGCGGCTGTTCAATTCCGGCACACTTTTCGCGGTGCCAGGCACTGAGCGGTTGAGCAGTCCCAGGGGGCGGCTGTTTCATTCCGGCACACTTTCGTGGTGCCAGGCACCGAAACGGCTGAGTACCCCCCAGGGCGCTTCTGTTCATTCCGGCACACTTTCGTGGTGCCAGGCACCCAACGGCTGTGCGTAGTCCAGAGACGCGGCTGTTCATTCCGGCACACTTCTCCCGGTGCCAGGCACCACGCGGCTGAGTAGTCTCAGGGGAACGGCTGTTTCATTCCGGCACACTTTCGTGGTGCCAGGCACCGAACGGCTGAGTACTCCCCAGGGCGCGGCTGTTCATTCCGGTACACTATCGTGACGCCGAGGCACCGCGCGGCCGTGGTCCAGAAAGGCTCGCATCAACCCATTCGACCGCACCCAACATCGCTCGCAAAAGCCGAAAAAAGGCCGAACTGGAGAGGCGCGCTAAGGCGCGCCGAACCGCTGGCGGAAGAAGCCGTGAAAAAACAGGGACGTTCACCCCGTTTCACGGCCACAAATCGTTGATTCTCGACGAAACGTTGACCGGGAAACGGGGTGGATGTCCCGTTTTTTCACAGCCGATCATGAGCTGACGCTCGCAACTGGGATGAGGATTGCCGCCTTTTGTGCCCCGATCGTCGCTGAAGCAGTTGTCTTGTCATTGAGCTACATCCCGTCCTGACCGGTTGGCTATTTTCGAGAGAGCCCCGGAAGCTCGCGGAACACCCGTGCCATCTCGGCTCCCGTCGTCCCTGAAATGCGGAGTTACCCCCTGAAGTAAAGGTATGCCCCGCTGATGCAGCCCAGCACCAGCGCCGAGGCGGCCACTTCCTTCCAGGTCCAACTGGCCCGGGTCCGCCGGCGATCCTCTTCGGTCGCCGTGCCGAACGTCAGGCTCTGAATCCTCGCGTAATCCGGCGCCGGGGTCAGGTAGCTCACCCATACCATGACGATGGCGGAGACGATCGTGATCAGGACGCTGAAGTACTGAAAGTAGATATTGTTGACGACCCACAGGAACGAGTTGGGAGTGTAGCCGTTTTCAAAGCCCGCCAGCCGGAGCGTCACCGGCGTATCGACCAGCATGCGGAACAGGCCCAGGGCGAAACCGGCGATCATCGCCCACAGTGCGCCCTGCGCATTCAGGCGCTTGACGAAGACTCCGAGAAAGAACACGACGAAAATCGGCGGCGCCAGATAGCCTTGAACGGACTGGAGGTAGGTGTACAAACCCTGGGCATTCTTGATCACGGGGATCCACGCCACCGCGATGAGCACCATGATCACCGTGGCGATCCGGCCGGTGCGGACGATCTGGTGCTGGGAGCGTCCCGGTTTCCATTTCTCGTACAGGTCCACCGTGAACAGCGTGGAGCAGGCGTTGAACACTCCGGCGAGCGAACCCATCAGCGCGGAGAGCAACCCTGCGACCACGATGCCGCGAACCCCCGAAGGCAACAGGTACTGCACCATCATGGGGAACGCCGCGTTGGAGGCCGCCGGGATCGCCTGTCCGTCGGGTCCGATCAGGCCAGCCAGTTCCGGAACCTTGCCGCTCTTGGCTAGCGCATAGCAAATCAGGCCGGGGATCAGGAACAGGTACACCGGAAAAAGCTTCAGGAAGGCGGCGAAAATGCTCCCGCGGCGGGCCACGGTCTCATTCGGCGCGCCCAGCGCCCGTTGCACGATGTATTGGTCCGTGCACCAGTACCAAAGGCCGATGATGGGCGCGCAGAACAGCATGCCCAGCCACGGGAAGTCGCCATTGAAATACCAGGCCAGCTTGCTGACATGCCCGGCGGCGTTGACTTCGATCACCGGGGCCCAACTCCCTTCGACGCCCGCGGGAATCAGCGGCTTCCAGAGATTGAACATCTCTGACCCGCACCAATGCCGGAGTTCGCCCCACCCGCCGAGCCGAACCAGCCCGTAGGTCGTCAGCAGGGCCGAGCCCATGATCAAAACCACTACCTGCACCGCGTCGTTGTATGCCACGGCGCGCATTCCTCCCAACGTCGTGTAGAGTCCAGTCAAGACGATGACCACCACGGAGCCGATCCAGAAGCTGTCGATCGACACGCCCGCGATCTCCAGGCGCAATTCCGGCAGAAGCGAACTGAACACCACCCCGCCGGCGAAGATGCCGACCGCAATCTTTGAAATGACAAACGTAATCAGCGAAACGATGGAGAGTACATAGCGCGAGCCTTCCGAGAACCGGCGCTCCAGAAACTCCGGCATGGTAAAGACCATCGAGCGCATGTAGAAGGGCACGAACACCCACGCCAGCACCAGCAGGCACCAGGCATGCAACTCGTAGTGGGCCATCGCGACTCCGCTGGTAGCCCCGGAGCCCGCGAGACCGACGATATGCTCCGAGCCGATGTTGGAGGCGAAGATGGAGGCGCCGATAATCCACCATCCCAGGTTCCTGCCCGCAAGGAAGTAGTCCGCGGCCGAGTCCTTTCCTGTGCGCACCACCCACCACCCGACGCCGAGCAGGACCGCGAAGTAAAGCGCAATCATCAGCGAGTCGAGTGCGGTGATGTGGGACTTTTCAGGGCCGGCCAAGAGCAGCAGCGCGCCAGGGATCATGCGAGATCGGTTCCTTCTTGGGTTGAGCGGAGGGGAAACTCATCCACGGCAGAGTGTACCCCCCGAGCGGCGTCTTCCGCAAACCATTCACTCCCGAGCCTTGGATCAGGGACACACGAATATGCGCAACGCGATCATGTTTCTAATGACCGTCTGGTTCGGCGGAAGTTCGGCAGGTCGGATCCTTACCTTGCGAATGCCCTGGCTCCGGCAACCGGTTTCCAATTGAACGTCACCGATGGTCTGTGATTTATCTGTCCGTAGTTAGTCAATCTGTCCGGTTTAATTGACACGTGATCTGTCCGGTCATGCCTGAATCGCTCAGACGCCTTGAACTCCCCGTGTGGAGGGTTTTCTTCGGCGAAGAGAACTAGTCGTCGTAGCGGTGGCCCGCCTTTTCCACCGCTCCCTGACGTCACCTTCTTCGCCTCCAGCACAGTGCCGTTTGCTGCATATCGACCTACCACATGCGGACCGTAACGAATCGACATCGTCCGGTCCAGGTGCTCATGAAGGGTCACCGTGCAGCCCGCCAGCGAACTGCGGAATCGAGTCTTCTCCAACTGCCAGTGGCGGTCGCCGATCGCTACCGTGTTGTCCTTGGCTACCACGCGCTCCGTCTGCACCGTGAACACCCAGTTCAAATCCGACCGGCTCGCGCGACGGAACGCCGCCCCCTTCGCCGCTGCCGCCACCGTGAACTTGCTGTTGAACTCGGCCACGTATCGCTCGTCCAAAAACCGGTTCGCCGACTCCGCGTCCGCGATCCCGGCCAGCCGCAACTCCTGCGGCAGACGCCCCTGCCACGTTCCGAAGCTGCGCTCCGAACGGCCCCGCGCCTGCGGTGAATAGGCCGGGATCATCTGCACTCCTAACTCTTTCATCGCACGCCCCACCTGCGTCAAACGGTGCTTATCCACCTTCTCTCCCGCTTTCGGAGTCACGAAGAAATGACTGCCGCGGTCGCTATACAACGCGCAGAACAGACCCTCGTTTTCGATCACCGCACGCAACCCGGCCATTACCGTGCGCGTCGATTCCTCCTCCACCAACTGCGCGTAGTAGATCTCGCTGGTGGCGTCATCCAGGATCACGATCAGGTCGTGCCAGCGATCGTCATTCAACCAAACGATGCCGGCAGCCATCGATGTGCAACAGCATCCCCGGCATGGGCCGTCTCTCCCTTCGTCGACGGTGCTTGCCGCGCTTGGCCTGACGCTTCACCAGGCCCGCTCCCTGCAGCGCCAACTGCACCCACGTGTAGCTCAATTCGATGCCGTGCTGCTGGCCGAGCTTCTCGTGGAAATGCCGGATGTTCAGGTCGAAGTACACTTCCTGATACAGCCGCAACACCTCCTCGGCGGTCTCCAGAGGAACCCGCTGCGTGCTCGGTTTTCCTTGCGCCGATCCATCAGTCCCGAGTAGCCGTGCTCGTCCATCCGCTCCCGCCATCGGCGCATTGTCTGGTCGGTGACGCCGACGATTTCCGCTGCATCCCACCATGTGATCTTCTTCGCCATCGCTTTCAGTAACACGTCTTGTAGTTTCATCATCCGCTCCGTTTCTGCGGCCAGGGATTGCTGGAAGAATGGCACCCTCCCAGCGTCCCCCGCCGCGGTCAAAGCGGACACATCACGTGTGAATAGGACCGGACAAATCACAACTAGCGACATGGTCTGTGATTTATCTTGACAATAATCGACTAAGATTATATACTACTATCATACTAAGTCGAAAGAGATGAACCCAATGGAACTAGCCAGATTCAACGCTTACAATGATTTCCCCCCTGGACTGCAGTTCGTTCACGACGCCGTCAGCCGCCTCCTGAGTGATCAGAACCAAGTCAGGCCATGGAGCCCGGCTGTCGACATCTTCGAGACGGAGACTGAGCTGATCTTCCAGGTGGACGCAGCGGGCGTGAGGCAGGAAGACATCGATGTCCAACTCGAGAACGGAACGATGACGCTCAAGGGCGAGCGGAAGTTCGAGAAGGATGAAAAGGTAAAGGGCTACCATCGCATCGAACGCAGCTACGGCGCTTTCGCGCGCTCGTTCACGATGCCGGACACGGTTGATCCCGAGGGCGTGCGCGCCGATTATGCGCATGGCGTGCTCACGATCACGCTGCCCAAGAAGGAACTTGCCAAGCCTCGCGCCATAAAAGTGAACGTGAAGCCGGTCCCTGTCGCTTAACACAGGCATCGGTAGGGTTGTGGTCGCCGCGCGCAAGAGCCCACGGCCTATAAGCCGTGGGGTTCCGACACCCTCCACCACTCCCGATGGCCCACCATCGGAGGCCCAACCGCAAGGGAGGGCTGGCCCTCGCGCCACGGAAGGAAAGGCAACCACCGCGGGTTTTCGAGTGGCGCCGGTCTCCGACCGGCGCTGACCGCGGGTTTACACCCACGTTTCGGAGTCGGTCGGATCTTTCGGCCGCAGCAAGAAATGGAATGGTCTATGAGAAGATGCTCTTCCATGCGCCGGGGGCGCTGCCGTAACGACCCAACTACCAAAACCACTCCTGAAAGGGTGGAGTGATGCCCGGCAAGCGCTGGAATCTCCGGGAGAAGCGACTCCTGCGTCGGCAGATTCGGGATGGCATTCTGCCGGCCGACATGGTCGTCCCCGAGAGAACCGCGGCGGGCATCGTCTATGAACTGCGCCAGTTGCGGTTGTACCCCACCTCGCGATGGACTAAGGCGGAAGTCGGCGTTCTCCGCAGGGAGGCGAAGGCAGCCAACCCTCCCTGGAAGATCAACGTCGTCGGGCGCTCACCCTTCGCGGTACGGAACAAGATGCTTCGAATGGACCTGTGGAAGCCGAAGAGCCACAAACAAGAGCCGTGGATGCGTTCCGGACTGAATCGGCTCAAACACCTGGTGGTCGATTGCGGCTACACGGCCCGGCGGGCGGTCACCAACGGATATTTCCCAGGCAGGAGCGTTCATTCCGTCGCTCAACAGATGCGGCGCAACTACTGGAAGCGCACGACCCCGAGCCCTGGGGTGTAGGACCGGGTCGGCCTATCTGAGCGGGCCGAACCTTGCGGAATTGGGAACCAGTTCCCTCGTCCCAAACGCCGGTCCGCCGAACCCGGAGCGATCCAGCAGGTGCTGTCCCATGCTATCCAGGCCCTCGCCAAATCGCTTCTTGAGTTGTCGAGCCGCCTCCTCGAGATCTTTGAAACGATGGAGCTCATGACCCATTTTCGCCAGGCGGTCCAGGTTCGCGATGGATTCCTCCAGGGACTTCACGAAGTCCGCCTGCGCGAGCTCGGCAAGAGGACTCAGCCTTTCCATCCGGCCGGCTGCGTCCGCGGTCACAGGGCTCTTGCGCAATTCGTCGATGGCCTGCCGATAGCTGCCGTTCTCCATCGACTGGACGAGAGGCTGTGCCGACTCGAGCCACCGGGATAGCTCCGCGACGTGCGGATCGCCCCAGGCGGCGGCCAGATGGTTGTTCAGTTCTCCGCTGCCCACCGCGCGCAGGAAGCGCGTGCCCGTCGTCGTCAGATCTCTCGCGGCGCGGAGTTGCGGCGTATCGAGCGTTTGCCGTGCAACGTTCGAAACTCCAGCGAACGCGTTCGACAGGCCGCCGCCGGCGAGTTGCTCGAGGACGCCGCCGGGGCCCTGCAGCACGGCTACCATCTGCCGCGGGTTGCCGCTGGCGAGCGCGCTAAGCACGTCCGAGACCTGGTTGAAGGACTGGACGAGCGCGGCCGCCTCCGGGCCGGCGCCCATCTGATTCAGGCTCGAACCCATTTCTCCCAGCACTTTGCCGTAGTTCCCGGACCGCAGAGCGTCCACGAAAGCGGCGCCGTCATTCGCCAGCGGACCCAATTGTCCGGCGACGGCGCCCAGCGCCTGGCTCATGTCGCCCCTGGCGATCGCGTCGAGGAACGGGACTGCCTGGCCCGTCGCCTGCGCCACCCCCTGCACCACAGGGTTGCGGACGATGCCCTGGACCGCGGGGTTGTTCGATAGTGGGCCAAGGACGTCTCCCGCCGCGCCCGCAATCGCCGAGACGTCGCCGCGGCTGATCCCGTCGGCGAGTTTGAGGCCGCGTTGCGCATAGTCCAGCACAGGACTGATGCCGGCGCCCGCGCCCGCCACACTGCCGAGCGCACCGAGAACGTTGCCGTCGGCGATGCCCGCGCCGACGCCGATGCCGGTCTGCATGGCCCGTCCCGCGGTCTTCACCGCCGCGCCCGCCGCTCCTCCGATCGCGCTGCCGAGCCCCGGCAGGGCGCTCGCCACGCTCGAGAACATGCCCAGCACATCGCCCTTGGCCGCGGCCACCACCGCTTTCACGCCGAAGTACGTCGCGCCGATCGCCTGACCCACGCCGGGTATGCACGACGCCACCGCCGCCGCGATGTCGCTGATGAAGCTGAACGCGGAGACGAAGCCTTCCCAGAAGCTCGCCGGGACGGGAAACATGTCCTTGTACACTGTGCCGATGCTGCCCAGGTGGTTGGTGTACGCGCTCGTAGCCTTGTCGAATTTGGCGATCCGCTCCCGCAGTTCGGCGGCTTCGGGACTGTTCGGGCCCTTGGTCTCCTCGATCCTGGCAAGCTCCTTCTTCATCGGACCAGCGATCGCCTCGCTGTATCCGGACATCTCGCCGGCGCCTTCGTGGTAGATCTGCCCCATGCGCTGCGTCACCAGCGATTTCATGGTCTGCTCGGACAGCCCGTTCTGCTTGGCGAGCTTCTCCATGTGCAGCGTGACGTACTTCTCGCGGGCTTCCTTGTCATCCAGTTTGTCGAGCGGGCTGGACTCGTTGTATTGCTTCTGAAAGGCTTGGACGTTCTTGGCGAAGTCGGGGTCGCTCGTGATCTTGTCCGCTTCGGCCGTCAGCTTCGTCCAGTCCAGCTTCGGCTTGCCTTCCACTTCGCGCTTCCGCTGCTCCAGTACGAGTTCCGTCTTGGCCTGAGGATCCCAGTCGATGTCGAACGCCTTCGACTGAATGCTCTTTTGCACCGCGCCGGCGGCTTGACCCGCCTGCTGCATGAGCGGGTCGTTTGCATCCTTGGCGTCCAGCTTGAAACTGCCGCCCACCTGGTTGACTTCGGCACCCGTAGGAGGCCGTGTCGCCGACAGATCCGCCTGCTTTTGCGGATCGGCCATGACGCCCTGAAACTGGCCGGCACGCTTCTTGTCGTCGGCCAGGTCGACACGGTCCCATGCGCCGAACAACTGGTCCATCTTGGTGCGTGTTTCGGCGTGATCCATGTCCTTCAGGACTTCCCGGCCGCCGGAGAGTTCCATCACCTGATCAAATTGGGCCTTGGAGGTGCAACTCGACAGGATCTTGTACACGGCGACGTCCTGCCGGTCCTTGGTCCAGCCACGCATCAGCTCTTTGATCAGCCCGGCTTTCTCCGAAGGGGACGCCACCTTCATCGCATCTTTGTCCTCGGCCAGCTTGGTTGCGAGATCCGAATCCTGTTTCGTGATGGCCTGGTTGACGGAGGCGCGCGTCTGCCCTACGGCCCCCGGCGCCACGCCGTAAGCCAACGCGGGCATTTCGAAACGCTTGGCGACCGCTTCGAGCCGCTTGAGCTGCTCGGGATCTTTCACCTTGTGCTTGAGTTCGGTGCCGCCCAACTGAGTCGCGAGTTCCTTGGCTTCTTCGGGCGACTGGCATTGTTCCAGCAGACCGATCGCCTTCCCCGCCGCCTCTTTCTGCTCGGATTCCCACTTGGCATGCACCTGGCAGAGAAGGCTCTTCGCGCCCTTATCGTCAAGCTCCTTGAGGACGGCATCTTTCCCGCCCGCCATCGCGAGCACTTTGTCGTACTCGGCCTTGGAGGTGCAGCTCTGGAGAATCCTGGCGATGGCCTGGTCTTCGCTGTCGCTGGTGTGGCCGCTCATCAGCTCGCGAACCAGCTTCGCTTTCTGCTCCGGAGTGGCGCCGCCCATGGCTTTTGCGTTCTGCGACAGGGCGGCGGCGGTATCGTCGTTGGCCTTGCAGATGATTTCGTCCAGCGATTTTCGCTCCGCGCCGGTGAGCGGCGGTTGCTTCGACTTGCCCTCCTCGCCGTTGCCGAGGGCTCCGCTCTTCTTAAGCTGCTCGGCCTGGGCGGTGCGCTCCTGGGTGCTGGTGTTGCTGACCTGGGGCTGGGGTACGGGTGTCCCCGCGGCGGCCTGTTTCTGAGCAGGCAAACCGAACGAGCCGGGCGCGTATCCGTGCGGCGAAAGGCCGGGGCGTCCCTGCAGCGTGGACAGGATCTGGCCGATCAATTGAGCGATCTGGGCGAGACCCTCCGTTTGCGGTCCTTTGCCCATGGTCTGCCGGGAAGCCGGGGAGAGCGAACGGTGGAGCAGTTGCTCCGTCTGTCCAGCCACTCCCATCATGCCGAGTGCGCTCCTCGTATTCATTTGCGGCGGCAAGGCAAGCGTGAGGGCCTTCCCAAGCACTGCCTGAAGCTGCTGGAGGACCGTCTTCAAGCCATCCGCTCCCGGCAGAGCCTGGATCGATTGCCCTAACCGCGACACCTGGTCGCCCAGATCCGACAGCGGAACGTGGACTTCGAGCGTCTGGGCGGAGCCTTCGCCCGCCGTCTGCGCCGGCGATCGAGCCGGATCCTTCAGCCTGTCGAACCTGGCAGGTTCCATGGACGCCGGTTCCGTTCGAACCCGCCTCCACGCCGCATCCAAGACGTTGCCGGATGGCGGCGACCAATGCGGTTTGACCTCTGCTGACTCCTCGGGTTGCACGGCGGGAGAAGGGCGAAGTGGACGCGTGTTGTCGATCCTCATTGATTGTTTGGTTCCTTTCCTGGCAATGACCGCCAGGTATCCGGATTTATCGTTGGGCAGGCGGATTTGGTGCTAAAGGATTGAAGAAAGGAAGCCTGGGGACGCAACCACGGATGTCCCGGGTGGGGCGGCCATTCAGGCCGCTGCGCGCTTTAGCGCGCCCCTCGTGTGTTCCGTGGCGCCGGTCTCCGACCATGGTCTCCGACCGGCCCTGCGGATCGAACATCCGTCCCTGAGTGTGGCCGATTTATGCCCGCCCTGTCCACCGCTGACAATGAGCAGAGGCGCCGATCTTGACAGCCTCCGGTCCGGCACAGCTAACAATTTCCTCTTCTTGCACAGAGAAACCGTGGGGAGGCGTCACTACTTGAATGCCGGACACTAACAACAGGTCTGCGGGACGGTGACTGGGCCGGCGAGAACAGGCTACCCTACACCTGATGCTCTTCTCCTCGAGTCGCCTTCGCCTGTTGCCCTTGCTTCTCAGCGTCCTGTCACTCTTCGCCCAGGACCCGCCCGAATGGCGCAAACCATTCCCGCCGTTTCGGATCATCGGCAACGTCTATTGGGTGGGTACGTACGATCTCTCGACGTACCTGATCACGACTCCGCAAGGACACATTCTTATCAACACGGGCGTGGCGGATACTGTGCCGCTGATCAAGATTGGCGTCGAGAAGTTGGGCTTTAAGATATCCGACGTCAAGCTCCTGACGACCACCCAAGCGCATGCCGATCATGTTGCGGGCTTCGCCGCGCTCAAACGGATGACCGGTGCAAAGCTCGCCATCATGGAGCCGGATGTCGAGGTTGTGGAAACCGGCGGCAAGGCCGATTTCCGCTATAGGAACGATCCGCAAGCGCGCTTCGAGCCCGCGAAAGTCGATCGGCGCTTGAAGGACGGCGACAGGATTTCTTTAGGAGGCGTCGAACTGACGGCTCATCTGCACGGGGGCCACACCAAGGGCGCCACCAGTTTCACGTTCGATGTTCGTGAAGGCGGCAAGGCTTACAAGGTCGGGATCATGAACATGGCTTCTATCAATCCCGGCGTCCAAGTGAGCGGGATGCCCGGGTTTCCCGGGATTGCCAGAGCCTACGAGCGCACCTTCCGCAATCAACGCGCACTAAAGATCGACGTCTTTTTGTCGTCCCACGCCATCCAGTTCAACCTGCATGACAAGTACAAAACGGGTGACACCTACAATCCGGAACGTTTCGTGGATCCTCAGGGCTACCAGGAGGCGGTAGAGCGTCTGGAAAGAGCGTTCCGCGAGCAGTTGAAGAACGAGAGTGCCGGCAGGTGAGACTGGACGAGCCCGCCTGGCGCGTGCCGTGATACGCTGGCACTTTCCTGGAGACATCCTACGTGAACAACATTCGTATCGGGATTACCGGCTCAGGCTTCATGGGCAACACGCACGCGGAAGCAGCGCGGCTGGTCGAAGAGACCGACCTGGCAGCCGTGTTCGGGGGAAGGCGGGCGCCTCAGCTCGCGGAAACCTACGGCATCCAACTGGAACCGTCGGCCGAGTCGTTGGCGGCGCGCAACGACGTCGATGCTGTAATCATCACGACGCCGCACCATCTGCACGTCGATGAGGCCATGGCTGCCATTCGAAACGGGAAGCACGTCCTGATCGAAAAGCCCATCACTACTACCCTGGAGGATGCCGACCGGATCCTGGACGCCGCCCGGAAAGCAGGGGTCGTCGTGTCGGTGGGATACCAACAGCGGTTCCGCCGCAACAACGTCGCCGCGCGGCAAGTCGTCGAGAGCGGAGCCATCGGCGACGTTTTGACCATTCAGGTCGCGATGCCGATCGCCATCTCGGCGATGCAGGCCGACAGCGGATTCGGGCCCAGTTGGGGCTGGTGGACGGATGCCCGCAGCATCGGCCACGTGCTCAACAGCAGCCCGCACGCCATCGACCTGATGCGCTGGATGATGGGGGCCGAGGTCAGCCAGGTAGTGGCCTTCTGCCGCACCTACAAGCCGGATTCGCCCGTCGAAGACACGACCCTGGCGCTGCTGAGTTTCTCGAACGGCGCGATGATGAGCCTGTTCTCCTCGTGCGCGGTCGCGCCGCCGAGTTTCCCCGGCGAGGATTTCCGGTTCCGCATCATGGGATCGAAGGAACTGCTCGACCTCGACCCATACGGTGAGCTTCGCGTGACCCGCGATGGCCAGTGGGAGACGGCCTCCACCCAACCGTCGGTAGGCCATACCTCGTCCAAGACGATTCTGGGGCCGGTGCGGATGCAGGCGTATTGCGACCAGATCCGGGCGTTCGTGGCGGCGATCCGGGGCGGGAAACCGGAAGCCGGGACGGGGGAAGACGGCCGGGCCGGGGTAGAGGCGTTCACGGCGATGCTGGAATCGTCGAATACCGGCAAGGTGATCCGTTTACGCTAGACGCATGGGCACGAATTCAGCACTAGGCCGACGTTGCCTGCGGCGTAAAGGCTGCAACGTCAATAATGCGGGATCAAAACGGCGATTTTTCTTAGAGAATTCTTCCGCCGTGATGCTACTATTTGGTTTCAGCCATGCAGTCCCCCGTCTCGCGCATCGGGTATCTGGCGTTGATCGTGTTCGCCGTTGCGTGGGCTTTCTACATCCTCCGAGGTCCTAACGGCGTACCCGGCTGGCTCCAGAAGCGGCAGCGCATCCAGCAATTGGAAGATCGCAACCGCGAGATGGCGCGGCAACTGGAATTGCGCCGCGAAGGCATTAAAACGCTCGAGGACTACGTGCCCGCGCAGGAGTTGGAGATCCGGAAGCGGCTGAAACTCGTCAAGCCCGACGAGAAGATCTACGTGATCGGCCAGTAGGCTAGTTCGCCTGGCCGGACCCGGGAACGTAGTTCCAGGGCGACATGCCCCGGGCTCCCTCGGCAAACCGGGTGTCGATGTACTCGTCGAACTCGATCCTCTTGTCCAGCACGCCGGTCTCGATCATCAGGTCGCGGACCAGATCGAAATCCTTCTTGTAGGGCGTGAGTGGCGTGTACGTGACCCGGTCGAGCGGATTCGTCAGCGCCCACCGGAGCAGGGCCGGGTTCTGGTTGTAGTAGAAGCGGCCGACAAAGTCCGCTGCGTGCTCCCGGTTCGGCCTTCCACTGTCCAGCCACAGGCCGGATCGTGCGATGCCGTCGACCAGGGCCTGCACCGCATCCGGCCGCTTGTCGATCAGGTCCTGGCGAACCACCACCACGCACGACATGTAGTCGGGCCAATGCTCGCGGGCATGGAACAGCACCCGGCCGAAGCCGCCCATCTCGGCCTGCGACGGGAACGGCTCACCCATGGAGAATGCATCGATCGCCTTCGCCGCCAGGGCTCCGGCCACGTCGGGCGGCGCCATCTCGACCATCTTGAACTCGCCCACCTTGACGCCGAACTTCTTCATGACGCGAAACACGATCAGGCGTTCATCGGAAAAACGGCTCGGAATGGCGACGATCTTTCCACGGATGTCGGGGAACGTCTTGATCGGTCCGTCCTTCCGCACCACAAACCCGCTACCATAGCGATGTCCCAGGTAGACCGTCCTCACGGGGACGCCCTGTGCCGCCAGGGCGATCGCCATGGGAGCGACCATGAACGCGGCCTGAATCTTGTTGGCGATCAGGGCCTCCTTGATTTCCGGAAACCCCTGGAACATCTTCGGAAGGAACAGATTCCCGGTTTTCGTGAACCGCGTGATGTAATCGGTCACAGGGCAGGTAAGGTGACAGGTCACCGGGATGAAGGCGATGTTGATCTTGCGCTGGTTCTCGGGCAGACGGTCGTTGATGACCACAGACCAATCGACGTTCAGCTTCATGTGCAGACCGCTGACCACCGTGGTCCAGGCCAGAACTCCCAGCACGATCTTTTTCGCGTCAGTCATTGAGAAATCCCCAGCGAACCGATTTCAGGCGCTCGATGCGGCGCATTCCAATGTCCAGCCCGAGCCCGATCAGCCCGATCATGATCATGCCCGCCACCACCAGGTCGTAGCGCTTGCCGGCGTTGCGAGCGTCGATGATCAGGTAGCCCAATCCGGAATCCACGGCAATCATCTCGGCGGCCACCACTACCAGCCACGCAATGCCCAGCGCGATTCGTAAACCGACAATCATCTGAGGCAGCGCCGCGGGAAAGATCACGCGAAGCAGCAGGGATCCCGGCGTCAGGCCGAAGTTCACCCCAGCCAGCCGGAACATAGGCGGCACGCCTCGAACTCCGTTGATCGCCGAGACTACGATCGGGAAGAACGAGGCCAGGAAGATCAGAAACACCGCCGCGGTGTTGCCGACGCCAAAAAAAACGATCGACAAGGGAATCCAGGCCAGTGGCGAGATCGGACGCAGCATCTGAATCAGAGGGTTCACGGCGCGGGCTGCCTGCGGATACCACCCCAGCGCCAGCCCTATCGGGATGCCGGACATCACCGCCAGGCTGTACCCCGTACCCACTCGAAACAGCGAGTCGCCGATGTACTTCCACAGCACGCCGCGCTGGACTAATTCCTCTCCGCCCCGCCACACGGCAAGAGGCGATGGAAAGATCCTGGTGGCGCTCCAGATGACGGCATAGTGCCACGCGGAAAGGCACACCAGCGCCACCACCAGCGGCCAGACGTAACTTTCCCAACGTTTCAGCATCGCCGGCTAGACCTTGTGCGCGAGGCCAATCTCTTCGAAGATGCCGTCGCGCAATTCCAGATACCGCGGCGAGCTGATGTCTCGCGGATGCGGAATGTCGATTTCCACGATCCTCCGCAGGCTCGCCGGCCGCGCCGACATCACCACCACCCGGTCGGCCAACTGAACCGATTCTTCGATGTCGTGGGTCACAAAGAGAATCGTCTTCTTCTCCGCCTCCCAGATCCTCAGCAGTTCGCTGCGCATCAGCAGCCGCGTGATCGAATCCAGCGCGCCGAACGGCTCGTCGAGAAACAGGACATCGGGATTCACCGCCAGCGCGCGCGCCACTTCCAGCCGCTGCTTCATGCCTCCGGACAACTCGGCCGGATAAGCCTGTTCAAAACCGGTGAGTCCCACCAGCTTGATGTAGTATTCGATCCGCCGCTTGCGCTCTGCCGGCGAGAGCTTGAACAGCCCGAAACCGATATTGCCTTCCACCGTGAGCCACGGAAACACGCCGCGCTCCTGGAAGACGAAGATTCTTCGCGGGTCGGGCTTCGTCACCTGCTCGCCTTCGATTCGCACTTCGCCCGTAGTCGCGGGGATGAATCCGCCTACGATGTTCAGCAGCGTCGATTTGCCGCAACCCGACGGGCCCAGCAGGCAGACGAATTCGCCCTCTCGAATATCCAGATTGATGTTCTCGAGGACGTTCACGGACTTGCCGTCCCGCGTGAAGACTTTGTTCACCCCCCGGATGCTCAGCTTCGTTTTTCGAGCCGTTTCCACGTGAGGAACCTGCACTGCCAGCTGACTCATTCGTTTTCGTAACCCCAGCGCAGCGACTTCATGCGCTCCAGCCGCCGCATTCCCGTATCCAGGATCAAACCGAACAACCCGATCATGACCATGCCGCAGACGACCAGGTCATACCGGTTGCCGGCGTTTCGAGCGTCGATAATCAGGAATCCCAGGCCGGAGTTGACCGCGATCATCTCCGCCGCCACCACCACCAGCCACGCCACACCGAGTGTGATCCGCAGGCCGACCAGCAGTTGCGGCATCACCGACGGGTAGATCACTCTCATCACCACCTGAGATTGCGAGAGTCCGAAATTGCGCCCTGCGTTGAGATGGACGGGCGAAACGTTCTTCACCGCATTCATCGCCGTCACCGTCATCGGCAGGAACGACGCCAGAAAGATCAGGAACACCGCAGACAGATCACCGACGCCGAACCACAGGATCGCGATGGGAATCCACGCCAGGGGAGAAATCGGCCTCAGGATCTGCAGAAAGGGATTCACGGAGACTTCGCCCCGCCGATACCATCCCAACATCAGGCCAAACGGGATCGCAACAATCGCCGCCGTCATATAGCCCCAGGTCACCCGGAACAGCGACGCGACAATGTACTTGAACAGCAGTCCGCGCTGCGCCAGTTCCAGGGTGCCGAGAACCACGGCCCAGGGCCCGGGCAGTAGCGTGCCGGGACTCCACCGCACGGCGAGATCCCAGGCCAGGACCGCCGCGGCAACTGTGAAAATGGGCAGATATCGGTTCATGCGCTCGTCTGCACTCGTATTCGAATATCATGCTGCCCGAGGAAGGGGCAATAATGGGAATGGATTACGCAGGTTATCCGCCAACGGGGCGAAACTTGAATTCTACCAGTTTTGTTTAGTTAACGATGCGAATCAAAGGGACGCCTGCCTTGTGGTGGAACCGGTTCATGCGCCGGTGGCGGGCGCACATCACGCTGGCCGGCGTCCTGTACAGCGGCGCGCTCACCGTGGTTTGTACCGTCGCCCTTCTGTCGGGCAATAACCTGCTGTTTCTGGTGCTGGCGGCCATGCTGTCGCTCCTGATGCTCTCCGGCTTTTTGAGCCGCCTGAGCCTGGCCGGTCTGGAGATGGACTTTGTCACGCCCGAGCACATTACGGCGGGCCAGCCGGTCGCCGCCACCTTAGCCGTGCGGAACCTGAAATCCTGGATGCCATCCTTCTCGCTGCGGGTGGAAGGCGCCCCGGCCAGCGGCGCCGAGGCTCCCGACATCCTCCGTACCTCCGTATACATCCCGGTCATCCCCGGGGGCGCGACCATCGAGGACTCCGTCGAGATTCGATTCGCGCGCCGGGGTTCTTACCGCCAGCACGGTTTCTTCATCAGCACGCGGTTCCCTTTCGGATTTCGCGAGAAGACCGCCGAGGTCAGTCTGGCCCGGGAGGTGCTCGTGTACCCTTCCATCGAGCCAAGGCCCGCCTTCGAAGAACTGACGTCGGCCGTCACCGGAGAAATCGAGGGCATGCATCGCGGCTCAGGCCACGACCTCTACCGCATCCGCCCCTATCAGGCCACCGAGAGCGCGCGAAACGTGGATTGGAAAACCTCGGCCCACACCGGTGAACTCCAGGTGCGCGAATTTGCGCGCGAGGAGGACCGGCAGGTGGAGATCTACTTCGACCGCAACATCGACTCCCGCGACGCTGCCCAGCGCGGCTGGTTTGAACAGACCGTGGACTTCTGCGCGTTCCTCTCCTGGCGGCTTGCGCAGCGCGGCGTGACCTTCCACTTTCGCACGCAAGGTTTTAGCCGCAGGGTTCCGGGGGAATCCGACGTGTATACTATTCTTAAGTTTCTGGCTTTGGTCACCGCAGTCGCTCAGGGCCCGCTGGATCCGCCCCATGACGAATCAAGCTTGCAGATCGTCATCAGCCAGACGCCCAGCGCGGCGGAGGCTCTGGGCTGGACCCCTGCCTTGGTGCTGGATGGCCGCTCTGGTGTGCTGGCCGCTCAGGGCGCAATCCCCGCAACCGGACCCGCCCAGGCTTGAGCCCATTCGTACCGCCATCACTGTCGTCGAACGCGTCCAAAGCGAAGCTCCAGCCTCTATCACCGTGATCGACGCCGGCGAAATGCGCTCGATCCCGGGCACAAACATTGATGACCGCCTGCGCAATGTTCCCGGCTTCAGCCTCTTTCGCAGATCCTCCAGCGTGGTGGCCAATCCCACGACACAAGGCGTTTCGCTGCGCGGCATCGGTTCGTCGGGCGCAAGCCGCACCCTGGTCTTGTGGGATGGCATCCCCGCCAATGACCCATTCGGCGGCTGGGTCTACTGGACGCGGTTTGCCCCGGAGGAGCTGGCCCGCGTGGAAGTGTCCCGCGGGGCCTCCACCAGCCTGTTCGGCGACCGGGCGCTCGGTGGAGCGATTCATCTGTTTTCGCGCGAACCGGAGCCCCGCCGCTTGACCGCCCGCTACGAGGGCGGAAACCGCAACTCGCACGACGCCGGCGCCGGTTACTCGCACCTCTTCACGTCGAAGCCAATCGGCCTTTCGACGACTGGCCGAGCCTACACGACGGACGGCTACCACATTGTCCCGGACCAGATTCGCGGAACCGTGGACTCGCTGGCAGGTGTCCGGTTTGTCACCGGCGATGTGCGCCTGGATTGGCTGGGGCCAGCGAACCGGTTCTTCCTCAAAAGCGACCTGCTCGTCGAGGATCGCGCCAACGGCACCGTCGCGCAGCGAAATTCCACCTCTTTGGGTACCGTCTCCGGGCGCTACTTCCGCGAGTTCGGCGACCAGTCCGTGTCCGTGCTTGGATTTCACAACCGGCAGGAGTTGCGTGCCTCGTTCTCCGCCATCGCCGCGAATCGCAATTCCGAGCGGATCACCTACCGGCAATCGGTCCCCGCGGAGGCCATGGGCGGCGCGGCCGTATGGTCGCTGCGAAAGTCGTCCGCCAACCTGCTCGCCGGCGCCGACGTCTTCCGCGTCGAGGGTTACAGCCGCGACTTTCTCGTCCCGTCCGGCCTGCGGCTGGGCGGCGGGACGATGCTCCAGCACGGTCTGTTTGCCCAGGGCGATGTCACCGCCGGCCCCGCCAGATTCTACCTGGGAGGCCGCCACCAATTCACCGGCCAGGATCGGAAGTTCTTCAGTCCCAGCGCCGGCGCCGTCGTAGGACACGGTTGGGTCCGGGGCAGGGCTTCGGTCTACCGCAGTTTTCGCGCCCCCACTCTGAACGAATTGTTTCGCGAGTTCCGCGCGGGAAACACCGCGACGCTCCCCAACGCCGCGCTGAAGCCCGAGACACTCACCGGCGTCGAGACCGGCATCGACTTTGCCGGCGAGTCGGCCACCTTCCGGGTGACGGCCTACCGGAACCGGCTCAACGACCTCATCACCAACGTCACGTTGCGGTCGACTCCGGCCGAGATCGTCCGGCAGCGCCAGAACTCCGCCTCCGCCCTCAGCCGGGGCGTGGAGGCCGACCTCATGGGCCGCTGGCGCTGGCTGCGCACGGAGGGCGGGTATCTCTTTGTCGACTCGCGCTTCGCCACCGGGGAGCGTGTCCCACAGATTCCGCGTCACCAAGGCTCGCTCCAATTCATCGCGGAGAAGGAGGGAACCCTGGTGAGCGCCGGGGTCAGGAGCTTTGCCGCCCAGTTCGACGACGACCGCAACCAGTTCCTGCTTCCGGGCTTCGCCACCGCGCAACTGATGGTGCGCCAGCGGCTGAGGCATGGACTTTCTGCCGTGGCCGCGTTTGAAAACCTACTCGACCGTGTTTTTTTTACAGGCTACACACCTACCCCAACCATCGGCGCACCGCGCCTCTGGAGGGTTGGGCTGAGGTGGGATGGCCACCTCTAACCGTCACCTTATTAATCACTTGCCAACTTCTTGCCCACCCTGGCCCCCCTCGGCCTTTTGATTGGTAACCTGGGTGCATGACAATCTGGCACGGAGACGCCGGGCCAGCATCGAAAGTCCACAGAGTATATGAACATGAAACTCGTTGCCGCCACCGTAGCCGCGTTGGGCCTGATGCTCGGCGGATGTAGCCGAAGCACCCAGACGGCTGAAACCGCGCCCCCTCCTCCAACGGAAACACAGGCTCCCGAAAGCCAGCCGGGAGCCGCGGCTCTCGCGCCGCCCGCGGCGACTTCAACGCCCGGAAGCAGCATCGCTCCCCGTCCGCCGGCCGCTGCGCCTCGTTCCACGACACCACGTTCTTCGGTTGCACCCGCGCCTGCTCCCAAAGCCCCGCCGGAGCCGAAGATTGTGGTCGTGACCGTGCCCGCCGGTACAGCCATCGCCGTGCGCACGGTTGAGTCTCTATCTACCAAGACCGCAACCCCCGGCCAGCGTTTCGAAGCCACGCTCGCCGAGGATTTGCGTGAAGATGGGCGCCTGATCGCTCAACGAGGCGCCCGGGCCGAAGGGCGCGTTGTCGAGTCCGAGAAAGGCGGCAGGGTCAAAGGAACCGCTTCTCTCACTCTGCAGTTGACCAGTCTGCAGTTGGCCAATGGCAGCACCACAGAACTCACGACGGGCACGGTTGCTCGCGAAGCCGCCAAGAGTACCAAGAAGGACGCACTGAAAGTAGGCATCGCGTCGGGCGTCGGAGCGGCCATCGGCGCCATCGCCGGGGGCGGTAAAGGCGCGGCCATCGGTGCGGGAGCAGGTGCCGCCGGAGGCACCGGCGTCGTTCTCGGCACGCGAGGCGATGCGGCCTCAATTCCCAGCGAATCTGTTTTGACATTTACTCTTCAAACGCCGATCACCGTCAAGAATCCCTGAACTTGCTCTCTCTCTGCGCAGCACGGGCGGGTCTAAAGTGACCCGCCCTTTTTTTGTTGGAAGGCGCTACGGCAATCACTGCGTAAGGGTGAAGTTGACATCGATCTGGGTCAGCACCTCGACCGGGTTGTCGTTGAGGAAAGTCGGCCGGTACCGCCACTGGAGCACGGCGTCGACCGCGGCCTTCACCAGGAGCGGCGGGCCAGTGAGAACCCGCAGGTTGCGAATCGCCCCCTCCCGATCGATGACTGCCTCAAGCTTGACGGTACCCTGGACGCGCGCCTGCCTCGCGAGTGGCGGATAGGCCGGTTTGACCTGATGGATGATGCGGGCCGCCTGGACCAGGCCGCCGACTTTCAGTTGGGTGATCGGTTGCGTCGTTTCCTTCGGCGGATCCGCCGCCCGGGGTGGAGGAGGCGGCGCAGTGGGGGTAACCGCCGGTCCCACGGTCCCGCCGGGTCCGAGACCGCCCGGAACTCCAACGCCGGGAAGTCCGCCAGGGACGCCTCCGCCCAGGGAAGGCGCCTGGTCCGCGAAGTCCAGCGGGGACGCGGCAGGGGCCCGGTCAGAGGGTGGGAGGAACAGAGTTCTGGGCCCGAGAGTGGCGGCCGGCGCAGAGGAAATCCTCCCGCTGCGAGCCGCCGGCGGAGGCGGAACCGGAACAGCGAAGACGCCGGCCCAGCGGCGGACGGGCAACGCTTCGCTGAAAATCAGGGACGTCATCATCAACCCGCCAACCAGCAATGACTGGCCGGCGGCGCTGACGGCAATGGCGGAAGCGGCACGGCCGCGCTGCCGCGGCACGAAGACAGTCTCGAACATAGCGGACCTCCAGTCGTCGTCGCCGAAGCCGGCGGCACTGCCGGCTTCGTTTTGGTTCAACTCGAGATCCGGCCGGATCTGTAAGGTTAGACACAAAGGCGCAAGCGGGAGTTCCCAAGAGACTCAGTTTCAGCCCGCGGTTCCCGCCTTGAAACAAATCGCACTCCCGGGAACAAGGCAGGCGCGGCCGGTGTCTCTATTGACCAGCGCCGCGAATGGTGCTAGATTTCTAGCACAGTGCTAAGCAGCTAGCAGTGGAAATGAAAATGACAGCGCATCACACCAATCTCTCCCGGCGCGAGCGGCAGATCATGGACATCCTCTACCGGCGCGGCCGGGCGACCGCGGCGGAAATCCACTCTGAACTCCCCGAGCGCCCCAGTTACTCGGCCGTCCGGGCGCACTTGCGGACTCTCGAAGACAAGGGCCATGTCCGTCACCTGGCCGAGGACCTGCGGTACGTCTACGTGCCGACCCTGCACCCCGACCGGGCACGCCGGGGGGCGCTCAATCACCTGGTCGACACCTTCTTCGGCGGTTCGGCGGCGCGGGCCGCCGCGGCCCTGATCGACGGCCATTCGTCGAAACTCTCCAGCGACGACCTCGACCGGTTGGAGCGGCTGATCGACGAAGCCAAGAGCAAAGGAGTGTAGGCGATGATCGAGATTGCGTGGAAAGCGACGCTGATCCTGGCCGTCGCCGGCGTGGCCTCCGTGCTCGCCAGGCGGACCTCCGCCGCCGTCCGGCACCTGGTATGGCTGGCGGCTTTGGCGTCTCTGCTCATGCTGCCGATGACGGCGAGCCTGGCCCCGGCATGGCGTCCGGCGTTGCCGGCGACTCTGCGTACGCTGCCGCAGACGTCGTGGATCGTGATCGATGTCATCGCGGAGAGGGGACGATGGCAAATGGACTGGCAGCGCATGGCGTGGCTGGTCTGGGTGTCCGGCGCACTTGCCCTGGCAGCGCGAGCCGTTCTCTCTCAGACCCGCGCCGCCCGCCTCGCCGCTCGCGCGACGGTCTTCCCCGGATACTCCGCCGTCCGGTTGAGCGGCGACATCTCGATTCCGATGGTGGTGGGCCTGTTCGATCCGGTGGTGCTGTTGCCGTCCCTGGCCCGAAGTTGGAGCGCCGAGCGCATGCGCCTGGTCCTGCGCCATGAACTTGCCCATGTCGTCCGGCGCGACACCATCGGCTGCGCGCTCGCCGAACTGGCCTGCGCTCTCTACTGGCCCCACCCCTTGGTTTGGTTCGCGTCTGCCCGTTTGCGCCAGGAGTGCGAGCAGGCCTGCGACGACGCCGTCCTCGAACAGGGAGAGAAGGCCTCTCTATATGCGGAGCATCTGGTTGATCTGGTTCGCGGCCTGACCCGCCGTCAACCTCAGTTTGAAGGAGGAATCGCTATGGCACGTGTTACCGATCTCGAGCATCGTCTGAAGGCAATGCTCAGTTCCAATCGTTCCCGCAGGGCCGCCGGCCCCGGACTGGCCGTCGCGGCCACGCTGGCGGCCATCGCGGTCCTGTTGCCCCTCTCCGCGTTCAAGGCGCCCGCGCAAACCGGGGCAGCTATCTCCGGCGTCGTTCGGGATGCCTCCGGCGCCACCGTGCCCAAAGCGCGGGTTACGCTCCTGTTCCCCGGTTCCGACCGGCAGGAGTTCACCACCACCAGCGACGTCGGCGAGTTCTCGTTCAAACCGCTAACGTATGGCCTATACAACATCAAAGTCGCCAAGGGCGGATTCGCACTCCTCCAGTTGCAGGGCGTCACCGCCGGGCATGGAGCCGCGGCGCGTCTCGAATTGGTGCTCAACGTAGGCCAGGTGAGCGAGACGGTCGACGTCGCCGGTGAGCGTCCGTCCGCGGTGAGAACGGGGACGGCGCTGCCGACGGGCCCCCCGACCCGAATCCGCGTGGGCGGCAACGTTCAGGCGACGAAACTGGACTACCAGGTGCGGCCGGTCTATCCGCCCGACTGCAAGGCGGAAGGCGTTCAGGGCTCGGTCCTGCTGAGAGCGGTCATCGGCAAAGATGGTTCCCTGCTGAACGTGGAGCCGGTGAACCAACTGGTGGACAACCGCCTGGCGGAAGCCGCGCTCGCCGCGGTGCGGCTATGGCGCTACAAGCCGACTCTACTCAACGGCGTGCCTGTGGAGGTCGTCACGATGGTCACGGTGAATTTCACGCTGGAGTAAAACATTGGGGATTCTCTGTTCTTTGTTCGGAGAGGGAGCAGCCACCGGCTTTTCAAGGGAGTGTATCGTTGATTTCGGCCGCCGAACAGATCACTCCCGTCCTTCGCGCACCACCAGATGAGCCCGACGGTTCCGTTGCCAGCAGGATTCCGAAGGTTCCTCGCACTGGGGCTTCTCCCTGCCGTAACTCACGATGTGCAGGCTGGCTTCCGGCACGCCTGAGTCGCGCAATTGCTCGGCGGCTCGTCTCGCGCGGCGGTCGCCCAGCGCGAGATTGTACTCGGCCGAACCTCGCTCGTCGCAATGGCCTTCCACGGTGACCTTCACGGAGGGAAAGCCCGACAGAATGGGGGCCAGCAAACGGGCATTCTGTTGTAGCGCGGTCAACGCTTCGTTCGTGAGGTCGAAACGGTCGTAGGCAAAGAAGGCGTCCTGCAGCCGACTGCCCAGTTCGGCGAGAATTGCGGCCAGATTGCGAGGCGGCGCAGCTTCCGGGGCTGGGTCGACGATGACGGCCTTCCCGCTCGGGCCGGCCGCCACTTCCGGTTGCGGGCGCGGTGTCTCTCGAACCGGCGCAGGGCCGGCCTCGGGGGGCACAGGCCTGTCAAGGACGGTCCTCGCGCGGTGACGAGGACCACATGCGCAGACGGCGGCAATTGCAGCTACCGCAAAAATGACTCTCATAGCCCGATTACACGCGAGCGGGCGCTTCGATTCGATACCCGGCAGTGGGTATTTCTTCGTTGTGCCAACGCGACTATTCTGGAAGGCATGGGACCCCGGTCGCGCGTCCTCCTGATCGGTACACTGGGCGGCCTGCTGCTGCTGACCTTGCTGGCGGGTTGCGCGGGGTTGATCATTTTCGGGCGCATACGGGCGGCGGAGACCAAGCTGCGGGCGCTCGATTTCGAACGAAGCGGCGCGCTCGAGCAGGTCCGGCGTGCCATCTATCTTTCAGGCACGATCGCCCGCGACTACTTCGCCGACCCGGACGGTCCGGACGGCCAGGCGCTGCTTGACAAGAACGGGCAATTGGAAGCGGAGTCGAAGCAGGCGTTTGTCCGATACACGGCACTTGGCCCCGCCGCGGACGTTTCCCGGTTGCAGGGGGAAGTGGCTGCGTGGTGGAAGGTCGTACACCTGATGACCGAAATGGCCTGGACGCGCCGGACGGCAGGAGTGGACGCATATTTTCGCGTGCAGGTTGGGCGCCGCCGCGAGATCATGCTGAGCATTGCCGATGAAATTGGCGCGGCCCTCCGAAGCGAGCGATGGAGGCGCGAGGAGGACCTGGTGCGAATGTACGCGCAATTTCGCCTCACGCTTGGTGTAGGAGTAGTTCTGCTGGTTGTGTTGGGATCGGCAGCCGCGACGTTCACGGCGCGCCGGCTGCTGCGTCTGGAGGCAGAGACGCGGGCGCTTTCGGCGCAACTGGTGGAAGCACAGGAACAGGAGCGGCGCTCGATTGCCCGCGAACTGCACGATGAGGTGGGTCAGTCGCTCGCGGGGCTGCTGCTGGATATCGGCGCGGCTGCCTCCGACGCCGGGCAGGGACCGGTCAAAACCCGGCTGAACGCAATCGCCGTCTGCGCCGCGCGGCTGGTGGAGGAGGTCCGGCGCATTGCTCTGTCGCTGCGTCCGTCCATGCTCGACGACCTGGGGCTGGTACCGGCGCTCGAGTGGCAGGCGCGCGAAGTCGGCCAACGCTCCGGCATCGCGGTGGAGGTGGAAGCGGAGGAGAGCGCGGGGCAATTGCCCGAGGCTCTTCGCACCTGCATCTACCGCGTGGCCCAGGAGGCTCTCCGCAACAGCGTCCGACACTCCGCCGCCCGGCGCGTCCGCATCGGTCTGAGCCGGGACGCCGGATTCGTCAGGCTGCGGGTCGAGGACGATGGCAGGGGTTTCGCCGCTGATCGCCGGAGGGGTCTGGGCTTGCTCGGCATGCAGGAACGCGTGGTTCAGTTGGGAGGCCGTTTCCGGGTGCTCTCCTCGCCGGGCAGTGGCACCACGGTGGCGGCGGAGTTACCCCTATGAACAGGACCCGCGTCCTGCTAGCTGACGACCACGCCATCATGCGTAGCGGGTTGCGCCTTCTGCTGGAACGGGAGCCCGATCTGGTTGTGGCTGGGGAAGCTACGGACGGCCGCGAAGCTCTGGACTGGCTTTCCCGCGACACGGCCGACGTGGTCGTCATGGATGTCGCCATGCCCGTGCTGAACGGCATGGAAACAACCGCCCAAGTCCTCCGCAAGTATCCCAGGGTCGGGGTGGTGATCCTGAGTATGCACCGCGACGAGACCTATGTGCTTCGCTGCCTGCGCGCAGGCGCCCGCGGGTACGTGCTCAAAGAGTCGGCCGAGGGCGAACTGATCGCCGCCATCCGCGCGGTGATGGCGGGCAGATCGTTCTTCAGCCCAAAGGTGCGGCGCGTTCTTGAAGCCGAGAACGTCGAACGCTTGCACCGCGAGGGCAGGGCGGACAGCTACGAACTCCTGACCGAACGGGAGCGGGAGGTTTTTCAGATGATCGCAGAGGGCAACAGCAACAAGGAGATCGCCTCCCGGCTGTTCCTCAGCGTCATGACCGTTGAAACGCACCGCAAGAGGATCCTGGAGAAGTTGGGGCTTCATGGAACCGCGGACGTGATTCTCTACGCCGTGCGTCGCGGTCTGGCCCACTGAACGGATCGGTGTGTTCGCGCGATCGGCTGTCCGAGGCCAGACTGCCCTCAGATATCAAGATTCTTCACTTCGAGCGCGTTCTCTTCGATGAACTTGCGACGGGCCTCTACGTCTTCGCCCATCAGGGTGGAAAAGATCTCTTCACTCTCCACCGCGTCCTCCAGCCGCACCCGCAGCAGGGTCCGCTTCGCCGGGTTCATCGTTGTCTCCGCCAACTGCTCCGCGTTCATCTCGCCCAGACCCTTGTAGCGCTGCACGGTCGCGTCCCGCTTGCCCTCGGTCTTGATGTGCTCCAGCAGGTCGGTCCAGCTGTTCAGCGTATCGCGAGCCGTCTGCTTCACCACGGTGAAGGGCGGCTGATTGTAACGCGCGACGTCCCGCGACAGCGCCCGCAGCCTTCGATACTCTGGCGATGCCGCCAGTTCCACGTTCACCCGCCGCTCCGCCTGGGTCGCGTCGTGAAAGGTCAGCATCCACGCCGAATGCTCCTCGTCGGGCTTCACGTCGACCGGGACACTGTTCTTCCTCAGTTCGGCGGCGAGCGCATCCAGGTTGCCGCGCTCGGCGAAATCCACACGTGTGTCCAGCTTGAATTCGAGCCTGGCCAGCGCTTCCACCACGCGCCGCACTCGCAGACGCCGTTCCACCTTCTGGAAGATCTGCTCGTACTCGTCGAGATTCATCAGGAAGTTGCGCAGCTCTTTTTCTTCGATCTTCAGCATCGCCGAGCCGTTCGTTCCGCCGATCTCGAGCGTCAGGTTGTCGGTCGCGCGCCGCATGATCTCGCGCACGAATTCTTTTTCGTCCTTGATGTACTTCTCGCTCTTGCCCTTCTTGATGCGGTAGAGCGGCGGCTGCGCGATGAAGATGTGCCCGCGCAGGATCAGCTCCTGCATGTGGCGGAAGAAGAACGTCAGCAGCAGGGTCCGGATGTGCGAGCCATCCACATCGGCGTCGGTCATGATGATGACCTTGTTGTAGCGGAGCCTGGAGATGTCGAAGTCGTCCTTGCCGATGCCGGTGCCGAGCGCCGTGATCATGGCGCGGATTTCCTCGTGGCCCAGCATCTTGTCGTAGCGGGCCTTTTCGACGTTCAGGATCTTGCCCTTCAGCGGCAGGATCGCCTGGAACCGCCGGTCGCGGCCCTGCTTTGCGGTTCCGCCCGCCGACTCGCCCTCGACCAGGAACACCTCACACCGCTCCGGGTCCTTCTCCTGGCAATCGGCCAGCTTGCCCGGCAGCCCGCCGGAATCGAGCGCGCCCTTCCGCCGGGTGAGATCGCGCGCCTTGCGCGCCGCTTCCCGCGCCCTCGCCGCGTCGATCGCCTTCGACACGATCCGGCGCATCACCGTCGAGTTCTTCTCGAAATACTCGCCCAGAAATTCGTTGACGAACTGCGTCACGATCCCGCTGATGTCGCTGTTCAGCTTTCCCTTGGTCTGTCCTTCGAATTGCGGCTGCGGGATCTTGACGCTCACTACCGCCGTCAGCCCTTCGCGCACGTCGTCGCCGGTGAGGTTTTCCTTGGCGTCCTTGATGATGCCCGACTGCTGCCCGAAGGCGTTGATCGTCCGCGTCAGCGCGCTGCGGAACCCGGTCAGGTGCGTGCCCCCATCCACCGTGTTGATGCTGTTGGCGAAGCTGAAGACGTTCTCGGAGTAGCCGTCGTTGTACTGCAGCGCCACCTCCATGGTCAGCGCCCCGCCGTTCGGCATGTCCTTCGACGCTTCGAAATGAATGGGCTTGTCGTGCAGAACCGTCTTGCCGCGATTCAGGTGCTTGATGAACTCCGCGATCCCGCCCTCGTACAGAAAATCGTGCGTGCGGATGGGATCCACGCGCTCGTCCATCAGGACAATCTTGAGACCCTTGTTGAGAAACGCCAGTTCCCGCAGGCGCTGCGCCAGCGTATCGAAGTTGAACACGGTGGCGTCCATGATCGTCGGGTCCGGTTTGAAGGTGACCTTCGTCCCCGTCCGGCGTCCGGCCTTCCCGATCTTTGCCAGCGGTCCTTTCGGAATGCCCCGCTCGTACTCCTGCTGCCAGGTGGCCCCGGCGCGCCAGATCTCGAGTTCCAGCCGCTCCGACAGCGCATTCACACAGCTCACGCCGACGCCGTGCAGCCCGCCCGACACCTTGTAGGTTTTCGAGTCGAACTTTCCCCCGGCGTGCAGCTTCGTCATCACCACTTCCGCCGCAGAGATGCCAAATTCTTCCTTGATGTCTACGGGAATGCCCCGGCCGTTATCGACGACGGTCAGGGAGTTGTCGATGTGGATCGTTGCGATGATTTCCGTGCAGAATCCAGCCAGCGCCTCATCGACGGAGTTGTCGACTACTTCGTAGACCAGATGGTGCAATCCGATCTCGCCCGTTGAGCCGATGTACATGGCGGGGCGAAGCCGTACGGCTTCCAACCCCTCCAGAACCTTGATGCTACTGGAATCGTAGACTTCCGGAGTGTTTCCTTCGTTGGCCATAGGGGAGCAATTACAATTCAGATGCGCATCGGCATCACAACATAGCGATACGTAAACGAACCAGTGTCGCCCGCGGGTACCAACTCGCCGGCGCTTCGCTGATCCTTCAATCGGAAGGCGATCTCAGAAGATGGGACTGCCCGGAAGAAGTCCAGCAGGTACTGCGCGTTGAAACCGATATCCACTTCCGGACCGGTGTACGCGCCCGGAACGCTTTCTTCGCTTTCGCCGGTCTCTACCGATGAGGTGAACACTTTCACCTCACCTTCGGTGAACTGCAGCCGGATGGCACGCGAGCGTTCATCGGCAAACTGCGCCACGCGCTCGACGGCCGACTTGATGTCTTCTTTCTGGAGCGTCGCCGTGTACTGGTTATCCTTTGGCAGCACTCGCTCGTAGTCCGGAAAGTTCCCCGTCAACTTGCGGGTAATCAGAAGGCGGTCGCCGAACCGGAAGAACAGGTGGTTGTCGTCGCCTGCGATGATCACGCGCCCGCCCTCTCCCGTCTCCGAAGACAATCGCAGAATCTCCGTCATTGCTTTCTTTGGGACCAGTACCCGTACGTTCGGTGTCGACGCTTCCGCTTCAATGGCAGCCTCGACGTACGCCAACCGATGCCCATCCGTCGACACCATGGCGGATGTATTCTGCCGCAACAGCAGCAGAGCGCCATTTAGTGTGAATCTCGATTCCTCCGCGGAGATCGCGAAGATGGTCTTCGAGATCATGGACGAGAGCAGCGACGAGGGAACCTCCGCCATCGCCGCCGGCATCTGCGGCAATTCCGGAAAGCTTTCCCGCGACATCCCCGCCATCTTGGTGCGCGACCGCCCGCAGGTGATCTGGGCCCAGTGGTTCTCTAGAAACTTCAGCGTGATTTCCGAATCCGGCAGCAGCCGCACGTAGTCTAGCAGGCGCTTGGCCGGGATCGTTCCCGCGCCTTCTTTCTTGACCTTCGCCGGGCACGAGCAGCGGATCCCCAGTTCCAAGTCGGTCGCGGTCAGTGCGACATACCCCTCTTTCGCTTCCAACAACACGTTGGAGAGAATCGGGATCGTCGTCTTCTTTTCGACGACACCCTGCGATAGCCCAAGCTCACGTACGAGGTCTGACTTGCCAACCGTGAATTCCATTGCCCGCTGCTCCTGATCTGATGGTTCTTAGCTTTATAAGAGACTTACAGAAGAACCGTATTCATAGGGCTTGTGAAAATGTGGATAACTCTCTAAATTATACAAAACTTTGGGCGTTCCAGGGTCGCATCCATGTGGATGCCGTCGCGGACGGTTTAGGAAGAATCCGCTTCCCTCCCCGTTTTGCCTGGCCTTCAACAGGGTCCTGTGGACCCGATATGTGGAAAACGTACCTAACCTCATTGCAATGTATCGATTAGCTTGTGGATCAACCTGTTCAATTCCGGATCCTTTTGCCGAAGTGCTTCGATCTTCTGCACCGAGTGGATCACGGTGGTGTGGTGCTTCCCCCCAAACGCCCGGCCGATCTCCGGCAGCGACGCGTGGGTTAACTCCTTGACCAGGTACATGGCAACCTGCCGAGGGTAGGCAATCGTCCTTGCGTTGCTTTTTTCCTTCAACTGTCCCGGCTTTAATCCGAATTGCTCCGCAACTGCTTTTTGAATCGAATCGATGGTGATCCGCCTCTCGCTCGAATGCACCAGGTGCCGGAGAACCTGCTGAGCCATGGGAAGGCTGATCGGGGCGCCAGTCAGGGAAGACAGGGCAATCAACTTCACCAGCGCTCCCTCCAGTTCCCGCACGTTCGATTTCGTTTTCGTCGCGATGAACGTCCGGACATCCTCTGGCAGCGACACTCCGTCGCTCTCCGCCTTCTTGTCGAGAATCGCCATCTTAGTCTCGAGATCGGGCGGTTGCATATCCACCATCAGGCCCCACTCGAATCTTGATCGCAGACGCTCCACGAGTCCCGGGATCTCTTTGGGCGCCATGTCGCTCGAAATCACGATCTGTTTCTGGTTTTCGTAAAGCTGGTTGAAGGTGTGGAAGAACTCTTCCTGCGTCCGTTCCTTCCCGCCCAACACCTGCACATCGTCCACAAGCAGAACATCGGCGGTGCGGTAGAACGTATGAAACTGATTCATCCGGTCGGTCCGCAGGCAGTTGATCATCTCGTTCATGAACCGTTCGCTCGACGTGTAGATGATTTTCATGCCGGCGAAGTTCTCGAGCAGCGACCGGCCCACCGCATGCATCAGATGAGTCTTCCCCATTCCGGTGCCGCCGTAAATAAAAAGCGGATTGTAGCTGCGTGTGGGATAACTGGCCACAGCCTTTGCGGCTGCGTGCGCCAGTTGATTGCACGACCCAACCACGAACGATTCAAACGTGAACTTCGGATTGAGCGGTCCACTTAACGACTCGAATGGGGTATCACGGTTCGGATCGCCGTCTCTGTTGAATTGTGCCGTCGCCACCTTGCCCACCTCATAGATGATGCGATCGATCCCCAACTCCAGAGTGCTGCAGCACTGGTAAACCAGGTCGCCGTACTCTTCCTCCATCCAGCGCTTCGTCTGCTCGTTGGGGGTCAGCACCCAGAGGATGTTTCCCTCCAACCGCTTGAACGCAGTCTTACTGACCCAGTTATGGAAGCTATCCTCGCTGAGTTTGTTCTCGAGACGGCGCTTGACCAGATCCCACGCGTTCATGGAAGAAAAGACAATACGAACCTCCGGCACCCAGAACACGGAGCCTGGCGGAGACCCTCAGTTGCTGTTGTTAATGATCGCTCGGGAGTTGAGGAACGGTCCTTCTCAGCTTCTCCGTTACGAGGACTGAAACGTAAGTCTAGCACAGATGAATAGGAGGTCAACACTTTTATAAGTACATCTACTTTCAACAACTTATCGCCCAGTTTGACAGACTGGTCAAATCCGCGTAACAATGATCCTTTGCTGGCCCGAACGGGCGGGAGTAACTCAGCTGGTAGAGTGCAACCTTGCCAAGGTTGATGTCGCGGGTTCGAATCCCGTCTCCCGCTCCATCCTTCACGCGCGCAACCCCATCAGACGAAAAACCTGACCGCAGCGGTCCGCTTTGGGCGTATGCTGTGGGATAAGCCTATGCCGCTGACCGGTTGCCTAAACTTGAGCCGTTCGCAATCTTCCCGCCGGGATTTTCTGAAGGCCGGGTCCCTTGGGTTTCTCGGCATTGATCTGGCCCAGTTTCTCGCTGCCCGGGATGCCCAGGCCGCAGTCGGCCGGACGGCCGGGAAAGCGCAGTCGGTCATCCTTTTGTGGCTGGAAGGCGGCCCGAGCCAGGTGGACACGTGGGACCCGAAAGCCAACTCGGTCTTCAAGCCGATTTCCACCAACGTGGCCGGCATCCAGATCTCCGAGTTGTTCCCCAGGTTGGCCAAGCGCATGGACAAGGTCTCGATCATCCGGTCCATGCATACTCGCGGCAACGACCACCCGCAAGGCACGCACTACGCCATCACGGGTCATGAAGTGAATCCCGCGATGCAGTTTCCCAGCATCGGCTCGGTCGTGTCGAAAGAACTGGGCGCCCGCAACGGCGTGCCACCGCACGTCCTGGTCCCCATGTGGGAGCGCAGCAGGCAGTATGAAGAATATTTCCGGTCGGGCTTCCTCGGGCCGGACTACGACCCGATGTGCATCCCGGATCCCGCGCAGAAAGAATTCAGAGTCGCCGATCTCAGCCTGCCGAAGTCCGTATCTGAAGAAGCGGTAAGAAGCCGCCAGGCCTTCCTGAGCGTGGTGGACCGCTCGTATCGAAACGCGGTCGAAGGCGCCGAGCACACCAACATGGACGCCTTCCGTGCCCAGGCGTTGAAAATGATCCTGACGCCGGCCGTTCGCAGCGCGTTTGATCTCGCCCAGGAATCGGACAAGACCCGGGATGCGTACGGGCGCGATGCGGTGGGCCAGAGCGCGCTGTTGGCGCGGCGCCTGGTGGAGGCCGGTTCGCGCTTCGTGACGGCGGCCGGGTTCCACTCGAACTCGTGGGACACGCACTCGCTGAACGACAAGGGCCACAAGGATCGCCTGTCTCCTCCGCTGGACCGGACATTGTCGGCACTGCTGGACGACCTCGACCAGCGCGGCCTGTTGGACTCGACCGTGGTGCTGGCGATGGGCGAGTTCGGCCGCACGCCGTTCGTGAATCCCGACCTGGGCCGCGACCACTGGCCGAACTGTTGGTCGCTGCTGGTAGGCGGCGGGGGCATTCACGGCGGCCGCGTAGTCGGTGCCAGTGACAAAGACGGCGGTCAGCCTCTCGAGCGCGCCTGCAGCATGGGCGATCTGTTCGCGACGATCTACAAGGCCTTGGGAGTCGACTGGACTCGCGAGTACATGTCGCCCATTGGCCGTCCCATCAAGATCGCCAACTCGCTCGACGACGCGACGGGGCAGCCTATTCAGGAATTGTTATAGGGTCCGTTAGCGAACGGCAAACCACGAAAGATCTGAACCCGTCCACAACCCTGCTCCGGCACGCCTCACACGCAGAGCCCAGATGCCGGATTGAAGACCCTGGGGGATCCTCACGTCGATCTGGTAATAGCCAACCAAAGCAGGGGCCAGACCGGCGAACAGGACGTCCGCTGGAATACCTTCACGCTGCGAGGGAGGCTCGCCAGAGCGATACCATTGCCAAGTCCAATCCAGAGCGAGACGGGACAGAGGGGCGTCGAGTCCTGGAAGACCAGTGGGCACCGGCGGCTCAACTGGTCCCAGGCCGGTTGCGTACAGGTGAACAATCTCGCCGGGGCGGGCTGGATCGTTCGCAGTCACCAGGGAGGAGAAATCCTCGTGGATCGCGACTGGAACGGAGTACGGCTCCGGGCGGGGAGCCTCCGGCACGACGGAGAAGAAAACCGCGGATTCCAGCGAGGGAACGCCCGTTCTCAAGGCGAGAACGGAGTTCCTTTCCTTGCCAGGCGACACGGGCGGCGTCGGCGATACGTCCCAGGGAATCTGAAAGACGATCCGGCTCGGGGAGACGAAGTAGAGCGGAAGGGCACGCCCGTTGAGCATCAATCGTACGCCGCCCAGTTCTTCTGGCAGGGGTGGAGTGGCGGTCGCCGTTCTGGGAGCGAGGCTCCTGCCTGTGATTGTGTACGAAGAACCAGGCGCACCCTCTTCGAGCAGAAGGATTGAGGGGTTGACGCCCCGTCCGTACAGCGCCGGTAACGCGGCGATTCGCTGCTCGGCTGCACCGGAAGCCGTGTCGATCCGGACGACCGCCCCGTCACCCGTGACCGCCCATGCCAGCCGGCCGTCTCCGGACAACACCGCCTCCGCGATGCCGGACCGTCCGTTCGTCAATTGCCGCCAAGCCGTTCCGTCGCGCCGCGAGAAAAACAGTTGCGGGATGTCAGGGATCTTCGACAGGTACAGCACCCACTGGCCATCGCTGCTCACCGAAGGCAGGTAGTTGTTCCGATGGGGGGAACCGAGCGTCCAGGACCTTCCGCTCGCCACATCCACCACGGCCAACTGCCGCCATCCGCTCACGCCGAAGGGTTCGTACACCACGGTCGTCGCGGCATCGTCCATGACGGCCGCCTGCGCGGCCTGGGCAAGTTGTCGCAAACCGCCGGCCTTTGTCCACAAAGCAAGCCCGCTGCCGAAAGGGATCAGAACCTCGCCATTTGATCCGACTACGAGCGGACCGCTGAGGCTGTTGTCCGTGCCGCCGAAACTGAACGGAAGCAGGCTGACCGTTTCCCCAGTCTCGCGGTCGATCCGGTTGGCGGGATGAAACGCGGCAGGAGCGGAATATCGTACCAGCCAGCGTCCGTTCCGGCTGAGGCTGGCGGCGCCGGGAATCTCGGTCCTGCTCGATCCGGCGACGAGTGTGGCGCTGGTTCCCTTTTTTACGCAAGGGCGAAAGCCGCCGATGGAGCACGGTCGATCCAGCCCGTAAAGAAAGTTAGATCCATCCTCGGTGGTTTGGATCCACGTGAGGTAATAGAGGTCGAGATCATCCGGACCCGGCTTGGCGGGCTCCGCCGCCAAGGTAGGCCCTCGCTCATCGAGCAGGAACACTTTCTCAAAAACGTGCTGATCCGTTTCACGTTGCCGCAGGTTGGAAATGAAGTAGAGGCGGGAGCCGTCGGTCGTCGTGGCCAGGCCGCGGAGTTGGGCGAACAGCGGGGGCGTGAGAAGGAAGAAAAGCCAGAAAGCAGAAGTCCACCCCATCTCAGCCCACACGTAGCACCTGCGACGCTTCGTGTCTAGGGCCGCGGGACTCCCGAATGAATTCGCGGCCCTGGCGCCTGTTCCGCCAGGACTTGTGCTTCTACCGCCAGCAGTTCTTCCCAGCGGGCGTCCGCGCGCTTCGGCGGACCCACCTGTCGCGCCAACTTCAGGAACACGGCGTAATGGCCCATCTCCGAAGAGCCCAGGCGGCCGTAGAATTGTGCAAGCTCCTCGTCCTCCGCGGCCGCTTCCAGCACCGCGAAGCGCTCGCAGGATCGCGCTTCAATCAATGCCGAAATCAGCATGCGGTCGATCAGTTCCGCGGTGCCCTCGCCTTTCCGCACATGGAGGCGAAGGGCGTTGGCGTAGGGATTCTTGTGAATGCGGTCCAACCGGCCGCCCCGGCGCGTCAGCAGGCGAACGACCTGCGCCAGGTGCAAGGTCTCGTCGCGCGCCACGGCGGTCATCGCCTGGACCCAACCCGGCAGCCAGGGTTCTGGCCAACGGGTGAGCAACTCGAGCGCGTTGGAGGCCGCTTTCTTTTCGAGAAAGGCGTGATCGTTCAGCAGCGCCAGCGGGTCCCGAAGCGCGTCCGCCGCCCAGGACGCGGGCGTTCGCGACAGCAGCGGCAGTTCCTCGAGCGCGATCACAGTCCCAGCCTACCGCCTGAGCAGTTGATCGTGCACCCGGGCGACGTACCACATGTAGTGAGAGATACGGTAGTCGTTGGCGGCGCGGCCGATGTGCTCGCGCGCCTTGGCCGCGTCACCTGCCGCCTCGTAATAGAGTCCGGTGTACAGGTACGCGTAGAAGAGTTCGGTGCCGCCTTCTCCTGCTTTGGCGATCACGTGCGGGACCGTCGCTTTTCCCGCGAACAGATCGTGGATCTCCTTCATCGGCACCCGCGAATCGCCCTTCACGGGAATCAGCGCGGCGCGCGCCGCCTTGAAGTTCTCCGCCCTCGCCTTGCAGAGAAAGTGCCAGACCGCGTTCTCGACGTCGTCCGGGTTGACCGTGCGATGAAGTTCAAACTGCTTCACCCCGTCCGGAAAGCGGCCGGCGTAGTAATACGAAATGCCGCGCTGCCAGTGGTGCGCTTCCTGGGCGGGGTCGAAGGCGATGGCGCGGTCGAAGTCTTCGATGGAGGCGGCAATCCGGGCGGCCCTGAAGCGGGCGGCGCCTCGCTGGTTGAACAGGCTCGCCGACTTGGGCTCCAGCCGGATCGCCGTGTCGTAGTCGGCCAGGGCCTCCGGCAGTTTATCCACAGCCTCGCGCAAGGCGCCCCGCAGCGCGAAGCTTCGGGCGTCGCGCGGAAACAACTCCACCGAGCGATCAGCCAGACGAAACGCCTCGCGGAGGTCGCCGCTGCCATAGGCGTCGCGGGCGCTCCTTGCCAGCGAGTTCATGTCTTCGGCCGCCGGAAGGGTCAGACAGCACAGCAAGGTCCAGAATGCCCGCATCGTCCGATCGTACCAAGCGCGGCCCGCAAGGGACCGCGACGTTTGTACACTGTAGAAGGCACGATGACGACGGAACGAGTTCATCGAATTACCGTGGAAGCGGAGAAGTGCGGGGGACGCCCCTGCATCCGCGGCTTTCGCCTTCGTGTATCCGACGTTCTCGGCCTGCTGGCGGCTGGCGCTTCGTTCGAAGAAATTCTTTCTGATTATCCGTTTCTCGAGAACGAAGACATCCTGGCGGCGTTGGAGTACGCCGCCACCCAGTTGGATCATTCGATTGTTCTCGCTTCGTGAGGTTCCTGGTCGATAACCAACTTCCCGCTGCCCTCGCGCGTGCTCTCAGCACGCGTGGCGAAAACTGTCGGCATGTCTTGGATATCGGCTTGGCGCAGGCAACCGATCCGGATATCTGGCGTTAGGCTGGCGAAAACGATCTCGTGTTGATCAGTAAAGACGATGACTTCGTTCGCCTGGCGACGCAGCCGCTGGCGGGCGCCCGCTTCAGGTTCGAGCCGCCTTGGACGCCAGAGACCGGGTTGTTGAAATCAGGTGACGCTACCGCAGCGCGATCGGCCGCATTGCTGTTCCTGCGACCGTCCCTTTCAGCCGGTTGGTCATCGCCACATACGTAAACCGGTACGCCTTGTCCCGCGCCAACTCCTCCAGGAAATGGAACTCCCCGATGTGGACGCCCTGTTCCACCAGCAGGTACTCATGCACCGGAATCACCGCGTTTGGCATCGCTGGGTCCTTGCCCACCTCCGTCCCGCTGGTATCGGCGCCGATGATGACCGCGCCCTTCTGCTCCACCAGCCACATGGCCCCTTCCAGCGTCAGCCCCGCCGAATCGTGCTGCGCCAGTTTCGTGTGATCAGCGCCGGTCTCGCCCCAGTAGCGAAGGGTTCCCGTCCGGATCATGACGATGTCGCCGGGTTCGACATCGACCCCTTGCTTCGCCAGGGCGGCCTGTAGATCCTTGGGTCCGATGGGGTAGTTCGCCGGCAGCGCCTCGACGCCCTTCCACCCGGCGACATCGATCAGGACGGCGCGTCCGATCACCGGCGGAATCGTGTCCGCGTCCGCTTTCAGGATGCCGAAATCGAAATCGTGCTGCGCCGCGCGGAAGCCGTTGTACCAGTGGTTGTCGTCGCCGCTGGAGATGTGCCCGAGGCCGTCGATCTGCGTGCCGACGTTATCCGAAATGAACAGCGCGCAACTGTGCCAGCCCAGTTTCTTCGGGCTTGAGAGAAACGGGCTGTCCTTGCCGCGCTTCTCCCCTTCCGGCGTCCGGTACGACATGATCTCGGTCGGCGAATGGCCGGGCCACTTGAACGACGTGCGGTCCACCCTCACGCCGAGATCGTACACCTTGCCGGTCTTGACTTCGCGCAGGGCGCGCAGGATCTGGCCCGGCGTGTTGATGGCGTTCAGGGCGCCAAGCTCATCGTTCTTCCCGTAGACCCAGCCGAAGCCCTTGCCTTTGGTCCACCCCTTGGGCGCCTGGGCTTGGAGGGAAGCGGCCAACAGGGCCGCGCAACCGATCATAGTGAGAGTCCGCATGAGGCGTATTGTATGGCAAGGGTAGTGTCCGACTAAAGGCTCTTTGGAGGAGATGGGATGCCCCTTTTGGGGTGCGGACCGGCATACCACACGACAACCTTCCAGACTTCCGTTCCATCGGGTGCCGCGCCAACCAGTCAAACGCATTGATGGCATTCTGCGTTGCAGCGTCAGTCAGAGAATCCCTCTTGTTGTAGGCGAAGAGCGACCACACGTGCGATGGAGATGCCCGCCTGGCAGGATCGCTTATTTCAAGTGACTGGACCTCTTCCGACCCGTCGGGGTCATTAGTTGGCTTAGTCGACAACTTTCGGCTCTCTGCCGATCGTGTTCGGATCGGTCAGGGGTACCTCCTCCCTTGTCGATCCGTGAACCTCCTCAAAAATTCCACTCATGGCCAGTAAGGCGCTCTCGTGCCATTCGTGGATGACCGCGTCCACCTCCTCCCACTTCCCGGTTTCACCAGTTGCGACGATAGAGGCAGCCAGGAAGTCACGGATCAACTTGCGAAGGTCCGAACGATCGAATGCCTTCAGCCACGCCATTGAAGCCGAAGGTTCTTTCCCCTCGGCAACATTGAGCGCCCCCTCGATCATCGCCAAGGTCGGTCCAAAACGTAACGCCGTTCTGACAAGATCAGCAGCTAAGTCGCGCCGCAGAAGCGCAAACAGTTCTCCATTTCGCGAAATCGTTACGGGCCGATCCCGAGCTTGATCCAGCACGCTTCCAGAGCGCCGGTTAAGGTCAGTTGACGAAACAATAGGATCCCCGAAAGTGCCCAGAAACTCAGCCAGCCCAACGCCACCCATATCCACCCTCCTGTCGTCTACGTATTATATCACGTACGATCAAACGTATAATTATACGCACCAGTTGGACGGTGATTCAACTCCTCGCGAAGGCGAACAGCGGTACTCGCCTGCGGATCACGTCTGGACTCTGGCGGACCTACTTGCTTCCTGAAAGTGGTCGAGCACGTTTCCATAGCTAATCCTCATGTCGTTCGCCCTTTCTTCACTTGGAGTCAAGTAGTTTTTGCCCAATAAATACAACATGTTGCGTTTCGCTAGAAGATGCGCTACGCTGTATCTTGTAGTCTCTGCCTCGAATCCAACCCCACCCAACTGCTTAGAGCTTCTCCTCGCTGCTATCTATTTGGGTAATTCGGAATGCCAGACTCCCCTAAGCCAAAGATAGCCTTCCACATGATCAAGGCGAGCGGCTTTCGCGTTGTTCATGTTGACGGTGCCCACGGTGGACTTACGCCTCACGGACAGATTTTCGCTGTAGTCTATAGCGAGCGACCCGCAATCCCTCAAATCGTTGTGCATCCCCTTGAATCCAGCGGGACACTGGGGGAAGAGATTACAGCGGAGCGCATAACCAAAGGTGGCATTGTTCGTGAGTTGGAGGTTGGGCTCACTATGAACCTAGCCGTTGCCGAAGGTATTCACAAATGGCTAGGCAACAAGATCAGCGAACTAAAGGTGCTGACAAGCGACGGCAAGCGAGAAGCTAATGACTCAGGTACCGTACAGGGAAATCCTCAAACAACAGAATAGTCCAATGGAGAAACCAGGGCTACTGGTGGCGAGGGCTCTTCTAGTGGCTTCGCTTGGCCTCCCCGCTGTCCCATCGGGAGCGACCTATATGCAGAATCGACCCATAGATGGAACTTCTACCACAGTGATTTGGCCCCATGCGCTTAAGGATATTGCGCCGCATGAGGATGTGGTTGTTGCGCGGATATCCAAGCAAATCCAAGGTTTCATGAGTGATCCCGAACTCCTCGATGAGGGCGAACCTCCACCCTCGCAAAATGTTGCGGCTGAGCTCCTCGGTCTCATTCGCGGGGCCTCGCACCACATGCTGATCCCAATGCCAACTGGAAGGGTATCGGCGTTTTTCGGAGAACTAAATGTAGTGTGGCGGTCTGGTGGCGACATCGTTCGATTGGCGTGTTTCAGCAACCGACCCCCCATCATTCAGTTCGGCACCATATCCGCACCATTGGGCTCCTATAGATCCGAACCTGTCGCTACAACAGAGTCGCTCGCTCGTCACTTAACTGCGCTCATGACTGTCGAGTCGACGCAAGAGACTGAAGAGGGCTAGCGTCGGGAGCGCAACCACTATCTGGCTGGAACATGCTCACCGGGCTTTGCGCCCAAAGTGGATTGACAGCGAAGGCCTACTCACAAGCGAGGCATACCGCCGCCGCCCCGACGTGGACAAAGACGGATTGTCGGTGGCGTGTTCTCACGCCCACGCCAAACAACTTCAGAACAGTGGATGTGGTGTGGCGGCTCTCCGTATTATCGCGGTTGAGAAAATTGGGTTGTCGGTGGTTAGGCTGGACACCGATCCGCACGGCTATATCGATGGAGTTCCTTTTTGGTCTGAAGATGCCAATTCAAGCCAATACAACTTGGCCATGCATATTGCTGATCGTTTGGTTGAGTTGTCTGTTGTCCAGTTGGATCGCTGGCGACGACCTCCCTCTTGACAGATCGCGCTTCTTCTGGATCGCCCCCCTTGCACGCACCCTCGGACACTACCCAGCGCCAGTTCCGGTTGACGCACCCGGCGGGATGTGTAATTATTCATTGTGGTGAATAATCATTCACAGGAGGAGCATGCCCATGCCTGCCGTTCTCTTGCCTGACCAGATTATGCGGATGAATGCCCCCGATTTCACCTGCGACCTCGATCTGCTCGACGATGAAGTCTACAAGCTTCTCGAACTGACCGCCGAGATGAAGCAGGGTCCTACGCGCTACGCGCAGGCACTCACCGGCAAGTCGGCGGCGCTGTTGTTCGAGAAGCCCTCCTTGCGCACCAAGGTGACCTTTGAGCTGGCGATGAAACAACTGGGCGGCGATACGGTGGCGAGCGAGGGCATCATCGGGTCGCGCGAGCCGTTGAAGGACGTGGCGCGGAATCTCGACCGCTGGGTGAACGGCATTGTGGCGCGGACCTTTTCGCAAACGACGATCGACGATCTGGCCCGCTGGTCGTCGGTGCCGGTCATCAACGCCCTCACCGACCGTTATCATCCCTGCCAGGCGCTGGCGGATGTATTCACCATGACGGAACAGTTGGGCGAGGTGAGGGGCCGGAATCTGGCTTATGTCGGCGACGGCAACAACGTGGCGCATTCGCTGATGCTGACCGCGGCGCGGTTGGGAATGAATGTGAATGTCGCGACGCCGAAAGGCTACTCGCCCGATCCGGGCATCACGTCCCGGGCCATGAGCGCGGCTGCGGTGGCGGGTGGGCGGCTGACGCTGACGCACGATGCCCCTGCGGCGGTTCGCGGGGCGGATGTGGTGTACACGGACGTTTGGGCGAGCATGGGGCAGGAGTCGGAGGCCGAGACCCGGCGCGGTCATTTCCAGCCCTACCAGGTGAACGAACAGCTCTTCGCGCTGGCCAGACCGGATGCGATTTTCCTCCATTGCCTGCCGGCCAGGCGAGGCGAGGAGGTGACGGACGCGGTCATCGAGTCGCCGAATTCACGCGTGTTCGACCAGGCGGAGAACCGCCTGCACACGCAGAAAGCGCTGTTGCTGATGCTCCTCGGCTAGGCTTCCACGAATCGGAGCCGCGACCCCTTCTGAGCCGCGACCGTTAGGGAGCGGTGGCTTGCCAGGGAACGGCCAAACGCCTGCAGGAACCAATGACTGATCTCCAATCACCACCCGGAGCCTCCTCACGATGAAACTCTGGGGCGGCAGATTCGAAACCGGACCCGCCGAGGTCTTCGAACGCTTTTCCGGCTCCCTTCACTTCGACGGGCGTCTCCTGGATGTGGATGTCCGGGGCTCGCAGGCGTTCGCCCGCGCCCTGGAACGCGTCGGCATTCTCACGGCGGCCGAACGTGAGGCGCTCGACTCCGCCCTTGAATCGATCCGCACGGACGCGGCGGCCGATCCAAAATTCCTCGCCGGCGCGGCCGATGAAGACGTCCACACTGTAGTCATCCGCCTCTTGAAAGAGCGCGCCGGCGCCGTGGCCGACAAGATCCACACTGGCCGCAGCCGCAACGAGCAGGTCTCGCTCGATGTCCGCTTGTGGCTGCGCGAAGAGTGCGACCGGGTTCGCGAGCGCCTGGCGGCGTTCATGGAATCGCTCCTGAATCTGGCCGGGCGTCACCCGGATGCCGTGATTCCCGGCTACACCCACCTCCGCCGCGCGCAGGCCGTGCTCTGGCCGCACTACGTCCTGGCTTTTTTCGAGATGTTCGCCCGCGACTGGGAGCGCTTCGGTGACGCCCGGCGGCGGATCAATGTGCTCCCGCTCGGCTCCGGCGCGCTGGCCGGAAGCGGCTTCCCCTTCGACCGCCACGCGATCGCGCGCGACCTGGGCTTCGACGCGATCACCTTCAACAGCATGGACGTCTCGGCCGACCGGGACTTCGCGCTGGATTTTATGTACGCCGCCTCGGTTACGATGCTGCACCTGAGCCGCCTCGCCGAGGATTGGATCCTCTATTCGAGCGAGGAATTCGGCTGGATGGAACTGGGCGACGGCGTCACGAGCGGTTCCAGCCTGATGCCGCAAAAGAAGAATCCCGATTCGCTGGAACTCATTCGCGGCAAATCCGGCCGCGTCATTGGCGACTTGACCGCGCTGCTGGTGACGGTGAAAGGACTGCCCACGACCTACAATCGCGATCTGCAGGAAGGCTGGGAGCCCTTGTTCGATTCCGCCGCTCAGGTCAGCGGCTCGCTGGAAATGTCTCGTGTCGTGGCGGACTCCGTCGTCTTGCGCCCGGAGATCCCGCGCGGCGCGGCCGAAGAGAGTTGGGTCGTGGCCACCGACCTGGCGGAGGCGTTGTCCCGCTCCGGCACGCCGTTCCATCGGGCGCACCAACTGGTGGGAGCGCTGGTGCTGGAAAGCCTGAAGCGCGGAAGAAAACCCGCGGACTGGACGGACACGGAACTCGCGGCCTTCGCGCCCGAGTTCGCGGCGCAATCGTTCGCCCGCTTCATGCAACCGCGGGAGGGCATGAAGTCACGCGAGATTCCCGGAGGCACGGGCCCGGATCACGTGGCGAAGGCCCTGGAACAGGCGCAAGAACGCCTGAAACGAATGTCAGAGGGGCTGTAGTGATGAGATCCAAATCTGCACTGAGCCGCGACCTGCTCAGCCCCGACCTTCTGAGCCGCGAACTTCTACTCTGTGACCGCATGTATTTTCTTGCACTTGGGCAGGCCCTGCGCCGCGGTCTCTTACCGTTCAATCCGTCTCCGACGGAGGCCCCGCTGAGCCGCGACCGTGAGGGAGCGGTGGCTCCCGGTCCCGATCTGTTCACCGCCATTAAGGAAGCGGTGGCCCGTCAGTTCAGTGAATACCGCACGCTCGGAGGCTGGGAAAAAACGGGACAGCCACCCCGTTTCCCGATCAGCGTTTTGTGGAGAACCAACGATTTGTGCCCGGGAAACGGGGTGACCGTCCCTGTTTTTTCAAGGATTCTCACGCTCGCGGCTCCGTCGCCTGAGTCTCTCGCATGAGTAAAAGCTACCGCCACGGTCAAATCGTCAAGCTCATCCGCTCCCAGCAGATCATGACGCAGGACGAACTGGCCAAAGCTCTCAAGAAGACCGGCATCGCCGCCACGCAGGTGACGCTGTCCCGCGACATCCGCGAACTTCGCCTCGTTAAGACCCACGACGGTTATCGCGAGCTGGACGCGAGCGAATCCGGGCCGTCGTTTGAAACGCTCGCCACGGAGTTCCTCATCGACGTGCGCCTGGCGCAAAACCTGGTAGTGCTCAAGACGGCGCCTGGACATGCGAATTCGGTAGCCGTGGCGCTGGACAACCAGGAGTGGCACGAGGTAGTCGGAACGATCGCGGGAGACGATACCATCCTGGTCATCTCTCCCGACAACGCGACCGCGGAAGGCTTACAAAAGCGCTTTATCGAGCTTCTGAAAGTCTGACGCCCGCTTCCACCAGCGCTTTCACGCGCGGCGCCAGTTCCTCGTACGGCATCTTGCCCGGCTGATACATCCGCACGATTCCCTGCCGGTCGATCAGGACCAGCGTCGGTGTCGTGCTGGCGCCGTAGTTCCTGAAGGTCTCCTCGTCCACCGGCGTCGACATGCCTCGAACCTCCGAGTAGAACTTCCGCCGGATCTCTTCGATATAGGCCAGCTCCGCATCGGGCGAAACCTCTTCCCCTCGCGCGGCGTATCCGTAGCGCTGCGTCGCGCCCACGATCTTTAGACCCTTGCCTCCGAATTCCGACTCGAGACGCGCCAGGATCGGCGCCTGGTACTTGCAGTCACCGCACCAGTGCGCCCAGAAAAAGAGAATGACCGGCGATCCTCTCAAGCTGCTGAGGGGCTTCGGCGGAACCGTTCCCACGTGCCGTGCGGTCGCGATGGCCGGCGCGGGCTGGCCCTCCAGGCTCAGCAGGTGGATGTTCTTCTGGATCCGTGTCCGGATCGACGTATCGCGGTAGCGCGCCAACTCCCGCTTGAGAAAGACAAGCCCTTCGCTGCGCTGGCCGCGCTCGCGCAGCACCTGCGCCTGCACCTCCATCGACGCGCCAAACGCCAGCGGCAGGTCCTTCTCGTCATCCATGCGCCGCGTCTTCAACGCCTCCAGGCAGAGCTTTCGCGTCTCCGCCGCGTAGCGGTCGGCCGCGTCCAATTGGTGGTTGGCCAGCGCGCCCCGGCCCAGCCACGACAGAGCCAGGATCATCTCGGGCGTCGTGCCGCTGGTTTTCCGATACTGCTCGATGAGCTTCTCGCCGCCGGCGAAATCGCGCGAGGCGATCGCCTGGCGGACGTCGGCAACCAGGCCGGCTTCCAGGATGGCGCTGGCCAGAAACACAACAACTGCGGTCGCTCGGGTGGCGGACATATCGAACAGCATATCAGGCGAGCAGCATGCCACCGTCCACCGTGAACACCGACCCTGTGATGTAGGACCCTTCGCCGGAAGCCAGCAGGACGGCCGTCTCGGCCACTTCTTCCGGCTGCCCCAGGTGGCGGATGGGCTGCCGATCGATCGAAAACTCCTCCCGTTCCGGATTCTTCCAGAAATATTCGCTGAGCTGCGTCTGAATCAGGCCCGGGGCGATCGCATTCACCCGAACGCCGCTCGGGCCGAGTTCCAGGGCGTACGACCGGGTCATCATGATCAGCGCCGCTTTGGTCATGCTGTAGAGCAGGCTTTCGAACTGCGGCCGGATTCCCGAAACCGACGAGATGTTGACGATCGAGCCTGAACCGCGGCGGCACATCAGCGGGGCCACTCGCTGCGTGAACCGGTACACGCTCTTCAGGTTCACCTCCACCATCTTGTCGAACTGCGCGTCGGAAAAGCTCAGGCACGGGCCCTGCGCGATGTTGGTGGCGGCGTTATTCACCAGAACATCGATCCGTCCGTACCGCGTGGAGACCTCGTCGGCCAGGCGATCGATGTCCTCGGCCCGCCCCACGTGGCAAGCCATGGGAACCGCGCGGGCTCCCAATTCCGCGGCCACGGCGTCCAGCGACTCCTGCTTTCGGCTGGCGAGGATCACCGTCGCTCCCTCGCGGACAAACGCCGACGCGATGGCTTTGCCGATACCCCGGCTGGCCCCGGTCACGATCGAGACCCGATCCTCGAGCCGCCCGCTCACACTCCCAGCACCTCGTGCGTGTAGCGAATGCTCGCTTCCAGATCGTCGAGTTCCCGTTGCGCGGCCTGTTCTTTCGGCCCCGGCGGCGGGCCCGGATTTGGTTTCCCTTGTTCCGCCAACGCGAGAAACCGCAGGAACTCGGCCGCGCGCACGTTGCGATAGCCATCCCAGAACTTCGGGTCGAACACGGCGAAGTAGCGCGGCCCGGTGACGATGATCTCGAGCGAGAACGGCCGGCCCGGCAGCAGTTCCTGAAACCGCCGCGTGTACCGTTCGATGCCGATGTTGCCTTCGCCCATCCGCGTCCACCGCACCGCGATCCGGTCGCCTTCCCGCCACACCGCGGAGTCGCGGACATGGCTGGTCAGCGCGTACGGGGCCAGCGTCTCCAGGGTGAGCAGCGGGTCCTCCAGCGTCCACACCGGGTTACCCGAGTCGAGGCACACTCCGACGAAATCCTTGCCTGCCTCCTCGACCAGCACCTTCAGTTCCCGCGCCTGCATATCGCCGGCATGATTTTCGATCGCGATCTTGATGCCGGCGTCCGTGACGCGCGATCGCACATTGCGCAGCACCCTCACCGCGTTCTCGATGTGCCCCTCGATCGGCAGGGGCCCGGTGCGGTCCTGCATGCTGCCGAGGAAGGCCCGCACGATCGGTGAACCCACCTGCTTCGCCGGCCGGATCATTCGCCCCAACTGCTCTTCCGCCGTCCCCTGCGAGGCGTCGAACGACTTCGAACTGGGGCAAATCGAGCGCATCCCCAACTCAACCTGGACCCCCACTCTCTCCGCGTGGGCCCTGACATTCCTCAGGTGCGCTTCCTCCAGCCCGCCGATAAATCGGATCTCGGAAAAATGTACGACCTTCGCTTTGTGTTTCGCCGCGTAGTCCAGGTATTGAAACGGCGTCCACCCCTGCGACCGGATGCTGAACAGGTCGATTCCGAAACGGATCGGAGATTGTGCGGAAGTCGGAACGGCGGCCATGGCTGAGGACGCGAGGAACGCTCTACGGTGCATCCCTCTCATTATGCTCCGGGGAAACAGGGTCGGCCTCGCTCGACCGCGCCGCCCGGTACACCAACGCGCCCAGAATGGCGAGCGGAGGAATCATCAGCACCAGGATCCCCAGATTCAGCGCCTGCTGCTGATGCGCAGTGAGCGCCGCCGCCGTCCGAAAGCACATCGAACACTGGCCAAACGCCGCGGCCGGAAACAGCATGAGCAGGAATCGAACGACAGAGCCGCGACCGGAAGGGAGCGGGCCGCGGATCATGACGGCCGCAACTCCAGCATGCGCGCGGCGTCCGGAAACAGGCCCAGCAACGCAAGGATCATCGCAATCAACGCCGGGAACAGCGCGTAGGTCAGGCTCAGCCGCTCGAATTTCAGGTGCATGAAATACGCGATGATCAGGACGGCCTTCACCACCGACAGGCCGAGCAGCGCGCTCAGCATGACGCCCGGCCGCAGTTGTTCATACGCCAGCAACACCTCGAGCGCCGTCAGGCCGATCAGGAAGGCCCACACCCGGTTGTACGTTCGTGGCTCAACGGACTGCATCAATCACCGCCTTATCCGAGGCCCGACCGCGAGGGAGGGCTTCCGCTCCCCCCGACCGCGAGGGAGGGCTTCCGCTCTCCCCGGCCGCTAGGGATGGCCTCTGCTCACCCGACCGCGAGGGAGGGCTTCTGCTCTCCCCGACCGCGAGAGGGCTTCCGCTCCCCAGGCACGCATTGGTCAATTTCACGCGCCAGCATTCGGCATCGAGACTTCTATGATAATGGATGAGGATGACGGGCCGCTTCGACCTTCGACTTGTATTCTGCCTCTGGTTGTGTTCGACGCTGGGGGCACAGGTCATTGAATTCGAGTCGAATGGCTTGCGCTACCAGACGCTGACGCGTTCCGGCCTCACCGTCATGTTCGCCCAATTACCCGTGGTGGTCCAGCACTACGCGATTCTCCAGGTCGCGGTCTCGAACGGCGGCCGGTCCACGTGCTCGATGAAGCCTGAGGATTTCTCGTACAAGCGCGCCGATGGCCAGGTGGTCAGGGGAGTCCGCGCCTCCGAAGTGGTGGACACGTTGATCGAGAAAGGCAATCGCGGTGACGTCGTCAAGCTGGTGTCGACCTACGAATCGGCGCTGTACGGGATTTCGCGGCTGCACTCGCCCAGCGGGTACGAACAGCGCCGGCAGGCTGCCCTCGCGGAGGTCTCATCCACCCGGCTGAAGGCCGCGGCGGCTGCTTCGGCCATTGCGTTTGTCCCGTCCCGGCTGCTGGCTGGCCAGTCGACCGACGGCGCCGTATTCTTTGCCACTGCCGGCAAGCATCTCGGTCCCGGGCGGCTGTCGGTCCGCACGCCGGCCGGCATCTTCGAGTTCGAGCCGGTCACCGACGCACCGCAGTGAATCTCACCCGTTTGGCCCTTTCCCCAACCCGTGGGGCGGACTTTCAGTCCGCGGCGAGCTTTAGCTCGCCCTTGTAGACTTTGCCATTTGCCCCGAAGTGGCGAAAGCTCGAATGGGGACCTCCCCCCTTCCAAATCCCCGCCGCGATGACCGCCCTACTCCGGCGGGAAGAACAGATCGTCTTCAGCCATGTTCGGAATACCGATCACCAGCACCCGCATACGGCCCTTGGCGCCGTGAATCACGCCCGGCGGGATGTGCACGATGGAACCCGTGCGCACTTCGTGCTCGACACCGTCGAGCGAAACCGTACCGCCCCCGTCGAGGACGTAGTACAGTTCCGTCGCCACTCTGTGGAAGTGCAGTTTGGCGCCGTCGATATCCACGGCGTGCGCCCAGGCGGCCACGTCCGTGTCAAAGCGGCTGATGAGCAGATCGCGCCAGCCGCAAGTCGACCGTTCACGCGGGGCTTCGCCCTCATGGCGGACCAGGACGGATTGGGTCTGTGCCTGCATGAAAAAAGTGTAGCGCGCCGAGCGAGTTCTCACGTGGCGCCGGTCTCCGGCCGGCCTCGCGGATCGAAGAACCGTTTGAGCCACATTCGATGCGTCCCCGCGAAGAGTCCTGCAACGGATTGTCCGGCCTCCCGAATTCTTGGCCTCCGGCGCTCCTATCGGCGCCATTCCTCGATCTTGCTCTTCATCCGGGTTGCCGCGGGCCAGTCCGGATGATGCTTCAGAAACTCGTCCAGTTGCACCGCGGCCTTCAATCGATCTCCGCGCCTCAGATAGATTTCAGCCAGAAACAACTGTGGATGTGAAAAGTGCGCCGCGTCCAGACGGCACGATTCGAGTAGATGCTTCTCGGCGAGGTCGAGCTTGTTCTGGAGAAAGTAGGTCTGCCCAAGCTGCGAGTGGGCCAGCGCGTCGCGGTCCCGCGTCAATACCGCGTAGACGTTGTATTTCCAGGCCTCGTCGATCTTGCCGAGATTGATCAGCACGCCGCCCAGGTTGACCAGCGGTTCGTAGGCTTGCGGATCGGCCTCCAGCGCGCGGCGGAACTTCTCCTCGGCATCCGGGTACCTTCGTGTCTGATAGGCGATCGTGCCGAGATTGTTCCAGGCCACGGCGAAACGGGGCGCGATCCCGACGGCGCGTTCGAGATCCGCGATCGCTCCGTCGACATCGTTCCGCGCCAGCTTCTTTTGAGCGGCCAGATATTCCTTCCAGGCTTTGGAGGGGATCGATAGCTCACGCGCCGAGACACGGCTGCTCTTCTCGATCGTGTGACGACTTTCGGTCAACCGGAGCGTGACCGCCAGGCGGCCTTTCGAGTCGGCGGTGCCGGCCCCGACGTCGATGGTCATGCGGCCTTCGCCCGCACTGGGAGAAAACGCGGACAAGGTGTATGCGCCCGCCGGGATTCTTCTGAATCGAAACCGGCCGCCCGCGTCCGCAAGCGTGTCGGTGGCAAAAGGCGACTGCACGTGATGGAGCGTGACCGCACCCGGCGTTTCGGGCGTCAGCCGGCCGGTGACTTCGTACAGCCGCTCGGCGCGGGCCGCGAGCCCGCACGCCAGCAGCGCGAGAACCCTGCCGCTACGCCTCCAGAAAGTACTCCGCGTGAGCCTCAAAATCAAAATCGAGGTACTCCTTCCAGCGGTCCATCAGCCGCCGGGTGACGGGTCCGGGCTTGCCATCGCCGACGGTCTGCCCGTTGAACCGCGTGACCGGCATGATGCAGATGGACGTTGCCGTGTAGAACAACTCATCGGCGGTGGCTGCATCGTAGGGCGTCAGGTCGCATTCCTTCATCTCGAGGCCAAGGGAGCGCGCCAGTTCGATGGTCGTCAGGCGGCTGATGCCGGCCAGGATGTTTCGCGGTGTGGGCGTCAGCACCGCGCCGTCGCGCACCAGAAAGAAGTTCCATCCCGTGCCTTCAGCCAGGTTTCCTTCATGATCGAGCATCAACGGAATCGCTTCCGGGTCCACCAGGCGCGCCTCCTGGTCGGCAAGCGAGAAATGCAGCCGCGAGCGGTACTTGATCTTCGGATCCATCGTCAGGGGATGCATGTGCCGCGTCAGCGGGGTCACCACGTGGCGGCCGGTCCGATAGTACTTCGCCGTCTTCCACAAAAACGTGGACATCGGGTAGAAATACATGACGAACGTCGACGTCGTCGGTGGCAGCACCAGTCCCAGCCGTCCGCGGCTCACCAGGTGCCCGACGCCGGCTTCTTCCCGTTCCGCCAGCGTCGGAAGATTCCGCTGGAGAAAATCCTCCGTCACGCGGTCGAGCTCCTCGGCCGGCATCGGGAAATCCAGGCGGGCCGCCTTGATCGATCGCAGCATGCGGTTGCGATGATCCGGCCATCGGAACAGTTTTCTCTTGAACGTGCGGCAAACTTCCTGAATGGAGTCGCCAATGAGCACGGCTGAATCGAAGACCGAGATCTTTGCTTCGCCCTCCGGAACCAGTTCTCCGTCGATGTAGACCAGGCGCTGTGAACTCACTCGAAACGAATTCCCCCTCGTCTATCTTCCTACGTCCGAGGCCGCCCTGCGGCCTGCGCGCGAGTTGGCGCGGACTTTAGTCAGACTTTAGTCCCCCTTGCCCTCCGAGGTTAACCGTGAAGCTGATCGTGGCGGGTTGGTGGCTTCATTAGCGGTAAGATAGTGCTCGCGACGACGACCTAGTGGCGCAGACTCTCGAGTCTGCGCCACGTAAGCTAAGCGCCTATGGGCCCGTGGCCGGCAGATCGAGTCCCGAAGCGGCCGTCGTGGAGATCCCCGGCCCTGTGGGCGGTATGGATCGGGCTGGCGGCAAACGCCGTGTGGCTTGGCCGCGTAGCTGCCGCCCATCTGGTCGCACGTAGTTCGCTCGAGCGGGCGGCCGCTTGGCTGCCGTTTCATCCCGATTCCTACGACTACGATCTGAGCGTGCGGGCGGGCTTCGCGGCAGAGGCCGCGGGCGACCCCGGGGCGGCCCTCCGGCACTACCGGAAATCGCTCCAGTCCGATCCGCGTTCGAATCCCGTCTGGCTGATGGTTGCGCTCGCCGAAGAGCGATCGGGCCGGGACGGCGAGGCACTGCGGGCCTATGGGCGCGCAGAATCCGCCGAGCCCTCCCGGCCTGAAACCTACTGGCTGCGCGGCAACTTCCATCTGCGGCGGCAGCGAAAACCCGAAGCGATTGCCGACTTCGAGCGCGTGCTCGGGCGAACGCGGCGACTGGACGATCCGGTGTTCCAGACGTTGATCGCATTGGACGGTGTGGACGCCGCCCTGCGCGCGGCCCAAACCGTGAAGGGTGCGCGGTTGCCGCTGCTGCGGTATGTCTGGAACCGGGAGCCTCCGCGGGTGGTCAGCGATGTCTGGAAGCGGTTCCCTCCTCCCGTGGAGTCGATCGCGAGGGAGGAAATCGAGCAGCACTGCAGGCGTCTGGCGTCGCTCGAGCGCGACCGTGACGCATGGGACGAATGGCGGCGATGGGCGGAGGCGAGGGGAGTGGCTGCAGGCCCACTGATCCGCAACGGAGGCTTCGAGGCCGAAACGGTCGCCGCGCCCTTTGACTGGAGCCTTCTCGACGGACCGGGGTGGCACGTCTTCCGCGACCCGGCGCAGGCGTATGCGGGCGCGGCGTCCCTCCAGGTCTTGTTTCTCGGCAGCCACAACCTGGATAATGCACTCGCCGAACAATGGCTGGCGTTGGAACCGGGACATCGATACCGCCTTTCCTTTGTCTGGCGGGCGCGGAATGTGATTTCCGACGCTCCGCCGGCGATCGAAGTGATGGATCTCGGAGGGCGTCGCCTGGGGGCGATCGCGCTCGAGGCGGGGTCGCCCGCGTGGCGGAAAGAACAAGTGGAGTTCACGGCCCGAGAGCGCTCGATCGCGCGCCTGATGGTCGTCCGCGGTGCGAGCCGGAAACTGGACGGGCGCATCGCCGGTTCGGTTTGGCTGGACGCCTTTCAACTGGACGCGCTTCAATAGGCGCCGCGCGGCCGGAGCAGGTAGCCGACCGTCCGGGCCAGGATCACCACGTCCAGCCAGATGCTCCAGTTCCGGATATAAAACAAGTCGAGGCGGACGCGTTCCTGGTCGCTCAGGTCGCTCCGTCCGCTGATCTGCCACAAGCCCGTGAGGCCGCAGGGGACGCGATAGTAGCTTGTGATCTCCGCCTCATAACGGTCGGCTTCGTTGAGAGGCCGCGGGCGGGGGCCTACCAGGCTCATCTGGCCGCGCAGCACGTTCCAGAGTTGCGGCAGTTCGTCCAGGCTTGACCGCCGCAGCCATTTCCCCTCCCGCGTGACGCGGGGATCGTCGCGGAGCTTACAGGCGGCCGCGAACTGCCGCGCCGCCTCGGGATCGCTGGCCAGAAGCCGGGGCAGCACATCCTCGGCGTCCTGGCTCATGGTGCGGAACTTTACCAGCGGAAAGCGGTGGCCGCCCCGGCCCAGCCGCATTTGGCGGAACAGGATGGGCGAACCGCTGCTAACCCGGATGACGGCGGCAATGGCTAGCATTCCCGGCGCGGCCACCGCGCCAAGCAGCACTCCTGCGCTCAGGTCGAGAGCCCGTTTCAGAATGCGGTTGAACGGGTTGGTCAACGGGTTCTCGTAGTGAAGCAGAAACGACGACTTGAGCACTTCCGACTCGATCCGCCACGTGTGCAGGCTTTGATCGGCCGCGGCGATCCGCACTTCCTTGGCGAAATCCTCGAGCAGGCTGAACCGCCGCAGGAACGCCTGGCGGTTCGATGGATCCTCGCACAGGATAAACGACCGGACGCCGCGTTCGTGCGAAACCTCGATCGCCTCATCCAGCGACGCGACGGGCCACACCGGCCACGCCGCGACGGCGGGCGTCTCCGAAAAGATCGCCTCCACCCGGTAGCCCGTGGTCGGATCGGCCGCCAGGTCGGCCGCGGCACGAAGTCCATTCGGGTTGACGCCCAGCAGGACCACCGGGCGCTGCCATTCCGGCCACTTGGCCAGCAGGCGCTTCACCACGTAGCGGCCCGCGGGCACGGCTGCAGCGGCCAGGCATGCCGCCATCGCGATCACCGTCCGCGAGAACAGTTGCGACACATGCGCCACCGACGCCAGCACCAGCGCGCACACCGTCGCATAGAAGCAAGCCCGCAGCGTGATGACCGATTCCTCCATCGAGGACACCCGCCGTGTATACAGGCCGCTGACGGCAAAAATCAGGAGATAAATGGGCAGGAACAGAAGATAGGTTTCGACGGCGACCAGTTCCCCCCGCGCCGCGAACCAGTCGAAGCGCTTGAGCCACGTCTCCCGGACCAGGGTCGCGGCGGCGTAGGAACCATAAACCAGGGCCGCATCCGCGCCCGCCAGCAGCACCACCCCGGCGCCTTCCGCAAGGGCGGCATCCAGGCGGGCATAGCGCGGCAGCGGCGTGGGCTTGAGCTGGGCGGTGGCGCTCATCCCGATGGCGGCTAGTGTATCACCCGGCTGGTTGTGTTCGCTCACCCGCCCGCCTTATCCTTGAAAGAGCGAAAGCGCACTGGAATGGGAACTCCGACTGCCCCGCCCGCCCCCATCAGTCCCGCTCCCTACTATGTCTGGGAAGTGCAGGATAAGGTTCGCATCCGCCTGCACTTTGACGTCATCGACCGCATTCTGCCGGAAGTCATGCGTGGATTTGGGGCTCTACCCCGCCGGGGAGCGGAAGTCGGGGGAATCCTGTTGGGCCGGGTGCTGGAACAGCAGCCACTGACCGTCAGCATCGAGGAGTTCGAACCGCTGGCTTGTGAATATCTCACCGGTCCCTCCTTTAATCTCTCACCGAAAGACCGGGAACGGCTTGAAGTGATGCTGGGCCTATGGCAGGACCGCCCGCTGCAAGTGGTAGGTCTGTACCGAAGTCATACGCGGAAAGATCTGTTTCTGGACGAGCGCGACCACGAACTCTTCCAGACCTACTTTCCGGACACCGACAAGGTGGTTCTCCTGATCAAGCCGTTCGCCACGCGGGCGAGCCTGGCCAGCTTCTTCTTCCGGGAGGACGGGAAGCTGCAGAGGGAAGCCGCATATTCCCAGTTTCCCTTTGACCGCCGGGAACTGGGCGGCGGCGAGCCGCGTCCGCCGATTCCCCAGCGGGAAGGCGAGCCAGGCGGCCCGCAGCCTCCCCGCCAAAGGCCGCATCCGTTACCGATTGCGATGCCGGATCCGGCGCGCCGCCCGGCGCAGCCACCGGATCGATTCCTGCCCGGCCGTTTTGACGAACCTCGCGCACGGCCGGCCGAATCGCGTGCCGAGCCTCCGGCGCCTGTGCGCGAACCCGCCTTCGAGGCGCCGGAACGTGTGCCGTTCAGCTCATCGCTCGACTTTCCTGATGAGTTCAAGCCGAGTCCACTCCGCCGGTACCTGGTCCTGGTGACGGTGTTGGTGGTGCTGATCGGTGCGGCCGCGGTCGGATACCAGTTCTTAGCTGCCCCACGGCCGCCGGCCGCGGTCGCGGATCTTCCCATGCAATTGGCGGTGAACCAGACCGGGAAGCAACTCGACATCACCTGGCAGCGCGATTCGCCGGTTGTGGCCAACGCCAGGCGAGGCATCCTGACCATCTCGGATGGGGACCACAAGGAGCAACTCGAGCTGACGTCCGCACAATTGGCCGTGGGCCGGGTGATCTACACGCGAGTGACGCGGGAAGTCGACGTACGGCTGGAAATCCGCACGAGCGATCAATCCGGAGTGAGCGAGTCGGCGCGAGTGCTGGCGGCCGAGGAACCGCCGCCAAGCCCCCAGGAGACACCGGCGCAGGAGCCAGCGGTGGAGCCGCCGAAACAAGCCGAGACGGCGGCTAAGGAGCCGGAACCCGCCAAGAGTGAGTCGGAGCCCGCTGCCCAGGTCCCGCCGCCAGTTCCCGTAAAAGCGGCCGAGACCAAGCCTGCGGCCGAACCGCCCAAGCCTCCCGAGCCCGTAGCGGAGGAGGGCAAGGCGGCCGACCCGTCGCCGAAGCCCGTGCGGCGGGTCCGGGAAAGGCGTGTCGAGCGGCCCAAGCCCCCCCCGAGCAAGCCGGCGGTGGCGCAGACCAAACCAGTGCAGGCGGAAACCAAGCCTGCGGCGGATCCGCCAAAGCTGGTCGAAACACCCAAGCCGGTAGAAGCACCCAAGCCAGTGGAAGCACCGAAGCCCGCCGCGGCCGAACCTGCGCCCGAGCCTGCCCGCGAACTGGCCCGTCCCACCCGTCGACGGTAGTCGATTAGCCCTACTGCGACCCCGACCCGTGAGGCCCTTCAGGCCTGCCGGGTGCCTGGCACCACGAAAGTTGTGCCGGAACAAAACAATCGCGATCTTGGGAGGTCTGGCCCGCAGGGTGCCTGGCACCGAGAAAGTGCGCCGGAATGAAACAATCGCGATCTTGGGAGGTCTGGCCCGCAGGGTGCCTGGCTCCGAGAAAGTGTGCCGGAATGAAACAGTCGCAACCTTGGCAGGTCTGGCCCGCAGGGTGCCCGGCACGGAGAAAGTGTGCCGGAATGAAATAATCGCGACCCTTGCCAGATCCGGCACGGCGGGTGCCTGGCACCGAGAAAGTGCGCCGGAATGAAACAATCGCGACCTTGGCAGGTCCGCCACGCGGGTGCCTGGCAACGAGAAAGTGTGCCGGAATGAGACAGTCGCGACCTTGGCAGGTCCGGCCGGCGGGGTGCCTGGCAACGAGAAAGTGTGCCGTAATGAAACGATCGCGACCTTGGCAGGTCCGGCCGGCGGGGTGCCTGGCACCGAGAAAGTGTGCCGGAATGAAACAAATCGCGACCCTTGCCAGATCCGGCCCGCGGGTGCCTGGTCACCGAGAAAGTGTGCCGGAATGAAGCAGTCGCGACCTTGGCAGGTCCGGCCGGCGGGTGCCTGGCACCGAGAAAGTGTGCCGGAATGAAACAATCGCGATCTTGGCAGGTCCGGCCGGCGGGGTGCTTGGCACCGACAAAGTGTGCCGGAATGGAAGCAATCACGAACTTGCCAGATCCGGCCGGCGGGGTGCCTGGCACCGAGAAAGTGTGCCGGAATGAAACCATCGCGACCTTGCCAGATCCGGCTGCGCGGTAACCGGCAGCGCGAAAGCGAGCTTGCCCTTCGCCCGGGTGCGAGGGCTTCAGCTACTTGGGTTTGGCCCTTTCGTCGTCCTTGTAGGCGCATGGGGGCTTTCAGTCCCTCTACTGGCGACGAAAGTCACACTCTAACTTAACTAAGGCCTCCGTGAACACCAACACCACCAGGAAGGCAGGCCACCCTTCGGCATTCGCCAAAAGGCCGGCCCCATTTCATCGGCTCCTCGTGCAACTGCCCTCGACCAACTACTGGATTAGGGCGGTCCCCGTGGACGGCAGCCAGTTTCGGCAGCGGCATCGGGGAGCAGTTGCCTTCGCGGTCATTTCGTCCTATCCTCGCAACAACCCCATGCCGCCTACTCCTTCGCGCGGACGCCTGTCGGCAATCGGGCCCGCCATCCTCCTGACGGCGACCAGCGTCGGCGCGGGCGACATCCTGACCGGTAGCCTGGCGGGCGCTGAGGCGGGGCTTGCCGTGTTGTGGGCCGTGCCCGCCGGCATCGCCCTCAAGTGGACGCTGACCGAAGGGATCGCCCGCTGGCAGATGGCCACCGGCACGACTCTGCTGGAAGGATGGGTCACGCGCCTGGGCGCCTGGATTCGCTGGGTGTTCTTCACCTACCTTCTCGTCTTCACCCTGGTGGTCGGCGGTATGTTGTCCAGCGCCTGCGGCGTCGCCGGCGCAGGGTTGCTGCCGATCGGCGAGCCGGGACAGTCGCGCTTTCTTTGGGGCGTGATCCACTCGCTGGGCGGCTTGGCATTGGTCTGGTGGGGCGGCTATGCCATGCTGAAACGAGTCCTGGCCGTCTGCGTTGGGGCCATGTTCCTCACGGTGGCCCTGACCGCGATTCTGCTGTCGCCCGATTGGGTGGCCGTGGCGCGCGGCTTTGTTCCCTCCATGCCTGCCGCTGGCCCTGGATGGGTGATCGGGTTGATCGGGGCGATCGGCGGCACCATGGCGCTGATCTCGTACGGGTATTGGATTGAAGAAGAAGGCAGGACCGGGCGGGTGGGCTTGCGGGAATGCCGCCTTGATCTACTCTTGTCGTACGCGGTCATCGGGCTGTTCGGAGTGGCGGTGGTCATCGTCGGGTCGCGCGTCCAGGTACGCGGAGAGGGCGCCGGTCTGGCGCTGCTGCTGGCAGATCAACTGGCGATCGCGCTGGGTCCCTCCGGCCGCTGGATCTTCCTGGTCGGCTTTTGGGCGGCCGTGTTTTCCGCGATGCTCGGCGTCTGGCAGAGCCTGCCCTATCTGTTCGCCGACTTCTTGTGGTTGCGCCGCGGGACCGGAACGCGGCGTCCGGCCCGGTTCGAGACCACGCGAGCCTATCGCGGATATTTGCTATTTCTCGCGACCGTCCCCCTCCTGCTGCTCCGATGGCCGGTGAAGCAACTGCAACTGGCCTTTGGAATCACGGGCGCGATGTTGTTGCCACTGTTGGCCTTGACATTGCTGATGATGAACACCAAGCGCGAGTGGGTCGGTGATGAATTTCGCTCCGGCTGGCGGCTGAACGCGGTAATGGCGGTGGCGCTGCTGTGTTTCGCGTATGTGGGCGTCGGGGAGATCCGGCAGTGGCTCGCGAAGTAGCCAGGCGACCCGTGTGTAGCAAGCGAGATTTGGCAGAACGAAGCCAATTGTGACCGGAAGTGATTGATTTTGCAAGCCGACGATTGGGTCCGCCCATTGGCTTCGACTGGCTTCGATCGGCTTCGTTCCGGCTGTGCGGCCTGGCTGAATCCGGCGTGGGGCGTTGCCACCTACAATGGAGAGAATTGGTTGCCATGTCCAGTCAAAGAATACCGTGGTGTCAAGCGGGGTGCGATTTTCAAAACCGGCAAGCGGCAGATTCAGCCGACACATGGAATTCGGAGACCCTTGTGAATGATATGATTTGGGCACGGCAGCGACGTCGACAAGAGAAGGGCGCGCCAGGGAACTCAAGCTCCCCCCTTCCTCGAAGAGCATTCCTACAAATGACATTACTGGCTGCCCAGCCCGCGGGCGACATCGCGTCTCTAACCCTGGTCGAAGCCGCTGCGGCCGTCCGCCGGAAAAAACTGTCGCCGGTCGAGTTGACCAAAGCCTGTCTCGATCGCATCGCCAGACTCAATCCGTCCTTGAACGCTTTTATCACCATCTCGGCGGACCAGGCGCTCGCCGAAGCTCACCGCCTGGAGCGCGAGCGCCCGCGCGGCCCGATTCACGGCGTCCCCATCGCGCTAAAGGACCTGATCGACACGGCCGGCACTCGCACTACGGCCGCCAGCCACATCTATGCCGATCGCGTGCCGGACCAGGACGCCGAGGTCGTCCGCCGCCTCCGTCTCGCCGGCGCGGTGATTCTGGGCAAGGTCAACATGGACGAGTTTGCCTACAACTTCACCTCCGAGACCAGCTATTTTGGCGCGGCGCACAACCCGTGGAATCCCAAGATGACGCCCGGCGGCTCATCCGGCGGATCGGCGGTGGCCGTGGCCGCTCGGATGTGCTTCGGAGCGTTGGGTTCCGATACCGGAGGGTCCATCCGGCTGCCGGCTTCGTTCTGCGGGATTGCCGGCTTCAAGCCGAGCTATGGCCTGGTGCCCGCCACCGGTGTCCTCCCGCTGGCCTGGTCGATGGATCATGTCGGCCCGATGTGCCGGACGGTCGCGGATACGGCGTTGTTGCTGGGCGCGATGACCGGCGCCGGGGATCGGTTCGCCATCGGCCGGCGGCCGGCCAGGCTGCGCGTCGGGGTCGCGAGGAAGTTTTTCTTTGACGGCCTCGATCCGGAGGTGGCCTCGGCAATGAACGCGGCGCTCGACGCGATGAAGGGTCTCGGGATGGAGGTGCGCGAGGTCGAACTGCCAGACATACCATCCTTGCCGATCATTCGCGCCGAAGCCCTGGCATGGCACGAGCCGCTGATGAAGAAGCATCTTGCCGGGTATCATCCGCACACCCTTCACGAAATCAGGGAAGGCGAGCGCGTGACCGTGGGCGAATATGCCCGGGCGCTGCGGGAACTGGAGCGGCTGCGGCTGGCGGTCCGCCGGACCTTCAACGAAGTCGACGCGGTGGTGACGCCAACCAGCCCGCTACCTCCCTTCCCGCTGGGCACGAAGCCGGACCTGGTGTATCTTCGCAATACGATTCCGTTCAACGTGTTTGGCCTGCCGGCGATTTCGATCCCGTGCGGCTTCACGGGAACGGGGATGCCGATCGGCCTTCAGGTGAGCGCCGCGCCGCAGGCCGAGGCGGCAGTCCTGGTCGTGGCCCATGCCTACGAGCAGGCAACGGAGTGGCATCGCAAGAGCCCGCGGGTTTGATTCTGAGCGGACTCCGCAATGGACAGAGGCGCTCGGTTCGAAGCCGTGAAAAAAAGGGGGCAGTCACCACGCCGCCCCAGGTGCGTCCACCGAGATGGATGAAAAAGTCATTGCCGGGCTTCGCCCGGTGAGCCGGCCAGGGGGCCGGCCCGCGGTCCAGGGGGACCGCCCCACCTTGGTTCGGCCAAGGGTAGGTCGCTTTGTGGAAGCCATTGACTCTGTTGATCTTTACTGGCTGTATTTTTCCGTAGAACCGCCCCCAATTTTTCACGGCTTGCTTGAATTCTGACTGGAAGCGCGGCAGCCGCCAACGTGAGCTAGCCGAACGGGCAGCTAGCCCTTCGTGCGATGCGCCTTACGGGGGCTCTCCCGCATCCTGAAACTATGAGCAGCGCGTTAACATCCTTTTCCAACGACCTTGCCTCCGCGGTGGAGCGAGCCAGCCGTTCCGTGGTCGCCGTCAATGCACGGCCCCGCACGCCGTCGAGCGGGATCGTGTGGAGACCCGGCGTCGTCGTTACCACCCACCACACCACCGAGCGCGACGAGGAAGTGACGCTCGGATTGCCCGGCGGCCGGACCGTGGCCGCCCGCCTCGCCGGCCGCGATCCGTCGACGGATATCGCCGTCCTGCGCTTCGACAACGGCGGCATTGCGCCGGCCGAGACGACGGCTGGAGAGAAACTCGGTCCCGGGCACCTGGCGCTCGCGGTGGGGCGGGGGCCCAGCGTCAGCCTGGGGGTGATTCGCTCGGCCGGCGGGCCGCTGCGCACCCGCAGGGGCGGCGCTCTCGACCACTTCTGGAATCTCGACGTCACGATCTACTACGGTTTCTCGGGCGGGGCCCTGGTCACTGCGGAAGGGTTGATCGCCGGTCTGAACACCTCCGCGATCGCGCGCGGAATGGCAGCGTCCGTCCCCACACCGATCGTCGACCGGGTGGTCGATGAGATCCTGCGCACTGGGCACATCCGGCGCGGGTACCTCGGCTTGGGCATGCAGCCGGTCCGCCTCCCCGAGAACTCGGCGCGCGCGCTGAACCTGGATTCTCCGGTCGGTCTCATCGCCCTGTCGGTCGAGTCCGGCGCGCCCGCCGATCAGGCCGGATTCCTGGTCGGGGATGTCCTGCTCTCGATCGATGGCATCCGGGTGTCGGACACCGACGATGTTCAGGCGGTCCTCGACCCGGCCAGGGTCGGCAAGACCGTGACGGCGGTTCTGCTGCGCGCCGGATCGCGTGTCGAACTGCCGGTCACGGTTGGCGAGCGCCCCAAGGAGTTCGCATGATCGAACCGGAACTGGCTTCCGTCACCCGGCGGATCGCCGAACAGAGCGTGCAGGTCAAGCGCGCCCGCGGTGATGGCGGTTCGGGAATCATCTGGCGGCAGGACGGCCTGATCGTAACCAACGCCCATGTCGCCACTACGTCTCCGGTGGAGGTGGAACTGGCCGATCACCGGCGTTTTCCGGCGCGCATCGTGTTGCGCGACCAGCAGCGCGACCTGGCGGCTCTGCGAATCTCCGCGAGCGGTCTTCCGGCGGCACGCCCCGGCAACTCCCGGGCCCTGCGGCCGGGTGAGCTGGTGATTGCCGTCGGCAATCCGCTCGGCCTGGTCGGCGCGGCATCCGTTGGAGTGATCCAGTCGGTCAGCGATTCCCGCTGGATCCGGACCGATGTCCGGCTGGCGCCCGGCAACTCTGGCGGACCGCTTGCCAACGCGCAAGGCGAGGTGATCGGCGTCAACAGCATGATCGTCAACGGCCTCGGCTACGCCGTTCCGGCGCACGCGGTGAAGCGCTTCCTGGCCGGGCGCAAAGGGAAGATCGGCGTGACGCTCCAACCCGTCTCCGTGAAGCACGGCGCGGAAACGAAGCTCGGCCTGCTGGTGCTGGAGGCCGCTACCAGCGGCGCCGCGTGGCGGGCGGGAGTCCGGCAGGGCGATGTTCTGGTCGCCGCCGGCGGCTGCGGTTTCGAAAGTGTCGAGGACCTTGCCGATGCCCTCGATGAGGCCCAAAACGGCGTAACGCTCGAGTGGCTCCGCGCCGGAAGGTGGATTTCGGCCGCCGTCGCTCCCGAATTCGAAACCCAGAGGGCGGTTGCGTGATTCGCGTGTTCGTCATCGCCCGCTCCGCCGTGGTGCGCGCCGGCCTCGAAGCCTTGCTGCGTGCCAGGCACGAAGTGGCGGGCAGCGCGGCCACGATCGAGGACCCGCCGGAAGCCGACGTCCTGCTGATCGATCTGGAGCCCGGCACGGAGGATTCGGGCATTTCGGCGCCGGCGGTCCTGTTGATCGACCGGGCGTACGTTTCTTCCGTCGCCGGCAGCGCCGGCATTCACCCCCGCGCCCTGCTCACCCGCGACGCGACGGAAGCTGAGATCTTAGCGGCCGTGGAAGCGGTAGCCGCCGGCCTGACCGCGGTTCATCCCGAACTGCTCGACGCGCTGGCCCCGGCCCGTGCCGTCACGATGCGCGACGTCGACAGTTCGGCGGATCCGGCCTTGTCGCCGCGCGAAGTCGAAGTGTTGCGCATGCTCGCCGAGGGTCTGCCCAACAAGATCATCGCTTATCGCCTGGGCATCTCCGAGCACACGGTGAAGTTTCACCTCACCTCGCTGTTCTCCAAGCTGAACGTCGGCAGCCGTACCGAGGCGGTGACAGTGGGGATCCGGCAGGGCCTTGTCTTGCTCTAAGCGCGATCCGGTTCGTCGCGCTCGTACGCCTTCCGGAGCCAGTGTTTCAGGAACGGGTTGACGTCTTCGGCGGCTTCGACGGCGATCCGATGCGTGAGCCTCTCCAGTTTGGATTGGCGTTCGATGAGGACGAGGCGGCCGCGGGGTGAGGTCGCGCCCAAGGTAAGTTCGATATCAATCCGGAACCGGGTGTGGGCCCGGATTCGCGCGAACTCGTGATACCGCAGGAGAGGCACCGTTTTCCTATCAGGCCGGGCGACGACATCCTCGGCGGTTTCCAGGGCAACGGTCAAAACCGCTTCGTACAGGGGCCGCAGCCTTGCCTTCGGACCGGAGTACTGCACGTCCACCAGCGCCTCGGGATCGTAGGTCTCGGCGCCGCGAGTCGCGTAGCGAGCCAACAGCTCCGCTTCGGCTGTGTCCAGTCGATGCTTGATCTTGAGCCACGCGGCACGGTCCTTCTCCGCCGACGCGGTATGAGCTTGAATCAAGGCGAGCCACTCTTCGAGAGACTTTCCGGTCTTCTCCTGGAGGGTCTCGAGAATCCTCCGCGAGTGCTCCATCGCTGAATCGACATCGTATCGAGGCCGCATCCTGGAAGTTGTCCGTTGTTCTCATTGAAGCAAATCCCCGTCCCCGGCGTGGAGTGGCAGGTTGCTCCGGCAGCGGCCGGGCCGCTAGGCTGGAGAGATCGTGATCCAGGCAGATCAGGTGCGGCGGCAGTTGGATCGCATTGTCGGGAGCAGCGGATTCACGAATTCCGAGAGGCTGCGCCGGTTCCTGTGCTATGTCGTCCACGCCGTGCTGGAAGGCCGCGCGTCGGAGGTCAAGGAGTACACGCTCGGCGTGGAAGTCTTCGACCGCGGCGCGGACTACGATCCCCGGCTCGAGCCGATCGTCCGCGTGGAGGCGCGCCGGCTTCGTTCCAAGCTGGCCAAGTATTACGAGACCGACGGCCGGCTGGACCCGGTGCTGATCTCGCTTCCGACCGGTTCCTACACGCCGCTCTGGGAAATTCGAACGCCCGCGAAGGCCGCGGCGCCCCCGCGTCCCTCCGCCGCGCCGACCATCGCCGTTCTGCCCTTTGCCGATTCCGCCAACGACTATCTGGCAAACGGACTGGCGGAGGAATTGATCCGCGCGCTCACGCGGGCCAGCGGGTTGCGAGTCGTGGCGTGGCCTTCGGCGGTGGAAACAGTTCCCCGCGATGCCCGCAGGATCGGCGAGCAGGTGGGTGCGTCCTACGTCCTGGACGGCAGGATGTGGACGGCCGGAGAGCGCCTGCGCGTGACCGCGCAGTTGGTGGAAACGGCCACGGGATTCTACATGTGGTCGGAGATCTACGATCGCGAGTCGCCGGATGCTTTCCCGTTGTTTGAAAACCTGGCCCGCGCGATTGTAGCAGCGCTGGAAACCCGATTAGGCCCGGTTCCCCCGGCCCCCGGTCCGTTGCCGCGGCCGCGCAATCCGGAAGCGTACAACGCCTATCTGAAGGGCCGGTTTCATTGGAACAAGCGAAGCACGGAGGGGTTGAACCGGGCGATTGTCCACTTTGAACAGGCGTTGGCAGCCGACCCGCACTACGCCCCGGCGCACGCGGGATTGGCCGATGCCTATAGCATCCTCGGGCAGTCCGGGCAGGTCCGGCCGCACGAGTATATGCCGAAGGCAAAAGCCGCGGCGGCGCGGGCACTCGAGATCGATCCCGGTTCGGCCGAAGCCCATGCGTCGCTGGGCGTCATCGCCGCGGCCTACGACTACGATTGGGAGACGTCGGCGGAGTACCTGCGCAAGGCCATTCTGTCGAATCCGAACTACGCCACGGCGCACCACTGGTACGCATACGACTATCTGACTCCGGTCGGCCGCCTGGAAGAAGCGGCCGAGGAGATCGAACTCGCGCTCCAACTGGATCCGTTGTCTCCCGCCATCGGGGTCGCGGCCGGCACGATTTTCGCCTGGAGCCGGCAGTATGAGCGGGCGATCGAGATGTTCCACAACACGCTCGAACTCGACGCGTCGGCGTACCGGATTCATTTGAACCTGGGACGAACGTACATCGAGCAAGGGCGGCTGGACGAAGGCCTGGCCGTGCTGGAGAACATTCCCGGTCCCGGCCGGGGCTATCCGGTCACCCTGGCGACCAAAGGCCACGCGCTGGCGGCCCGCGGCCGCACGGCCGAGGCGATGGCGCTGGTTCGCGAACTGGAGCATCGGGCCCTTACCGACTACGTTTCGCCTTTCCTATTTGCGCGTCTGTACTGCGGGTTCCCCGATCCAAGCCGGGCGATGGAGTGGTTGGAGCGAGGGTACGAGGATCGCGATTCACACCTGATTCACGCCCGCGTCGCGCCGCTGTTCGACCCGCTGCGTTCGTACCCGCGATTTCAGAGGTTGTTGGAGAAGATCCGGCTGGCGGGGTGAGCCAAGAGGAGCGTAAGGAGCCAGGAGGAGCCCTCCCTTGCGGTCGGCGGTCGGAAGCGGTCGAGGGGAGCCCTCCCTTGCGGTCGGTACACCAGGATAAGCCTGTCTGATCTTGTGAACTGAAAGGAGTTCACCATGTGAATTGCCTGTTCACCATGTAGCCGAACGAGCGGGGGCTTCAGCAATGGAGTCAGT
>JBJXGR010000268.1:0-9448 GCA_046160045.1 Bryobacteraceae bacterium
TTGTGAAAAAACGGGACATCCACCCCGTTTCCCGGTCAACGTTTCGTGGAGAATCAACGATTTGTGGCCGTGAAACGGGGTGAACGTCCCTGTTTTTTCACGGCTTCTTCCGCTCGGGGCTCGAAGCGCGTTTTTCATCACCTTTGGTGGGCGGCAGGCCCATGGGGACGGACGGTCGCGGCTCCAAAGGAAACGCAACCCCACGGCTCACGTGTGGGCTCGGGCGCGGTACAAGCGGTGCGGATCGGGTGGGGTTCCCCCCCAAAACGCAGAGACATAGAATACTGGCTGCCGGCCGGCCGCGTCCTGCCACCCGCCGGCGATACAGGTGAATGCCATGACTCGCAGAGATCTCTGGAAATCAGCCGCGGCCGCGCCCGCGGCTGCCGCCCAACTGTACGCACAGCGGACGCGCGGCTTGCCCCCGCTCACCATCAAAGAGGTGAAAGTGATCGGGACCAGCGCGAACGTCTTCCCGTGGGTCTTCATCAAGGTGATTACCAGCGAACCGGGGCTGTACGGTCTCGGGTCGGCGAACAACCTGATGCATCCGTTCGCCGTCGTCGCTGCGATCGAGAAGAACCTCGGGCCCTTTTGGGCCGGCAAGGAGGTGGATCGGATCGAGGACATCTGGCAGGCGACCAACCTCCACTCGTACTTTCGCAACGGCATGCTGCTGAATGCCGCGCTGGCCGCGATCGACATGGCGCTGTGGGACATCAAAGCCAAGCGGGCGGGGATGCCGGTGTACGAACTGCTGGGAGGCAAGGTGCGCGACGCGATCTCGCTCTACACCCACGCCGACGGGCGGGACCATCAGCAACTCGAAGACAGCGTCCGGAAGGCTATAGAGGCCGGCTACCGGTTCGTGCGCGCGCAGCTTGGAGGCTACGGCGGCGGGGGGATGATTCCGCCCGGGCAGGGCAGACGGGCGGAAGGCGGCTACGCCGGGCCCGCGTTCGACGAGGACCTGTTCGTCAAGACTATTCCCAAGGCCTTCGAGCACTTGCGGGCCAAAGTGGGCGACTCAGTCAAGCTGCTGTACGACGTTCACGAGAAGCTGAATCCGAATATGGCGGTTGAATTTGTCAAACGGATGGAGCCGTACCAGTTGTATTTCGTCGAGGATCCGTTACCGCCGGAGCAGATCGCCTGGTTCCAGCACATGCGCCACGTGACCACCACGCCCCTGGCGATGGGCGAGATCTTCACGCATCCGCTCGAGTACATACCGCTGGTGAGTCAACGGCTCATCGATTTTGTGCGGTGCCGCCTGTGCGCCATCGGAGGGATCACGCCGCTGAAGAAGCTGGCGGGGATGTGCGAGGCGTTCGGCGTGCGGACGGCGTTCCAGCAGGGCGGCGAGCCCGATCCCATCCACCAGATGGCCACGTATCATGTCGAGATCTCCAGCCCGAGCTTCGGAGTGCACGAGCAGTGCCGGTTTCCGGAGCTGATTCACGAGATGATGCCGGGGACGGCGGAGATTAAAGGGGGCTACCTGTACGGTAACCGGACTCCGGGCCTGGGGGTGAATCTGAACGAGACGATCGCCGCGAAGTATCCGTTGAAACCGTATCCTCACCCGCTGAACTGGCTGAACGTGAATGCGATCGACGGGTCGATTGTGCGGCCGTGAAACAGCGGCTTGCGGGAGAATGGAAAGAGCACCGCTATTGGTGAAAAGTAGTGCAGGGCCACTGCTCCCTTACGGGCTGTGAAAAAACCAAGAGGCCCGCTCCCTTCTGGTCGCGGCTCGGATAGCCACCGCTCGCTGACGGTCGCGGCTCTGAAGGTCGCGTCGCTAGCTCCGCATTTTGAGGTATAGGTAGAGCGCGCCCAACGCGAAGACCGCGTCGGGGGACCAGGCGGCGATGGTCGGCGGCAGATGCCCGACGTTGCCTACCTGCTCGAATAACTTGTCGACGGCCCAGTAGCTGATCGCGATCCCGATGCTCACGCCGATGCCCGCCATCGCCCCGCGATTGCCGACCAGAAACGAGAAGGGTACGGCGATCATCGCCATGATGAGCGCGAACAGGGGCACGGAGAACTTCTTGTAATACTGGACCTGGAACTTGACCGTATCGAAGCCACTCTGCTGCAGGTCCCGGATATAGGTCTCCAGCTCGCGGAAGTTCATCTGCTTGTCCTGCTTCACTTCCTTGAGGAAATAGCTGGGAGGCTCAGTAAGCTCGGGGAACGTGGTGGCCTGAAACTGTTCGAAGTTGTCCTTACTGAAACTGCCGATGTCGCGCCGCCAGCCGTTCTGAAAGATCCAGGTGCCAAGTGCCGGCTTCCACTCGGCCCGCTCACAGGAGATCTGCCGGCGCAGCCGGAACGACTTGGGCTCCAGCTCGAAGACGTTGACGCCGGCCATCACGTTCTCCGCCGTATCGAAGTAGCGGTAGTAGTAGATCCGCGAACCCCGGCCGTAGATCCACTTCCGGTCGGGCCGGAGGTAGGTCTGCTCAGCCCGGCCCTTGATCTGGTTGCGAATCGCATCCTGGGTGCGGTTGGCCTGCGGAATGTAGTAGTGATCGAAGGCGAACAGCCCCGCGCTGAGCACCGTACTCGAGAACAGCACCGGCAGCGACAGGCGGTAGAGACTGATGCCGCATGCCTTGAACGCGGTCACCTCGTTCTGCTTGGTGAGCACGCCGAACGTGACCAGGGTGGCCACCAGCACGCTGATGGGCAGCGTGTCGTAAATCAGCTTCGGCGTGAGGAAGACGTGATAGGTGACCACCTTCGCCATCGGAATCTGGTTTTTGACGATGTCGCTCAACAGCTCGAAGAACGTGTAGATCTGAGTCATCCCCACAAACGTCACGAGCAGGATCCCGATGTAGTAAAGGAACTGGGTCAGAACATACGTGTCGACGATCTGCGGCATGAGGACCAGACGCCAGCCCGCGCCGGTGGAAGGAGCCGGGACGCCGGCGCGAACGGAGTGGTAGACGCGGATGCCCCACTCCCGCAGGTCGTTGAGCCAGTCGCGGCCGGCGGCGCGCTCCATCCTCATGAGAAGAGCCAATCCCGCCAGGGCGAAGACGGCATTCGGCAGCCACATCGCTACCTCCGCGGAGAGGTTTTTTTGCCGCGCCATGTTCATCAGACTGATCAGGGCCAGGTAATAGCAGAAGAAGGCGAGGAAGATTGCCGTCACATAGCCGCTCGATTTGCCGCCGCGGCGGCTGCCCAGGCCGAGGGGAATCCCCACCAGAGCCAAAGTCAGGCACCCGAACGGCAGCGCTATGCGATAGTGCAATTCGACGCGCGCGTCCACCCAGTTCGGCCCGGCCTTCGGTCCGTATCCGTGCGCAGGCAGATCCCGGGTGTCCATTTCACGGAACGCGCGAGCCTGTTGCGTGGCGGGAGGGTTGGCGGACAGGGTCTGGTCGCCCACCGGGAATTGCGAGTCGTGGGCCAGCGCATCCTTGCTGACTTCGTGCGTGCTGGCGTCGCGGAGCGATAGCCGGATGCGGTTGTTCTGGGGCTCCGGCACGGCGATCGCCTCGCGCGCGATGGTGATCAGGGGACCGTCGGCCTTCTCCTTCAGACCGCTGCGACGCTGCTCGGGAGGAGTCAGGTCGGCGATGAAGACGTTCTTCCACAGCACCTGCTGGCCGCGTACCTGCACATCGCCGAGGTAGAGGATGGTGTTGCTGTTGGAGAATTGCTCGGCAAAGATTCGCGGCTGGATCTCCGCCGTCAGATGGTCGGCGGCCAGCTTGTTGGCCAGGCGGAAGGTCTCGCGGATCGACCACGGCGACAGCCACAGCGAGGCCGCGCCCGCAAGGACGATCGCCAGGCTGGAGAAACAAACCACGGGCAAGATCACCTTGCGCCCGGGTATCCCCGCGGCGCGCATGGCGGTGATCTCGCCATCCGATGCCATGCGTCCCAGCCCGATGAGAATCCCCACCAGCACGCCGAAGGGGATGGTCAGCGGCAATACCGGAGGCAGCGCCAGCAGGAACAGCCGGAGGATCGCTTCCGGTTTGTCGGCGCTGCGCACCAGCAGCTCAAAGAGGCGGCCCAGGCCCTGCAGAAAGATCACGAAGGTCGCCAGCAGGGCGCCCAGGAAGGCGCTCGAAACAACTTCCCGGAAGATGTATCGCGCCAGAATCATCGCGCATCAACTTGGCGGCGGAACGATGGGCGGCTTCGGAAACTCTTCGTCCACACGATCCAGATCCACGTCGTCGATCAGCACCGACGGCGCAACGATCGTCGTCTCCGCAACCAGACTGCCCATCCCCATCATGGCGAGCGGGATGCCGTTATCCAGCAGATCGAAGGCGTGCATGTCGTCGGACGCCGCCTGAATGTCCCGCAACGAACGGACGCCCAACCCGCGGAAGCGGAGCCCGCGGACCAACTCCTCCCGCCCGTCCGGGTATACGCGGTACACCGCGACGGGAGGAGACACCGGCGGAGCGCTTCCTCGGCCGGCGGCCGTGAGCAGACGCCGCAATTCATCGAACGTGGACGCGGATGGGTAGTCCAGCTTGCGAACCACCAGGCCGTAGGGCTTGCCCCGCGCCTTGATCATCTCCAGGAGTTTGGTCTTCAAACCGGCGGCGGGCATGGTCTCCCGCGCCTGAACGAACAGATTGCTGAATGCGGCGCCATAGGCGCCGAACGATCCGGGCAGCCTGGCTCGTCCATTCGACTGACTGAAGCCTCGCATGGGCTGGCGCGTTAACAGAAAGTTCTTTAGCACGCCCTTCTCCACTAGGGATACGGGTCCAGCGAGCACGCCCTCCTGGTCCACCTTGTAGTGGCCCATCAGCGTCCGGCCACGCCAATCCACTTGAGTCGGGTCATCGACCACGTCCATCCACTCGGGCAAAATCCGCGATCCCTGTTTGCCTTCCAGATCGCTCGACGGGAATCCGCCCTGGCGTCCCGGTTCCGACACCGGCCTCCGGAACAGCGCCAGGTTCTTGCCCAGTGCCTGCGCGAACAACTGCGGTGAGGCCTCGCCTTCAAACAGGACCGGTCCGGAATAGGATTCCGCCACCGGAGCTTTCGTCATCTCGGTCAGCAGTTCGGCCATCTGGGAAATGGCTCTTGGGATCGCCGGGTCGTCCATCAGGACGGTTCCCCGCATGGCGACAAAGGTCCGTGCGCTCCACACGGGCATGCCGTCCGACGCCTGGGCGCGAGCGCGCACCTTCACGATGGCGAGGTGTTCAAACCTCCGGATCTGGGTGCCTTCGCTGTTGACCTGGTAGCGCACATTGCGGATTTCTTCAAAATCCACATTCGAACTGGACAGTGCCGGAAATCCGGTGAAGATCGCGGACCACTGACGGACCTTCGCTTCCCAGGCCGTGCGGTCGACGCCTTCCAATCGCACCGCTTCCAGCAACTTCACGGGCTCAACGCGGCCGAAGTCGGGCAGGTTCTCCGTGACGGTGACACTCTTCAACGCCGCCCGCTTCCGCGCGATCGTCTGGACCGACGACTTGTACTCGGTGTCGATCGCCAGCCAGAACATACGGCGCAGCACGGCGTAGGAATCGTCCAAGGGGAACCGGCTGAAGTCGTACCCTCTGGCAAACTGCATGCCCGAGCCGACATAGTTGGTGTCGTCGAACTGATAACTGCCCACCCGGATCCGCACGTTGGGGATGCGGAAGCGGTTCTCGCCGGAACGAACCAGGGCTCCCAGCGTCGCGGCCGCCGACACGCTCCGCCCATCGTCCAGGGTCAATTCGACAAAGTACGGCGACTCCAGGGTGGGGAACTTCAATTCGGCCGCCCGGGCGACCTCGTCGCGCATGGCGCGCAGGACTTGATCCTCGGCCTGCTGAGCCAACAGGGCCGGAGCGGCGAGAACCAGCAGCCAGAACTTCATCGCGCCTCTCCCGCCGTCTCACCCGGAGAGGGCAGCAACGGAGGCCGGTCCTGCGATTTCGCCTTCTTCTCCACTTCGATCTCGCTCACCAGAATCGCCGGCGATACCGCGGACACCGGGACGCTCCCGGACTCCGCGCCGCAATATCCATTGAACACACCCTGCTTGTCCGAGGTGGCCAGGATCTTCGCGAAGCTCGCCAGCGGCGTTCCCACGATGTCCACGCCGCGGATGAGTTCGTCCGGCCGTCCATCCGGGTACACGCGATAGACGACCACCGGGATCACCTTGAAGGCCTGCAAGCCGGCTCGCTGCGTGGTCGTGAATCCGCCCACAACGTGCTCGAAGTACAGTCCGTAGGGCTTACTTTGCCGCTTGACCTCGGCGATCAGCATCTGGCGCAATTCACGCTCCGGAACCTGCTTCGACGACTCCACGATCAGGTTCGACTGCCGCGACACGGCTTCCATGCCCTGCTGTTTCCGCCCGTGGCCGTTCGACTTGGGAAAACCCTTCACCGGCGAACGCGACATCAGGAACGCCTTCAGGATTCCATGGTCCACCAGGCGAACTGGCCTCGCGGCCACCCCTTCGTCGTCGAACTGATACCAGCCGTTCAGATCGATGGATCCCATCTTTCGCTGCGTCGGGTCGAACAGCACGGAAAGGAACTCCGGCAGAACCGGACCTCCCAGGCTCTTGGTGAACGTCTGTCCCTCGGTTTCGTCTTTCTGGCGGTGTCCTTCAATCCGATGCCCGAAGATCTCGTGGAAGAAGACGCCGGAGGCTTTGCCCGAAAGGATCGCCGGCCCCACAAAGGGCTCGGCCACCGGCGCCTTCAACAGGCCCGTGAGATCCTGCGCCACCTTTTCGATGGCCCGCTGAATCGTCTTGTCCTCCGGAAGGCCGTCCGGATCGGCCGCTTCGAAGCTATCGGAGGTACCGAGATCCATGCCGTCCTCGGCCCGTGCGGATGCGGTGACGATGACGCGTGCGAACCCGCGGCCCTGCTCGATCCGGGTCCCTTCCGAGTTGACGAAGTACTTTGTCTCCGCCTCCGCCAGCACGGTGACGCCACTGGTGAGAATCTGCGGATACTTCCCGAAACCGCTGGAAAGCTTGCGCGCCCGGTCAGCCCATTGGTCGGCCGGAAAATTCAAGCGGCGGGCGGGTTCGGCATGTTGCGCGGCCTCCTCGTCCGAGAAATCTCCCGAGCCGTCCTCCGCCGCCACCTTCACCTGGGTGCTGGTCTTGATCTTGATCAATCGTTCGGCGGCAAGGCGATACACCCGGTCCGTGTCCTGCCATAGCCGGTACCGGAGGGCAACGGGGTTGTCGTCCAAGGGAAACACCGAACCCTGCGTAAAGTGCACCCGTTCTCCACGCGCGCTTCGATAATTGTCCAGTTGACGCGACCCCACGCGAACGCTGACGTCGAGTGTCCGCGAGCGAGAGGTCGACTGGTTGGAGAGCGCGCCCATGGTGGCTGCGACCACCGCCGATTCGTACTCCGTGACGGCGTACGACATGAAGTAGGGCGCGGGGTCGGCCTTCTCCTTGAGCACGCGGAAGTTACGGTCCAGTTCGGAGACCATCACGTCGAGCAGGCTGGTGGATCGTTGTGGTTGGCCTGTCGCGGTCCAGACCGCCGCCGCAATCAGGACACCGGTACACGCAATACGGAGGGACACCGATCTTAAGAATAACAGAGGGACCGGTCGAGGCCGTTCGCATGAGGCGCGTGTTCGCAAGCGGCATGCACCGACGCAAGACCTGTGCCGAAGGACACCTCTCCGTTAGACGCCGTGAACAAATCGGGCGCCCCACAGCCACCGCAGGCCGAAGCCACCGCAGGCCGAAGCCACCGCTCCCTTACGGTCGCGGCTCTGAAGGTCGCGGCTCTGAAGATGGCGGCTCTGAAGGTCGCGGCGCCGAGGGTGGCGGCTCTGACGGGACACCGACGAGAATCTCGTCCAGGGGTTTCTTGTGGATCTCCGGCACCGTCGCTCCCTCGGCCGGATACCCTACCGGGATCAGCAGGTACGGTCTCTCATTGGGCGGCCGATTCAGGATTCTCGCCAGAAATCCCATCGGGCTCGGTGTGTGCGTCAGGGTGGCCAGCCCGCTGATGTGGAGCGCCGCCAGCAGGAAGCCCGTCGCGATTCCCACTGACTCGTTTACATAGTAGTGCTTGATCTTCCGTTCCCCGTCGAGTCCATAGTCGATGCGAAAAATCACGATGAGTACCGGGGCGATTTCGAGGAACTCCTTGTGCCAGTCGGTGCCTAGGGGTGCGATCGCTTCCAGCCAATCGTCCGGGAAGCGCCGCTCGTAGTTCTCGCGCTCCTCCTGCTCGGCGGCCTCGCGAATCCGGCGCTTGACGTCGGGGTCGGACACAACCACGAACCGCCAGGGCTGCTGGTTTGCGCCGCTCGGCGCCGTACCCGCCGTCCGGATCGCCCACTCGATCACTTCGCGGGGGACCGGTTCCGAGGAGAACGCCCGCACCGAGCGGCGTTCGCGCATCCGTTCAAAGAATGCTTTCGCCGCGCGAAGCTGTTCGTCGTCTGGCATGCGCCGGAACGTCAGCGGAACCTGCGGCAGCGTGTTCATTTCGCGAGCGGAGTCACCACGAGTTTCCGGAACTCCACCACGCGATGGTCGCCCTGCAGCACGATCGGCCCGGGTTGGTCCTCATCGGTGTCCGTTGCCATCGCCGTCAGGCCTTCCACTTCGCCCTTGTCGATCAGCATCTGCCCGTTCAGCCGGACGGTCAGTTGCCGGCCGACGAGGCGGATGTCCATCACCTGCCATGCGCCCGCCGGGCGCGTCGCATTTACCTTGGGCTTGATCCGGCTGTACAAGGCTCCATGCCCATGGCTATTGGGCGGCTGGCCGTAATCGGCGAGAATCTGAACTTCATACCGCGCCCGAAGGCCGATGCCGCTATTGGAGTCCGGCCCGATCCGATACTCCGCGTGGAGATCGAAATTCCAGAACTTCGATTCGGAAATCAGGTTGTTCGCGGCGGCAACGTTCGACAGGATGCCGCCCTTCACACTCCAGCCCAAGGGCTGGCCCTCCACCACGGGAGCCCACCCCGCCAGATCTTTGCCATTGAACAGCGCCACTGGCTTGCCGTGTTTCCCAGTGCCGTCGTCCTTATCGCGGATTACGGGAGCGCGACGCCCGGTGAAGTGAAGCACCTGGCCGGCCTCGGTCGACGTGCCCTCCAACTGTCCTTTCGCCATCCGCACGCGATAGTCGATCCTGCGTTTCGCCCGGGTGCAGGTGAACGTCAGCTCCTGACCGTCCACCCGCAGGGGCGAGACGTCCGGGGACGGGATGCCGGCCATGTCTCCCCCGGGGAATCCGACAAATCGACCTTTCACGGCACCGGTTCCGGCCCCCGAGACCTCCAGCCACCACACTCGTTTTCTCGCCTCGTTGTGGACTTTGAGATTCCATCGCCCGTTGAAGTCCGACACTGCCGCGAGCCCGGGCAGGCTGGCGAGCAACATCACCGCGATCGTGCGCATCTGGGGCTATGGTAGTACAGGCGAAAACAGAAGAATATGC
>JBJXGR010000269.1:0-17390 GCA_046160045.1 Bryobacteraceae bacterium
CGGATGCGGACCGCGGACGGCCGCGCTGTGATCTCCCGCCGCCGCGCCCGCGGCCGCAAGCGTTTGACCGTCAGCGACGAGAGGTAGAGAATCGCCGGTTTCCCGAAAAGCGTCCGCATCCTCCGATCCGCAACCTTCCGCCGTGTTTATGATACTGGCGCCAAGTTTTCCGGCCCGTTGTTTGCCGCCTTCTGTCTTCTCGACGGCGAGGCGGCCGATTCGCGCATCGGCTTTACGGTACCCCGGGCTTTGGGCGGAAGCGTGGTGCGAAACCGGATCAAGCGCCGCCTGCGCAGCGCGGTCCGCTCCCGGCTCGATCGGTTGGCCGGCGGCTGGCTGATCGTCATCAATCCTCGCCGCAAATGCCTGGACGCGCCATTCACGGAACTTCAGAGGGAAGTGGAACGTTTGTTTTCACGGTGCGCCTCGTCGTGACCAGCATGTTGCGGGTGTACAAACAGTTCGTCTCCCCGATGCTGCCTTCGGCGTGCCGCTTCGCACCGACATGCTCGGAGTACATGCTGCAGGCGGTCGAACGGCATGGTGTTCGCCGTGGACTGTGGATGGGAGTGAAGCGGCTCTGCCGGTGCCACCCTTTTCATTCCGGCGGCTATGATCCGGTTCGGTAATCAGGAATTCTATGGCTGATGACAACAAGGGCGGAATCGCGGCGGCTCTGAGCGACATGTCCATGGAGACGCGACTGCTGCTCGCGTTTGTTCTGATGGGCGTCGTGATGTTCGTCACGCCTTATTTCTTCCCCAGCGCTCCCCCTCCAAAGAAAGCCCCGGACAAGCCGGCAGCCGCCCAATCCGCGCCAGTTGCCGCTCCTGTTCTGGCCGAGGCGCCGGTGGCCGGCGCCGTCGCCGCGAGCAACGAAGAAACCCCCGTCATCGACACCGACCTCTACCGGGTGGAGTTCTCCAACCGCGGCGCCGTCGTCCGCAGTTGGAAGCTCAAGCGGTACACCGACCACTCCGGCGGTCCCACGGAATTGGTTTACGTTGGCGCAGCTCCCAAGGTAGGGTTTCCGTTCGCGCTCAGCTTCCGCGACAGGAAGCCCTCGACCGATCCCAATCAGGCTTTGTTTGCGGTCAGGAAGGCGGAAGACGGCCTCGGCCTCGACTTCGAGTTTTCCGACGGCAAGGTCTCGGTCCGCAAGTCGTTCCGCTTCCAGAAGGACAAGTACCTGTCCGAAGTCCGCAGCGAGGTCATCGAGGGCGGTGTATCCATCCCGCACGGCCTGACGTGGCGTGCCGGGTTTGGCGATCACACGGTGCCCGCGGCCGCGCCCCTGCAGCACGCGATCTTCTACGACGCCGACGCCGCCAAGCTTCACACTAACGATCACAAGCACGCCTCGGACGGCGTCACCACCGATTCGGGCAAATACTCCTTCGCCGGCCTGGAGGACACCTATTTCGCCGCGGTCTTCCTTTCCGATACAACGCTCGCGGTCCAGACGTTCAGCGACATGCTGAAGGCCGCCAGCGAGAATGACGAGGTCTCCCATGTCGGCGCCGCCGTTGGCGCGGCGTCCGGTCCTAACCGCCTTTCTCTCTTTGTCGGCCCAAAGGACCTGGACATTCTCCGCTCGGTCAACCCGAAACTGGAGCAGGTAGTCAACTGGGGCTGGTTCGGCTTCATCGCCAAACCGATCTTCCTGATGGTGCACTGGCTGAACGACCGATACATCCACAACTATGGCTGGTCAATCATCATCGTCACCCTGTTCATCAACATGGCCACCTTCCCGCTGAAGATTACCAGCCTGCGCTCGGCCAAGCGGATGCAGGATCTCCAACCTCAAATCAAGGCCATCAACGAGAAGTTCAAGAACCTGAGCATGCGCGACCCGAAGCGTAACCAGCAGAACCAGGAAATCATGGCGCTCTACCAGAAGCACGGAGTCAATCCCCTGGGCGGCTGTGTCCCTCTTCTGTTGCAGCTCCCGTTCCTGTGGGCGTTTTACCAGGTGTTCACCCTTGCCATCGAGATGCGGGGCGCGGAATGGCTGTGGGTGAAGGACCTGTCACAGCCGGAGACAATCCCCATCCGCCTGCTGCCCATCGCCATGATCGCCACCCAGTTCTGGCTGCAGAAGATGACCCCCGCGGCGGGGGCCGACCCGGCCCAGCAGCGTATGATGCTGTTCATGCCCCTGATCTTTGGATTCATGTTCTACGGGGCATCGAGCGGCCTGATGTTATACTGGTTGACCGGAAATCTGGTCGCGATCGGCCAGCAATGGTTTTTCAACAAAACCGTCCACGGAGATGTTGTGATCGCGGCCTCCGCCGGGACAAAAAAACCCTCCAGGAAATAATCGGTGAATCATCGCAAGTACACCATCGAAGGCGTCGGAGAGAGACTTGATGGGTTTTTGCGGGCGCTGATCGAGCGTGGCGGCTTCGATCTGAGCTTCCAGATCTCCGAAGGGGAAGCCCCTCACCCCGACTTTGAGAACCCGGACGTGACCGTCAGGTTCAAGGGAGGTGACGTCGATCTCCTGCTCGGCAACCGCGCTGAACTGCTACTCGCCATTGAGCAGGTTTGTCTCGAGTACCTGCGCGTGCCCTCCGAGGACCACACCCGGATCGCTTTTGACGCCAACGACTACCGGATGCTGCGGATCGAAGAACTGCGACTGAGCGCGCGCGCCGCCGCCGATCGCGTCAAGAGCACGGGCCGGCCGTTCGCTTTCAACCCGATGAACAGCCGCGAACGGCGGGTGATTCATCTCTCGCTGCGCGACGAACACGAGGTGCGAAGCGAAAGCGCGGGTATGGGACCTGGCCGCCAGGTCATCGTGTATCCGGCCGGTATGCCTTCGTCACCACCTCCGCCGGTGACGTTTGGCGGACCTCCCCGTCGATCGGGTCCCCCCGGCCGCGGACCTGCGCCAGGTGGCGGCGCGCGTCCTCCGCGCCGCGGACCCCGCTAGATTCATCCGTTGAACCTCCGCGACACGATCGCCGCCCTCTCCACTCCTCCCGGCCGCTCCGGCCTGGCGGTCATTCGAATCTCCGGCCCCGAGGCGCGACCAATCGCCTCGTCGATCCTCCGGACCACAGCCGCGATGGAGTGGCGATCCTGGTCCGCTCAGTTCGCCAACCTCGTCGATGACCAAGGCGCCACCGTCGACCAGGTGGTCGCCACCTTCTTCGCCGGGCCGCGATCCTACACTGCCGAAGACGTGGTCGAGATTTCCTGCCACGGCGCTCCGGTCGTGGTCCGGTTCTGTCTCGAACGGGCGCTGTCGGCCGGCGCCCGGTTGGCCGAACCCGGCGAGTTCACCCTGCGCGCGTACCTCAACGGCCGCATCGATCTGCCACAGGCCGAGGCCGTCCGCGATCTGATTGAAGCCACTACGCTCTTCCAGGCCCGGGTCGCCGCCCGCCAGATCGAAGGCTCGGTCTCGCGGCGCCTCTCGCCGGTCAAGGAGCAGTTGCTGGAAGTGATCGCGCTGCTCGAGGCCGGCATCGACTTCGCCGAAGATGACATCAGCGTCGCGCCGGACGAGGAACTGCTTCGCCGGCTCGACCCCATCCGCCGCGACGTTGCGGCGCTGGTTGCCTCCTTCTCCTTTGGCCAGTGCGTTCACGACGGGTTGACCCTGGCGATCGTCGGCCGGCCCAACGTCGGCAAGAGCAGCCTGTTCAACCGCCTCCTCGAGCAGGATCGGGCCATCGTGACAGAGATCCCCGGGACCACGCGTGACCTGATTTCCGAATCCGCCTCGATCGAAGGGATTCCGGTTCGCCTGGTGGATACGGCGGGGATTCGAACGGGCGAGAACCTGGTGGAGAGTCTCGGAATCGAACGAACCTTTCGAGCCATGGCCGATGCCGATGTCACGGTGGTCGTCGTGGATTTGTCGGCCCCGCTCGAAGAAGAAGATCAGACCATCATCGAGCGCGCACGGACCCAGGGCCGTTCGATCCTGGTGGGAAACAAGGCCGACCTGCCACGGGTAGCCGGATCGGTGGAAGGACTGCTCGCGGTCTCCGCCCAGACCGGAACGGGCATCGACGCGCTACGAAAGGCGATTCTGCCAGTTCATGAAGATGCGGAGACGGGATTCGTGACCAGCCTGCGCCAGGAACGGCTGCTGGAAGATTCCCTCGAGGCGCTGGACCGGGCGCTGGTGGCGATCCGCGAGCACATCCCGCACGAGATGCTGCTGCTCGATCTCTACGCCGCGCTTGCGCCGATCGACGCAATCACCGGCGCGACGACAGCCGACGACATTCTCAACCGGATCTTCTCCACCTTCTGTATCGGCAAATAACGCGCCCCCCTGGGCAACTCCGTCCGGCTATTCGGGTGGGCTGGTTCTTCCGGCTGGTTCCGCGGAGCCGGTCTGGCTGCGCAGATGGTTCATTCGATCGAACTGCTCTCTGGCTTGCGCCGTCTTTCCGAGCCGCTGATAGGCGAGGCCCAACTGGTAATACCAATTGGCCATATCCGGACGGAGCCGGAGGGCACGCTCCAGGCTGGCCGCCGCCTCGGAATAGCGCCCTTCGGAAACATGAATCCTGCCTTCCAGGTAGTAGATTTCCGGATCGTCCGGCGTCAGCCGTTCCGCCTTTCGCAGTTGAACCAGCGCTTCGGCGTTGGCCGGAGGATTCTGGGCGACGAGCGCTTGGGCCAGCATCACCGGCAGCATGGGATAGTCGGGATGCAGCCGCTCGACCTGGCGCCAGGCACGAACAGCTTCCGCCGGCTCGCCGGTGGCGGCACGGGCTCGGGCCAGCAGGGCCCATGCCTCGGCGCCGGTGGGAAACTTCTCGACGACCTGCGCTAAGGCACCGGCGGCGCGTTGGGGCTGACCGGCGGCAAGCCAGATTTGACCCAGGCGCGTGCCGATCGCGGAAGAGCCCGGCAGAGCTTTCCAGCCCTGGGCCAGAACCGAGGCGGCCTCGTCGTAGGCGCGCGCCTTCTCGTAGACCTCCGCCAGAGTCAGGTAGCCGTTTTCCAGATCGGGCGCCAGGCGAATGGCGTGCCGCAACTGTTCGACGGCCTCTTTCTGCTTTCCCAGCCCGTCATAGCTGATGCCGGCGATGGCCGCGGCGGCGGCGCGCATCCGGTCCGAAGCGTTCGCAGCCTGCTCGACGGCCAGGGACTCGCGGACTGCATCGTCGAAGGCGCCCGCGATATTGGCCAAGGTTGCCAACCGGAGCGAATCCTCGGACGATTGGTGACCCAGTTGCCGCGCGCGCAAGTACTCTGCCAAGGCAAGGTCATGGTGGTTGCGCTCGAACAACAGGGGCGCCGCCTGGGCGTGGAGAGCCGCGTCGCGGGGGAATGCCACGCTCATTTTGCGAAGGGATGTTCTCAACGGATCGGCCTCGCCGGCGGCCAACCGCGTGCGAAGGAGCGCCAGCCAGAGATCCCGATTGGCGGGCGCCAGGTCGAGGGACAGTTCCAATTCCTTTGCGGCTTCGCCGTGGAGCCCGGCGCGAGCCAGAAGGTCGCCCAATTTCGCGTGCAGGTCCGCCTGCCGTGAGTAGCGCTGCGAGAGCGCACGGGCCGTCTCCAGGGCCCCTGTCTTGTCATCCTCGGCGAGCAGGATGCGCAGCTTCAACAGGGACAGTTGCGGGCTGCCGGGCGCGAGTTGTTCGGCGGCCGCCAGCGTACGCCGGGCTTCGGCAAACTGGCTCAGCGAGGCCTGCACCTGAGCCAGGGACGAAAGCACAGAGGCATCGCGCGGGGCCAGTTGCCGGGCTCGTTCCAAGGCGTCCCGCGCGCCGGGCAAGTTCCCGGAGGCCGCGAGCGAAACGCCGAGCCCGCGAAAGGCATGCGCGTTGGACGGAACCAGGCAGGCGGCCTGGTGAAACGCGGCGGCAGCCGTGGCCGGGTCACCCTTTTGAAACGCATTTTGTGCGGCAACGAGCGCTTCCCGCGCCTGGACCGCTCGCTCGGCCGGAGTCCCTTGCGGAACCGGGCACGGCGGCAAGGCCATCGCCAGAAACAGAAACCAGGTTCCCGCCATCATCGCACCAGGCAGCGCACCGGGGCGCAGTGGTTGAGTTCGTAGTCGTCCTTCCGAGCGGGGTCGCGTTGAAGGGGCTGGACTCGCCCGCTCTCGTCTTCCGCGCGGGCCACGAGTGAGTACTCGCCCGGCTTGGCCGGCCAATCGTAACTCCAGCGCACCCACGTGAAGGGTTTGACAGGGCCGTTGAAGGCCGCGGGCGCCCAGTCTTTACCGCCGTTCAGACTCACGCTGACGCGCCGGACCCGGCTGTGGCCGCTCCAGGCGAATCCCCAGATTTTCAGAAGACCGGCGGGAAGACGCGCTTCGCCCACCGGGTAGGCAACCTGCGACTTCACGTTGATCTCGGCGAGGCGCGCGACCTCCTGTTTGCCGTCTTTCTCGCGTACCCGGATGTAGGCCTCGGTCATGCCGCTCTCGAAGAACTGCGGAGGCCGCTCCGCCGGGCCCAGCACGACCATTCGGCGCAGCCACTTGACCGAGTCCATGGCGTACCAACCGGGAAGCAGAGCCCGCGCCGGGAAGCCGTTCTTCCGGGCCAGATATCGGCCGTTGAGCTTGAACGCGAGCATGGCCTCCGGCGCCTGGCACTTGGCCAGCGGCACAATCCGGGAGAAGGGAAAGACCGGAGCGCGCCGGTGCAGTTTGCCCGCATCCGCTCCTTCCAGAAGTACTTCCTGGGCGCCGGCCTGCGGTTGGGCCTGCAGCAAAAGCCGAGCCAGGGGGATGCCTTCCCACATTCCGTTGCTGACCGCATACCCGGCTGGACCGTTGCCGGCGCACTCGAGCAGAGCTTCCCGCTTTTCCGTAGGCTCGAGCAGCAGGTCGCTGAAGGTCAGATCGAACGGGCGTGCGACCTTGCCTTCCACGCGAAGTCTCCAGTCGAGAAGGGATGGGAAGGCAGGCTGGAAATGGTCACGGACAAAGAACACATCGACGGGAGTCAGGTTGTCCTTGACCGCCTGGAGGGAACTGGCGGTGTTGCGGGAGTCGTCCGTTTGGGAGGCGGCGGGACCTACGGTGAAGAAGCCTGCCAGCACGGTCCGGCGGGTCATTGCGTGGGCACTCCCATTTTCGCGCCGAGGAAGTATTGGGATTCGCGGTGCGCCGCTTCATCCAATTTGCGGAACAGCGCCATCTCGCGGCGGGAGTCTTCTTCGCGGCCGAGTTGTTGGTACAACCGCGCCAGCCGGTAGTGGGCCTCGCGAAGCTCCGGATCCAGCCGGACTGCGGTTTCGCAATGGGGGACGGCTTCCTTCGACTGCTGCTGGAGGGCCAGAGCCCGGCAGATGCCAGAGTGCGCCGAGGCGTAGCCGGGATCGATCTTCGCCGCCCGCTGAAACAACTCGAGGGCCTGCGGAACTTTGCCTTCCGTAACGGCCAGCTCAGCCAGTTGATGATAGCTGGGCGCGTGGCGGGGGTTCAGCTTCAATTCAGCTTCGAACTGTTCGCGGGCTTTCTGCCGTTCCTCCGGGGTCTTGGCAAGCGGCGCCAGGGAGTTGCCCAGCGAATGGTGCAGGCCGAGGCCGGACGGGTTGTCCCGCAGGGCGAGGCGGAACTGCTCGGCGGCCGCCGCGTGATTCTCGCGCTCCGCCAACAGGTAGCCCAGCACCTGGTGGGTGCGCCAGTGATCCGGCGCCGTGCGGACCAGGCTGCGCAGGACGTCCCGGCCGTGGGTGAGATGCAGCCAGAAGGCGTGGTACAGCACTTCGGTGTCTTCCGGGTAGTCGCGGACCAGGACGGCGAACAGAGCTTCCGCCTGGCTGGGCTGGTTTTCGATCGAGTACGCTTTGCTGAGCTGAATCCCCACCAGCCGCCGCAACTCCCGTTCCAGTGGAGGACTCCCGGTTTGGAAGGCTTGTTCGAGCAGGGGTCTGGCGGCGGGCCAGAGTCCCAGCGCCGCCTTGCTGAGGCCGAGCAGGGCTCGTGCCGGCGTGAGCTGTGCGTCCAGAGTCAAAGCCTTTTCCAAGGGCGCCTGCGCGCCCCCGTAGTCGCCTTTTTGGTAATGGGCCAGACCGAGGTTGACCCACAGGACCGGGGCCTTGGGGTCTTTGGATGTCAGTTCGGACAGGATGGCGATGGCCTGATCGGTGTCACCTCGTGAAAGAGCCTGCTGCGCCTGCTGGAACCGTCCTTCCGGAGACTGGGCGGAGAGCGCGGACGCCGCAACGAACAGCACGACGGCGCGGATCATCGTACCCAGCCACCGGCCAGCGTGCATACGCCTATTGTGCCATTCGCTCTGTCGAGGCGCGGGACCAGATGGAGCGCCAAGCTCTTGGTGCGATGCCGCGAAGCCATGGCCGTGGCTACTGCTTCTCGGTTCGGAGGTTTTCTTCGATCCACTTGAGAACGACTGCGGCGACTTCATCGCTATTCTCTTCGATGAACATGAAGTGACCGTTCCCCTGGATGCCGCTGTCCTGCAGCTTAAGCCAGGTATGATCCACCCGCGCCTGCGTGAGGAACTTCGATGTGCACGGATCCCACCAACTGTTGTATCCGGAGGGGCTCGTGAGGAGAAGGATCGGCACCTTCTGCAGGTTAGGCAACCGCCGCGGTGGATCGGCCTGCAGCCAGCAAGTGGCCACCTCGGGTTCCTTCGGAAGCGCCGCGAATCGGAGCTGCGAGGGATCAGAAGCCGGCGGGCTGTAGGTGATGGGGTTACTCGTGAGTCCCCACGCAAACGTCGCCTCCGCCTGGAATCCGGGCGGCCCGTCGCGGGCAACGGGCGGACCACCTGGTTCGAGTTGCACCAGCGCCTTCACCAGATTCGGGCGGCGATCGGCCACGAGCCACGCAGGCGCGCCCGGTTGAGAGTGCGGAATGAGGATCGACGGACCAATCTTATCCAGCAGCGCCACCAACCCATCTGCCGTCAGCGTCTCCTGCACGAGCCCATTCGTGAGCCCCGCCGCTTGTGACCTGAGAAACTGCTCGAAGACGGGATCGCCCTTGACGCCCTTTCCCACCCACCGCGTGTGCAGGCGGGCCGCCGGCCAGAAGTTGTAGAGTTCGTGCGCTGTGAACATCTGCTGTGCGCGAAGTGCGTTCGGCGGGTCCGCTAGCGGGCCGTAGGCGGAGTGGTAGGGCGACCGGCCTCGCGCGGCCTGATCGGCAACGTAGACCGCGTAGCCCCGGCGCAGAAAGTAGGGCGCCCACCCCTCACGCCCGTCTGGCGTTTGCCACCAAGCCTGGCCCATCTGGGCGCCGCCGTGCACGAAGACAAGTGGGTACTTGTGCTTTCGGGACCGGGGAATCTGAAATTCGACAAACATCTGGCCGGTGATCTGGCCGTCTGTGTTGTACGTACCCCCGACAAAGAAGTTCCCTTGTTCCGCAATCGACAACGGCGGCTTCCGTTTTTTTTCCCCGGCCGCCTCACTTGCCGGGCACATGAAAAGGACCATCATGGTCAGCAGCCACGCTGTCCTGAGACACTTCAGGACTGTTTGCATCGTCAGTCTCCTCGGTACACGTCATGATCCAAAACGCCGGGGCACCGGTCTCGACGGGCCGAGCATTAGCAGGAAGGAAGGGTCAAACCAAACGCCCCCAAGCTGTTGCCTGGGGGCGCCGGTTGCAGTCGCCCCTGCCCTGGTATCGAGGAACGTGCGCCGGGTCAAAAGATGTACTTGCCGCCGAGTTGTATGATACGTCCGTCACCTGCGCCTGTGATCCGGCCCATGTTCTGCGGCGCGGCGAGGCTGGCGGCGGGGTTGCTGAAATTCGGACGGTTCGGTGCGTTGAACGCTTCCAGCCGAAGCTGGAGCCGGCCCCAACGCTCGGAGATGGTGAAGTTCTTGTACAGGCTGAGGTCCATGCGAACGGAACCCGGCCCGATCAGAATGTTGCGGCCGGCGTTTCCGAACTGACCCGGGCTGTTGGCGGCGAAGGCTGCCGGGTTGAAATACTGAGTGATGTACTGAGCTCGCGGCCGGCCGGTGTCCAGACGAGGATCACCTACCAGGTTGGGGCGATCGCCGTTCAGAGCGGTCAGTGAATTGTCACGGCCGGCGGCGACGTTAAACGGGAAGCCCGCGCCAAACGACGAGATGGTGCCGATCTCCCACTCGTCGAGCACCGCCTTCGCCACCGGGTTGTTGTTCAACTGTTTACTGACCCTGGGGGTCACGTAGTTGAACGATAGCACCAGGCGCCTGCGCTGATCGAAGCCGGCCAGCCCCCGGTCGCCACTGAGGTTGTCCGGATTCTGCAGGGTGGCGCCGAAACCGCAGGTGAGCAGAAGGGAGGTGACGTCGATCGCCTTGGCATAGGTGTAGGAAGCCAGCAGGCTCAACCCCTTGCCAAACTCTTTGCGAACCTGCAATTGAAGGGAGTCGTAGCTGGAATCGCCGATCGAGTCCGCCAGCGCCGTGTCGCCATAGAGCAAGGTGCTGAGACCCTGGTTCAAACGACGGCGCCGGTCCGTGTTCGCGACGGAAGACAGCGGGTTTCCGTTCGCATCGGTACCGGGAGTGTAGATGGCCGGATTGATGCGCCGGAACAGGACTAATCCGCTTGTCCGGTTGGCCACATAGCCCGCTTGTACGGACACCCGGCCCGGCAACTCGCGCTGCAGCGTGAGATTGAACTGGTGGATCTGCGCCGAACGCAGGTTTGGGTTCAGGCTCTGAATGGACATCGGGTAGAAGGGAGCGAAACTGAGGTCCTTCCGGTAGCGAACCGGAAACGCGGCTTGCGCGGATGGGGGCAAGGGATTGACGAAACTCGGGGTGGGGCTGATGAGGAAGTTCACGAAGAACGGCGGGTTCTGGGTCGCGGAGGTGATGTCGGTGCCTCGCGGGGCGTCGTAGAACAAACCGTACCCGCCGCGAAGGCTGGTCTTGCTGTCGCCGAAAATATCCCAGGCGAAGCCGACGCGGGGCGCGAAGTTGTTCTTATCGGTGTGGACGACACCGTTGGCAATGCCCGTGTCGCCGGCGAACAGCAACCCGGCCGGCGCATTCGGGAAGACTTGCGACTTCCGCCCCTCGACGAAGGCGCCCGAGGGACGCAGGAATCCGCCATCCTCCGACTTGACGCTGGCCTTGGGGTTGAACATCGTGACCACCTCGTAGCGGAGGCCGAGGTTGACCGTCAGGTTCCGGCTGACCTTGAAGTCGTCCTGTACATAGCCGGCGAAGTTCTTCTGGGTCTGGTCGCTCGACCAACCGTTGGAAACGAAGGTCGGGGCGGCGCGGCCCATAAAGAAGTCCGTGATCGCTGCTCCGGTGATCGAACCATTCGGAAGGAAGATCGCCATGTTGTTGGCAGTGGAGTCGAAGGTGAAGTGCCAGAATTCGAACCCGCCGCCGATCTTGATGGTGTGCCGGCCGACGATCCAGTTCACGTTGTCGGAGAACTGATAGAGCCACGCCGGGTAGATGTTGAAGTTGCCCGTTCCCATGCTCCAGCGCCCGGAGACGTTGAACCCGGGAATGTCCTGGAACGGTTGCTCCGGAAACAGGGGCGTCAACTGGTGCAGCGTGGGGCCGCGGCCAATCGCGGCCACCTGCAGGTCGGAGTGCACGTAGCCAAACCGGAACTGGTTCACCATGTTCGGGCGGACGTTGTACGTCCAGTTCCCGACGGCCTGCTGGATGTCGGTGAGGCTGGTTTTGGGACCTCCGGTGATGTTCTGGAAGGGCATGCCGAGGCGGCCGAAATCGAGCAGCGAGGTGCCGGCCGTATGGTCGCGATACCAACTCATGGTCAGCCGATTCCGGTCGTTGATGTTGTAGTCACCCTTGAGCAGGTATTGATAGTTGTTGACGGGTTCGGAGAAGGCGCCCAGGAATCGGCCGTCGGGTGAGTTTGGAGCGGGCAGCAAATTCGCCAGTTTCAACGCCACCGAGTCGAGCCGCGTGACCGGAATCTGCCGGTTGGCAAACGGCTGATTGTTGTTGTCCGGGTCGCGGATGGCGGTCACGCCGGGGGAGGCTGAATAGTCGCCTCGCTTCTCCGCCTCGGTAGGCGGGAAGCTGCCAGTCGTGGCTCGTCCCTGCCGGATCTTCAACCATTGAGCGGTGCCGAAGAAGAACAACTTGTTCTTGATCACCGGGCCGCCGCCGGAGAACCCGTACTGGTTCTGGTTCAGAAAGGCCACCCTGGGGAGGAAGAAACTCCGTGCCGCCAGGTCGCTGTTGCGGTTGAACTCCCAGGCCGAACCGTGGATGTCGTTGGTGCCGGACTTGGTGATCACATTCATCACGCCGCCCGGATTGCGGCCGTACTCGGCGTTGTAGTTGCTGGTGATGAAGCGAAACTCGGCAATCGCATCCGGATTCGGGTAGTTGAGCCCGGCGTTCAACTGAGGACCGGCAAACTGGCCGCCATCCAGGTTGTACTGGGTCATGGTTACGCGGTTGCCATTGACCGCCATATTGTTGGCGTTGCGCTCATCGCCGCCGGTGATGGCCGTACGCACGTTTTCCGCGGCGACGCCGTTGGTCAGGGTGGCTAATTGGATGATGTTGCGGCCGTTCAGCGGCAACTCGACAATCTGGGTGGAGCCGACGAGAGTTCCGGTTTCGCTGGTCTGCGTGTTGACCAACGGGGCGCCCGCCGTGATTTGCACGCTCTCGGTGACCGCGCCAACCTCCAGTGTGACGTTCAATCCAAGCACCGAGTTCGTTGTGAGCGGAATACCCGTCTGCTCGAAGCGCTTAAAGCCCGCGGTTTCCACCGACACCGAGTAACTGCCGACGGGCAGCAGCGTGAAGGCGTAGGTGCCGCTGACATCCGTATTGGCCGTCAGCGTGAGTTTGGTTCCCAGGTTGGTCGCTGTTACCTTCGCTCCAGCGATTGCGGCGCCGGAAGGATCCGTCACCGTGCCGCGAATGCCCGCCGTCGTTGTTTGCGCGTATACGGATACAGGGGTCAAAAGCACCGCCACCGCCAGCAGGAGCGAGGCGAGGTGGTTGTTCCAACGTGTCATCGTGCCCTCCAGAGGATCGAAAAGGTATCTAGCCATAGACTGCGTATGAAGCGCAAACTGGCGACAGTGTGTGTAGTATGTTCTCGCAGTAATGCTTGTGTCAACATCCGGAGAGAGATTTTGCGCACGTTAACAACGCCCGAACGGGAACGACTGCGTGGGTAGACCCCAAATGCGGAACGCTCGCGGATCCATAGGCTGTTTCGGCAGGCGTCCCATCTGGTTTTCTTTTCCAATGGACCCTGCGCGCGGCGATCGAGACCGGATTGGTCACGCAGAAGGATCTGAACCTGTCCTCCTGTGCCGACCGAGTGAAGGTGATGGCTCGAAAGGGCCGACCGGCTCAGTCGACATCCACAACGAGCAGTAGACCTGCCGCTTCAACCTCGCTGAAAGTCCGCGTTGGCGCGGGCCCGCAGCGCCCGCATGTAGCCAATCGTCCAGCCGCTGGTTCCCGGCCCCGACTGGGGAATATGATCGGGAATGGCCGCACCGCTGAAGTTCACTTCCCGCAGCGCGCGCATCACCTGGAACATGTCCAGATAGCCGTTGTCGAGAAACGTCTCCTGAAATCTGGGCAGGGGGGCGCTTACGTTCCGGAAGTGCGCTTTGAAGATCTTCTTTCGCCCGCCGAAATGCCGGATCATCTGGAGCACATCCTTCCCCAGCATGTTGCCGCCCTCGGCCCAGGTGCCAATGCAGAAGCAGAGACCGAAGTTGTCGCTCCCGGCGATTTCGATCGCCCGCTCGTAGGCATCGGCGTGACGAAAAATGCGGGCGACGCCGCCGAGGCTGGGCACCGGCGGGTCATCCGGGTGCAGGCCGATGCGCACGCCCGCTTTTTCGGCGACCGGCATCACGGCGCGAATGAAGGTGGTGAACGTCTGCCAGATCTCGTCGTCCGAGTACACCCGGCCGTGCGACAGGGGCAGTTTCTTCGCCACCTCGAGGTCGAACAGGCGGGTCTTGGCGCCGCGCGTGACGCCCTCGCCGGTGGCGTAATAAGGCCGCATTTTGATGTTGGCCATATGGGCATACGTGGTGTAGCGAATGCCCGCGCGGCCCAGGTTCTTCAAATAGGCTTTGTACTGTTCGATTTTCTGATCGCGCCCGGGGAGGTTCAGCACCAGGGCCGGGTCGCAGTGAAGATCGAGAATGCCGATGTTCCACAGATCGATACCGGCTGCTTCCAGCCGCCGTTTGGCGCCGATCATGTACTCGAAATTGGCGTCTTCGATCGTAGTCCAAATCGTGGCCGTCTCCACGCCCGTGTATTTGAGAACGTGCAGATCGGAATCGGTGAAGCGCGTATTCAGGCGGTCGCCGATCCTGATGCCGCGGGCTTGCTCCGTGGCGGCCACGGAGAGCAGGCCGGCCATTGCGCTGCCGGCCCCCACGCGGATGAAGTCCGTCTATCGAGTGTCATCGTTTGCCTCACCTTTGTTTTCTCGGGAAGGTTGGGTTCGTCGGGCAGATTGTACCGGACCCGGAAAATCGATGTCAAAAACCCTTGAGCGCTGATTTCAGTTCCAGCGGGCTCCAGAGAGATGAAATGCGCTGGCGGCGCGAGCGGGTAGATCCAGACCGGCTATGATGGGGCAATCATGTCTGAGGACCGATTCCAGAGGCTGGACCAGATGCTCGCGCAGGGCGAATCGGCGGAGAGCCTCAAGTTCCTCATCGAGGAGTTCCGGCAGGACAAAAACTATCCGGCGCTATTTGAAGCCAGGCTGATGAAGAGCCGGCTGGAGCTGGGACTGCCAGTCATTCAGACCGAGGATTCGTCCGCGATGCCTTCGGACTCGCGCCGCCAGTACGAACAAACGGTGGTGGAGACGGCCCGGGAAGTGGGCCACGCCTTTCTGGCGGAGGGGGACATCGAACGAGCCTGGCCGTATTTCCGCGCTATCGGCGAAACCGCTCCCGTGGTCGAGGCGATCGACAAAGTGGAACCGGCCGAGGGGATTGAAGGCATCATCGGCATCGCGTTTCAGGAGAGCGTTCATCCGGTGAAAGGATTGGAACTGATCCTGGCGCAACACGGCATGTGCCGCGCGATCACGACCTTCGGCATGTACGCTGTGGAGAAGGGGCGGCAGCAGTGTATCGGGCTGTTGGTGCGCAGCCTGCACGCGGAAGTCGTGGAGCGTATGAAGCGCGCGATCGCGCACGTAGAAGGCTCCGAACCGACCGCGGACCAAATTCCGGCTCTGATGGCCAGGCGGGATTGGCTGTTCGGCGAATACGACTATTACGTCGACACGTCGCACCTCACGTCCCTGGTCCAATACGCTCCGGAGATGACGGACGAGGCGACGTTGCGGTTGACTCACGAACTGTGCGAGTACGGAAGGCGGCTGTCGGGCCAGTTTCAGCATCAGGGGTATCCGCCGTTCGAGAACACGTTCACCGACTACGGCAGGTACGTCGAAGCGCTGCTGGGGATCGAAACGGACGAAGCCCTCGCCCATTTCCACAAGAAGGTGAGGGAAGCCGAATCGGAAACTCTCCCGGCGCAGGTGCTGGTGAAACTGCTGGTTCGGATCGGACGGCATGCGGAGGCGCTGGAAGTGGCGCTGGAGCGGCTTCACGACGTTTCGCGCGCGGACTTGTCCTGCCCGTCGCCGCTGCAGATCTGCCAGATGGCTGGAGACTACGACCGGTTGATGAGCCTTGCGCGCACCAAAGGCGATCTGTTGAGCTACGCGGCGGCGGGGTTGGAGAGACAGAAGGACGCGAAGGCGGCGGCTACTTGAACCAAACCCGGCTCCCAAGCTCTGAAAACGGCAACACGGTGACGTTTTGCTCCAGTTCGTAGGGTTCCGAACCTGGGTAGACGACGAAAAGCCGGTCAAGGCGGAGGTCCCCGATCGCGATTCGCATGGACTTCGTCATGCCTGGGGCGTCAGCGTATTTGACCTCTACGCCAAAGCGTTTGCCTCGCCCTTGAACGAGCATGTCCAACTCGCCACCGGAGTGGGTCGCCCAGAAGGAAACATTGTGTTCGCCGGCGTGGCGCGCCACGGATTCCACTACGAGGCCTTCCCAGGAAGCACCCAACTTTGGATGTCCTTCCAATTCCCGAAAGGTCGAAATGCCAAGCAACGAATGAAGGACTCCGGTATCTCTGAAGTACACTTTGGGCGATTTTACCTGACGCTTGCCCAGATTCTCGTGCCAGGGTTGCAGTTGGCGCACGATCAGGGCGGACGTAAGGAAATCCAGGTGCCTCTTGACGGTGGTATGAGATTCGCCCAACGACCGTGAGATTTCCGACGAATTCCAAATCTGACCATGATAGTGCGCAATCATGCTCAGTAGCCGGCGGAGGGCGGAAGGCGGAGTCCGCAGGCCAAATTCCCCGACGTCCCGCTCTAAGAAGGAACGAATGAAGTTTTCGTGCCAAGTGAAACTATCGCGGTCACTCCTGGACAAATACGCCCGCGGGAATCCGCCGCGAAGCCATAGCTTTCGCTGGGCTTCGATGCCTACCTCAACAAGTTCGAAGCCGCCCATTTCCACGAAAGCAATGCGGCCGGCAAGGGTCTCCGAACCTTGCCGCAGCAACTCGGGGGAGGCGCTTCCGAGCACCAGAAACCTGGCGAGCAACGGTCTCCTATCCGCGAGCACGCGCAGCACCGGGAATAGTTCCTGCCGCCGTTGAATCTCGTCGATGACGATGAGGCCGCGGAGATGGCTCAGCGAGGAGAAGGGCTCAGCGAGACGCCGGACGCTGGCCGGGTCTTCCAGGTCGAAATACTCCGCCTTTGGCGAATCGGCAATGCGGCGGGCGAGGGTCGTCTTTCCGCACTGGCGTGGGCCAAAGATCGCCGTAACCGGATTGTTCCGGATAGCCCGGCGGACCTCGCGCTCAATCTGAGGGCGGTCGATCATCCTTGAAAATTGAGCATAGCATGTTCAGATTTCAAGGTAGAAAGATGCCACCGGCGGCCGGCCACACGCGGTAATCGCGGGGCACGGCCGCGCAGATGGCATCGGCCTGCGCCACGGGGTCCTCCCATGGGCGCGCCTTCACCTTGTGGACCCGAAAGTCTCGCGAATCGCCCAGCTTGGCCTCCGAGGCAATCCGGCCGGGCGGATAGCTGAGGCTCCACCATGCCTGGACGATGCGCTCGCGCGGATTGGCCGCGAACAGTCGCGCGATGGGAAGTTCGGTCGCTTGGCCGACGAGATCGTAGACGGCATGAGCGCTCCCCCAATCCGGTGGTCGAGCATGTACTGCCAAGGCGAATGGCCGACGATGCGCTTGACCGTTTCGGCCGCGCACCCATGGTGAGGTGTCGGAGCCGGGAGAGTGGCTGTGTGTTACGATACTGGAGTCGACCCTACCCCGCCGGAACGGAGAGGTGGCTGAGTGGTCGAAAGCAGCGGTTTGCTAAACCGTCGTAGGGCCATAAAGCTCTACCGAGGGTTCGAATCCCTCCCTCTCCGCCA
>JBJXGR010000270.1:0-30076 GCA_046160045.1 Bryobacteraceae bacterium
CGCAGCAGTAGTTCGATCTTCCGGTTCACGTCCTCGGCCGTCTCCGACGGCGAAATCACCTCGACGGCGAGATCGGGAGCGCCGGAGAAGAACTTCGGCTCCGGCTGGCGGGGAACTCTGCCGGCGAGGATGAACGAAACATCCGGTTGGACCCAGTTTCGATCATCGCCGCTGATCTTGAATCCCGCCTCCATCAAGGTGAGTCCGAGTCCAGCTTTTTCCGCAGCCCGGTCGATCAACTTGAAGATGCGGCGTGCGACGAGAGAATGGCTCCACTCGGGGGGCGGCAACTCAATCAGTTCTCCTTCCACCAGTTCACGATGCCGAGGGTCGTCGGGCATGTGCTCCAGGTCGGCAAGGCGCAACGGTGTCTGGACGCTCACTCGTTCCATGATACGGCGGGAAAGCCGCGCCAAGCCAGCGGATTCGATTGCGTCAGAACGCGTCAGGCGTTCCGGTTCTGCCGGGGCCCTATGGCTTCAGAGCGAGTACCACATCCAGCGGCGCTCCGGTCACGGCCCCTTCCACGGAAGTGAATCCGTGCCTCTCCAGCAACGAGCGATACTCGGCCAGCGAGCGCTCTTTGCCCTCGGTGCAGATCAGCATGTTGAGGGACTGCAGGTGCGCCGGCGGGGGGCCCGTCTTAGTCTCGTTCAACAGTTTCTCGGCGATGAGCAACCCGCCGCCCGGCGGCAGAGCGTCGAAGATCCGGCTGAGCAACCGCGAGATCTTCTGCTCCGACCAGTCGTGCAGGATGCGGCCGAGAGCGTATAAGTCGGCGGCCGGAAGGTCGTCCGTGAAGAAGTCGCCCGCGACGAGGTCGATGCGGTCACGCGCGGTCGATTGCGCGAGCACTTCGCGCGCGAATGCGACCACTTGCGGCAGTTCGAAGAGGACGCCGTGCGTGGCGGGGTACTTCTCGCAAACCGCGGCCACCAGATGCCCGGTCGCGCCGCCGAGGTCGGCGATGCGCTGGAATCGCGAAAGATCAAAGGCGCCCGCCACCGCCGGCGACGAGAGCATGCCCAGGCCGTGCATGCCAAGGATGAATGTGCGCATCGCCTCTTCGTCGCGGAAGAAGTGGTTGAAGATCGGTCCTTCCAGGCCGAACGTCTGCCGCCACCGATTTCCGCCTTCACGGACGGCGTCGTCGAGATGGGACCACATCGGGTAGAGCACCTGGTCGGAGTAGAGAATGTATCCGGCGAGGGAGTGCGGGCTCGCACGGCACAAGTACGTCCGGGCTTCGGCGGAATTCTCGTAGGTCACACCGTCCTTGAGCAACAAACCCAAGCCGGTGCACGCGTCGAGAAGTCGCTCCAGGGATTCCTTGTCGACCTGTTTGATGCGCCTGGCCAGCGCCTCGGCGCTCGCGGGAGCGGCTTCCAGCCGGTCGAATACGCCGAGACGCAACGCTGTGAACATCGTTTTGGAACGGCGGAACGCGTCGATTAGGTCAAGGACGCCGGCGGGATTGGGCAGGTTCATAGTCGATCAAGACGATCATATCCCCCGCGCGGAGCACCCCGCCGCGAACCGAGCCGCGAACCGAGCCGCGAACCGAGCCGCGACCGGAAGGGAGCGGGCCCCCTTCGGCCCGAACGACCGCGTTCCTGCGCCTTCGCTGCAAAGGGTCAGAACCCATGACCACTCGCAAACCGGTCAAACAAACACCGCGAAAAGCCCTTCCGGCCGGGCAAGCTGGAAGCCCCCTCCCTTCCGGTCGGGCAAGCTGGAAGGCCCCCTCCCTTCCGGTCGGGGCTCGGTCAAGAAATCCACTCGATCGCGTGAGAGAAACACTCGGATGCGCCCACTCCCTTATCGTGACTTACCTGATCACATTCTCCTGCTATGGCGCTCGCGTTCAGGGCGACGGGCAGGGCTCGGTGGACGATGAACACAGGGTCCCGGGGACTCCAACCGTTCCGTCCAACGCGCCCCGCGCCGCTGCAGTCAGAAGGCAAATGAAACAGGAAGCGTATAGCCTGGACGAATCGCGCCGGGCTATCGTGCTGGCAGCGGTTCAGGATGCGTGTGCCCATCGCCAATGGACGCTCGCCGCCGCGCACGTCCGCACCAACCACGTGCACTGCGTGATCGACGCGCCCCGCGAACCGGAATTCGTGCTCAACGTGTGCAAAGCCCGCGCCAGCCGTGCCTTGAACGAAGCCGGACTCGACACCCCGGACCGGCGGCGCTGGAGCCGCCACGGGAGTACACGATATCTTTGGAGCCGGGACAATGTCGCCCGAGCGATCGACTACGTGGTCGAACAACAGGGCCGAGAACTCTCCCTCTACGTCAATCCACAACCGTTTTGAAGGCCCAGATGCCGCCGCGTTTTGGATGGCGCCGCGAACCGAGCCGCGAACCGAGCCGCGACCGGAAGGGAGCGGGCCCCCTTCGGCCCCGAACGACCACGTTCCTGCGCCTTCGATGCAAAGGGTCAGAATCCATGACCATTCGCAAACCGGTCAAACAAAACACCGCGGAAAGCCCTTCCGGTCGGGGATAAGCCGGAATGCCCCCTCCCTTCCGGTCGGGCAAGCACGAAGGCCCCCTCCCTTCCGGTCGGGGCTCGGTCAAAAGAATTCACTCGATCGCGTGAGAGAAACACCACTCCCGTATCGTGACTTACCTGATCACATTCGCGGCGCCGGTGTTGAAATGATCGTAGCCCGCCGGCGCCAGCGGCTCACCCCGGAAGCGAACGCGTTCGCGACCCCGATGAACGACCACGCGCCCGATACGGGTGAGCGGGATCCCCTCGAACGCCGCAGGCACGACCTGACGCGGCCGCACGGTGAAGAGTAACTCGTAGTCCTCGCCGCCGTGGAGCGCCAGTTCCAGTGAGGCGCCCGTAAAAACCGGTACGTCGTCGATCTCGGCGCCGACGCCGGAACGTTCACAGAGACGCCACAGATCGAGGGAGAGCCCGTCGCTCAAGTCCATGGCCGCGGTTGCGTGCAGCGATTTGCGAAGCATTTGTCCAAGTTCCACACGGGGCTCAGGCCGAAGGTGGCACTTCCAGCCCGACCCGCTCCCGTGCCACAGACCGAGAGCGGCGCCGCCAAGGTGGCCGGAGACGTAAACGAGATCCCCCGGCCGCGCTCCGCTACGCAACAGCGCCTTGCCTCGCGGAACCGCGCCGCACACCACGATGTCACAGGCCACGAGTTCGGCTCGGGCCAGGTCGCCCCCGGCCAGCGGCATCTGATGACGGGCGGCCAGTCGCAAAAGCCCCTTGTAGAAGCCATCGATCCAGCGGGGTGTGGTCCAACCCGCCACGGCCAGCGACAACAGGCAGAAGCGAGGGACGCCGCCCATTGCCGCGATGTCGCTCAAGCCGCGCGCCAGCGCTTTATGCCCCACATCCACGGCGGAGTGAGTGTCGCGGCGGAAATGAACATTTTCCAGCAGGAGGTCCGTGGTGAAGAGGAGATCTTCCGTTGTGCCGCGCGGACGAATGATCGCGCAGTCATCGCCGATGCCGGTCCTGACAATGGAGCCGCGCGGTATGTGGACCGCGCGCGCGACACGATCGAGAATCGCGGATTCGCTCAGCCGGATCACGGGGCCAGGTACAACCGCACGCGATTGCTATCCTGGCCGTCCACGGTGAGATACAACTCCGCGGGGCCGGCGTTGACAAGGGCCGGCAATTCGATTTCGACGAGGTAGAAGCCAATGTAGCCCGAAGCCAGCGTCGCGCGCGTCACGCGCACGGCCGTCCGGTCGACAAACGCCGCCACGTTGGCGCGCACCCGGGGAGAATCGGCAAGCGGCGCCGCCAATCCTGTCGGCCAGTCCGGAGTGACCCTGCCGAGGCCGGTACAGAGAATCTGTACACGCGTTCCGGAGCGAGCGGAGTTGGCGGCATCGAGCAGCAAGCCGGTTTCCCCGTCGAGCAGCATGGGCGCACCATCCGGGTCGATGAAGATGGCGGGGGAGACACGCTGCATCGGAATACCAAGGGAAACCTGCCGTCCGGCACTATCGAGAGACAGATCCAAGGCGTCGCCGGTGGCTTCAAAGGGAATCTGAATCTGCGCTTCTGTTTTGGTGGAGGCGAGCAGGGGCACGCTCATCGTCCCCGCCTGAACGCGGGAAACGGCGGCGCCGAGGACGCTCACCAGCGAACCTGGCGCCGCGGGCCGGGCGCTTAGATCCGCGGCGTTGACCCACCGCAACACGCTCGCCCGGTGCGGAGCGATCGTCGCGTGAACCCCGAATCCGTCAACCGCGGCGTACAGTTGCCCGCGCACCGGATCCAGACGGACATCCCAGACCGGGGCTTCCGGAAGTCCGGCAACCGCAGTCCAGGGTTCAGCCGGGGTTGCGGCGTTCAGATCGATTCGGGAGAGGAAGATCCCGCGGTCGGTGGCTGCGTACAACGCGCGGGCTGCCCGGTCGAACGTCACTCCGTGAGCGGCGACGTTCGGCAGGTTGCCGCTCAGGTCGTCCCAGAACAATCCTCCGTTCACCGTCCGAAGAACGTGAGCGCCCCGGCCTCCTAACGCCGCCACCGCGACGCGCGGTTCATCCGGGTCGACGGCAATGCTTTCGACCGGGCCGTTCCATCGGGCCGGCGCCTCCGTCCAACTTCGGCCGCGATCGCGCGAGGTCCAGATCCGTCCATCGACCGATCCCGCATGCAGGAGTTCGCTCGAGACGCCCACCGCCGAGATCTCCGTTCCGAGAGAATCCGACAGAGCGCCGCGCAGGCTGGCTTCCTGCAGCCAAGCGGCGTCGTCCACCGGGTGCCATCCCGACGCGAGTCCCGGACGAAGTTCCAGCGGGCCAATATCCGGGGCCCAGACGCGAAGCGCCGTGGCGCCGCGGGCGGTTGCCAGGATCCGTCGCACGGGAAGATTGGGAAGCGATTCGTGCAATCCCGTCCAGGAAAGCCCGCCGTCCGCACTACGCCAGACACCGAACCCGGTGGCGGCGACGAGGACATTCTCGTCGGTAGGAGAAACGGCGACGTCTCGAATCTCGCCTCCCACCACCGAGTGGCCACCGCTGTCGGTGAGGTTGGTCCAGGCGCGGCCTCCATCGTCGGAGCGGAACAGGTTCCTGCCGCGGGCGTATAACCGGCCTCGAATCAACCGGGCGGCAAGCGCGCCGGTGGGCAGGCGAGGGGTCGCCGCGGGGGCAGGGTCTTCGGGCGGTTCCGCCGTGGCAGCCTTCCAGGTTTCCAGGTCGGCACTCGTGTACACCCGGCCAGACAGGGTTCGCGCGAACAGGCGATTCCCGTCGGCCGAAAACCAGACGCGATCGATAGGGCCACTGGCCGGTGATGCCAGACCGGCTTCTACTGTCACCCCCCCTAACCGCCTCCAATCGGGGGTCTGGGCAGCCAGGCGAACCGATCCCATCAAGGCCAGGCACACTAGGACGTAAAACCGGACCAAACCCGGCGCTTTCACCCTAGCCGTGGCACTCTGACACATCCGCCGTTTCATTGTAGCCCAAGCCTGTTCTGGATCGTGAGGGCAAGCCATTGATTTCCGGCCCTGTTTTCACCTTAGTGCAACTCCGGCACCAAACTTGCAAGATCCTTCCCAGAGGCTAGACGTCCGCCTCCTCTTCGGGTATAGTTGGACGTACGATTTCGGTATTCTTGAGACGTTAGGATGCACAGGTCCCTCGATCGCGGTCCACTCGGGTTGCTGATAGCGGCGGCTGTCCTGTGCGCCTGCCTGATCCCTGCGTCCGCGCAGGACGCGGACGGTTCGGCGACGTTGGTGGTTTGCGACGGCCGGGTCGACGTGATCCGCGACAACAATCCGTGGGCGCTGGAAGTCGGCGATCACGTGAAACCCCGGCAAGTGGTGTCCACCGGGCCGGACGGCTACGCTCAATTCCGTCTGCCCGATGGCAGCAGCTTCGAGGTCTTCCCGAATTCACGCGTCACCTTCCGCGCCAATCAGGGCGACTGGACCGACCTTGTCGATGTTTGGATAGGCAGGATCAAAGTCCACATTCAGAAGCTCGGCGGGAAACCGAACCAGAATCGGGTCCGGACGCCCACCGCGTTGATCTCGGTACGGGGCACCGTATTTCACGTTGATGTCGAAGACCAGGGCGGCACGACCCTGGTTGCCGTCGAAGAGGGTCTGGTCGACGTGGGACACCTGCTGCTGGGAGGCCGGAGCGTTCCGGTCGCCGCGGGCGAATCGGTCCGCGTCTTCCGGAATCAGCCGCTGGCCCTGCGTTCGGTCGATAGAGGCATGGTGGCAAAGAAGGTGGCGAACACGGCAGCGCAGGTCCTCGCGGAGATCCTGTGGCGCCGCCAGGGCGGCGGCGTCCCGGGTTCCGGCGGCGGTTCGGTTCCCGCTGGCGCCAGTCCCGGCGACGAGAAGGCGCCCAGCGGTGACGGCGGCGCGCCACCACCACCACCACCGCCTCCGCCGCAGTAGTTCACTTTCGTCCGGCGCAACGATCCACCTTTGCTAGCATGGGAGCGGTGATGCGTAGAATCCTCCTGGGTGGCGTCTTGTGTTCCTGCCTGTTCGGCCAGTCGAGTCCGAACGCCGGACTCACTTCGGAGTGGGACATCCGGATTACGGCCAAAGCCCTCGTGAAACATAGCGAGCAACTCCTGCCGCTGCTCGACAATCTGCGTCCTGCCGAGTGGAGGGCCAAAGGGGCCAGCCCGCTCTATGAGAAGCAGCTTGAATCTGCCCGCATCCAGGCTAAAGCCATGGCGCCGATGGTCGCACAGTTTGAAAAGAACGTGGAGAAACTGTCGGCAGCCCTGGACATCTTCTTCCGCCTGGAGAGTCTTGACAGCACCATCGGTTCATTGGTCGAAGGCGCCCGGCGCTATCAGAACCCGGCTTTCGCCGAACTTCTGGAGGCCAGCGCAGTTGAAAGCAGCAACGCGAGGAACCAGTTGCGCCAGTACCTGACCGATCTGACCGCTCTGAAAGAACAGGAGTATCAGGTGATGGACAAGGAAGCCCAGCGCTGCCGCGGGATGCTGGTGCGCCAGGCGCCTGCGCCTCCGCAACCCAAACCCGCGCCCGGGAAGAACACAAAATGATCGCCCAGCCGCCCCCATCGACGAAGGTGTTTCGCTGCACCATCTGCGACGAGCCGTCGCTTCGCATCTGCTACTACTGCACCAAGGACACCTGCGAGAACCATCTTTGCCGGAAGTGCCGCCGCTGCAGCGATTGCTGCACGTGTGAAGTGCCACTGGACGAGGCAATGCCTCACGCCGCGGAAATACCAGCGCAGGTAGTATCCAATGAAGCGGAACCGGTGGTTTCAGAGTCGGCCGCGATAGCGGAGTTGGTAGCGCCCGACGAGCCCACGCTGCCTGATGATGAGCCTACGCCGCCGCCTGACGAGACCCAGCCGCCGCCGTCATAATCGAATCCGGTCCGCTTCGCTGCGCAGTTCCTTTACCAGCGTGACGGCGGCATCGACAATGACGCGCTCGGCCCGCGGCGAAATACGGGACGGCAGTACCCACCAGTAGAAGACATCCACCTCGTATCCTCCTTCGGCCACCGCCTTCGCCGTGGGAATGTACGCGAGGCTCGCGTTCGAGTACCCAAATACATACGCCCGTGAAGACGCCAACGCGCGCTCGATCTCCAGCGCGTACTCGACGAACACTTCTCCGTCCAGACCTACCGCCGCAAAATCGCGTCCGATCGTGATGGCCTGAATCCAGAAAGGCATACGCTTGGGTAACTCCGCCTGGCGCTCGGAGAGGTCCATCAGGCGCTTGCCCCACCGCGCTTTCCAGGGATCTTTGCCGGCGGCGGCGCGGCGCGCTTCTCCCAGGGTTACCGGATCTCCAAGCGGGATCTGAATTTCCAGCAGATTGGACCCGATCGCGCCTTCCACCGGCTTTTCTCCCGCCCCCAGTCCGGACAGCGCTGCCGCTGCCAACTTGCGCCCGGCTTCCCGGTTGAAGGCGAGATTGTCCCCACGCGACCAGGAGAACTTCCTGCCGTGTTCATCCACGTGGTGGACGCGAATGTTGCCGCCCGCCCCCTGCGCCGACATGGCGATCACACCCGGTTGTTTCGCCTCCAATTCGGTTTGAGCAAAGCCAAAGAAATCCGCGCCGATGGAGCCGTTTTCGACGTCGCTGGGATGACACGCGAACAGAAACAGGACGCCGCGCAGCTTTCTGTCGGCCGCGTCGCGCACCGTCAGCAGGCGGACGCGGGGGTCATAGGCGCCCTCGGGGTTCGGCGCCATCTCGGTTCCCAGACGCCGGTTGATACAGACATCACAGGTCCCCTCGGCTGTGGCGACGAGCGCGGGTTTGCGAGTGGCCAAAGCGCTCTCGATCGCCGACACCACTCGCTCGATCACGAACTGCTGATAGCGGTAGTCCAGTTGGCCAGGCTCGACGACATCGTCGAGCGGGCAGAGCGCGGGCGCGGAGTGATTGTGCGAAGCATTCAAAAGGACCTGGTGCGGCCGCAAGCCCAGGCGCCGGATCCGTACATGGATCTGCTCGCTGATGTCCCGGCAGAAGTAGCCGATATCCGCCGTTACCAGCACGACCCGGGTCTGGCCATCGGTCACGGCAAGGGCTTTGGCGTAGAGCGGGTGGTAGACCTTCGCGGTGGGAGGATTAGTCCTCCAGGCCAAGGGGACCGGATGCCGCGGCGTGATGTCCACCCGGGCCAGGCCCGCCTCCATCGCCATAGCGAATCGCGCCAGACCGGCCAGCAAGAGAGCGAGATAGATCATTTGCTTGCTTAGTATACGATCGAGCGAAGCCGCTTCAATGTGCGAAACTGGCAGAAACATGAATCGCCGCACGCTGTTGAAGTCCGCTTGGGGACTACCTGCGGCCGCCGCATTGCCCGGCGGCGGGAACGCGCAAACCTCGGAAACCTCGGCCAAACTGAAGTTCGATTCGCCGGACACGGTCGCGCAAAGCCTCCCACGCTTCTTCTCGAAACCCGAAATGGCGTCCTTCGAACGACTCGGCCGCGTGTTGATGCCGGCAGCCGAGAGCGCTCCGGGCGCAGCGGAGGCGGAAGCCGCCTCGTTTCTCGATTTTCTGCTCTCACAGTCCCGGGCCGACCGGCAGGCTGTATATCGGACCGGCCTGCGCTCGCTGGATGGGGCCGCCCAGAGGCGATTCGGCAAGACCTTTGCCGATCTTTCCGACCCGGACGCGGCCGAATTGCTCAGCCCGTTGTGGCAGCCCTGGTCGGGGAAACTCCCGGCCGATCCCCTGGCGCGATTTCTGGTCGCGGCCAAAGACGACTTCTGGCAGGCGACGCTCAATTCGCGCCAGCATGCCGAAGCCCTCTCCGGCAGGCGCCGGGCCGCCTCCGGCCTGGGATTGTACTGGCACGCCTCGGAGTGACCATGGCGCACGACGTCCTGATCATCGGATCCGGCGCTTCGGGAGGCATGGCCGCCTTCACCTTGACCCAACTCGGTGTGAAGTGCCTGATGCTCGATGCAGGGCCGCCGGTGGATCTGGACAAAGATCGCTCCCTGCGGCCGGTGTACGAACTCCCCTTTCGAGGCTTCGGTCAACCAGGACGATTTCCCCACGTCACACAGGCTAACGAGTTCAACGCCAACATCTGGGCCGACGAGAAGGACAATCCCTACACCTACGATCCGATCAACCCTTATTACTGGGTACGCATCCGCAAGGTGGGGGGAAAGACGCTGATGTGGGGCCGCGCTTCGTGGCGGCTGAGCGACTTCGAGTTCAAGGGCAAAGACCACGATGGCTTCGGCGACAACTGGCCGATCGAGTACAAAGACCTGGCGCCATACTACGACCGGGTCGAGCCGATCTTGCGGGTGAGCGGCCGCAACGAAGGGCTTCCCCAAATGCCGGACGGTAAGATTCTGCCGGATGACTCGCGCGACAGTACTTCCCTCCAACGTTTCATCGAATCGGCAAAGAAATTGGGAGTCCCCACCACCAAGCCGCGCCGGGCCACCGGAACCCTTGCCAGTTCTGTCAATCTGCTGCTGCCGGACGCGTTGGTCACCGGCAACCTGCGAATCGTACCCAACGCCGTGGTCCGCGAGCTTACCGTCGACAAGAACACGGGCCGGGTAAACGGAGCCTCGTTTGTCGACCGCAGGTCGAAGCGCGACTACCACGTCAAAGCGCGGGTCGTCGTTCTGGGCGCTTCCTGCCTGGAATCGGCCCGCATCCTGCTCAATTCCGGGATCGCCAACTCGAGCGGCGTCCTGGGCCACTATCTGTTCGACCAGTTCTACATCAAGAACGTCGTGCAGTGTGTGGTCCCGGAGGGCCGCGGCGGGAAGGGCGGCCGTGCGCTGATGGGAGGGGGAGGGTACATTCCCCGCTTTCGTAACCTGGCCGGGAAAGAGAAGAACTTCCTTCGCGGGTATGCCTACGATTTCGGCAGCGGCCACACACCGCACCCACGGTACCTGCCTCTATTCGGCGAGGCGTTGCGCAAGGAAATGCAGGCGATCGAAGGCACCGGCTTCGCCATGACCACAATGGGCGAGTCCCTGCCGCGCTATGACAATTTCGTCCGAATCAATCGCAGCGTGAAGGATGCGTGGGGCATCCCGGTGCTGCACATTCAACAGAAGTACTCAGAAAATGAGTTCGCGATGGCTCGCGACTCGATGGAGACGGCGGAAGCGCTCTGCCGCGGCGCTGGATTCGAAGTCCTGGGCAAGCACGCCGACCCGGTCCCGCCCGGGGAGAGCATCCACGAACTCGGCGCCTGCCGCATGGGCGCCAATCCCAAGACCAGCGTGTTGAACGCATTCAACCAGTCGCACGATGTTCGCAACCTCTATGTGGTCGACGGCAGTGCCTTCGTTTCGGGTGGAGTCCAGAACCCGACGCTCACGATCCTGGCCCTTGCGATGCGGGCTTCCGAGCACCTGGCCGGCCAGATGAAGATGGGAGCGATTTGAGGCTGGGGCTCATCACCGCCGTGGTTGCGTCTGTGGCCGCTGCCGCCTTAGCGTCTGACCCCGCGTCGGCGCCGGATCAACCGGTGCCTTACAGCCATCGCCAGCATGTGGCTCTTGGGTTGAAGTGTGCCGAATGCCATACTATGCCTGACCCTGGCGAACTCATGACGTTTCCTCTAGTATCGAAGTGCATGGCCTGCCACCGCTCGATCAAGCCGGAGAGCCCGTCGATTCAGAAACTCTCCGCTTTTGCGAGCGGCAACCGCAAAGTCCCCTGGGTCCGGGTGTATCAAATTCCAAGTTATGTGTTCTTCAGCCACAAATCGCACCTGGCGGCCGGCGCGGGGTGCAAGAAATGTCACGGATCTGTAACTGATCGGGATAAACTCTGGAAAGAGACGGATATCTCGATGGGTGGCTGTATGGAGTGCCACCGGAAAGAGAGAGCAAGCCTTGACTGCAATTACTGCCACGACCCCCGCCAGTGACCAGGTTGTCGCCGTCGAGTCCCAGCGAACACGGCTCCTGGTGGTCGAAGACGAGCACCGCATCGCCGACTTCATGAGCCGCGGACTGGAGGGCGCGGGTTATAGCATCGATTTCGCCGCGACAGGCGGGGAAGCCCTGCAACGCACCCACGCCGTGGATTATGACTTGGTCATTCTGGATCTGATGTTGCCCGACATGGACGGTCTGGCGGTTCTGGAAAAGATCCGGAACCGGAAGGTAGGGCCGGCGGTGCTGGTCCTGAGCGGCCGGGCGGCCGTTGATGACCGGGTGAAGGGACTCGAACTTGGCGCGGATGACTATCTGACCAAACCGTTCGCGTTTGTCGAACTCCTCGCCCGCGTGCGCGCCCTCCTGCGCCGCGGCCAACCGCTTCCCGAGAAACTCGTGGTCGGCGACCTGGTGCTCGACCTGGTGCGCCGCCGTGTCGCCCGGGCCGGTGAGCCGATTGACCTGGCTCCGAAAGAGTTCGGCATCCTCGAGTACCTGATGCGCAACAAGGGAAAGCCCCTTAGCAGGACGATGATTGTTGAGCACGTCTGGGACACCGACTATGACGGTCTCACCAACATTGTCGACGTGTACATTCGTCACCTTCGAAGTAAGATCGATGACAAGTGGCGGGCGAAGCTGATCCACACGGTTCGCGGCATCGGATACCAGATGGATGCTCCGGCCGCGTTGAGACCGCCAGAACCGGCGGCCTGAGCGGTCCGCAAATTCGTGGGTACCTTTCGCACTTCAGGAGGAGTGGGGACTTCCCGGGAGGGGCGCGTGCTAGTGCCAAATCTGAGCGCCATAACCAATAGCCTGAGATTCAGGTTGACCCTCAGCTACGCAATCTGTTTTGCATTGTTCCTGGGCTTGGTCGGGTTTCTGATCCAGCGCACGTTGGCCGTCCGTCTTGGCGCGTTGACCGAGCGCGTGGTCGCCGAAGAGTGGTTGGGCTTGAAAGGCTATTTGCGCGTCACTGGAACCGAGGTGTATTGGGTCCACGACCGTGACGATCCGGAGCAGGTCGCCTTTGTCGAGCGCATCGAGCGAATGCTTCTGGTGGCGGATGCCGATGGCAACGTTTTGAAGGCATCGGACCGCTATCGAGCCCTGGGTGTGGATTCACCGCAGGAAATCGCCGCCAGCATTCGGGGTGAGGGCTCGAACTGGAAAATCAAGACCGGCCGCTCGGGCGATCACTATCTGGTTCGCTCCGGAACGGTCCTTTCGGCCGACAGCAGCCGCACGCCCTACTACGTGGCCATTGGCACTGACATCACGAGCAACGCCTTGTTGGTCAGACGGTTTGTGCAGACGTACGCCATTGCCGTTCCCGTTGTGATTGCGATCGGATGCGTGATGGGCTGGATGCTCACCGGCCGGGCGCTGGAGCCGGTAAGGTCGGTTGCGCGAACCGCACAGAGCATCTCGGGATCGAACCTCAGCCTGCGTATCCCGTCGCATGGAACAAATGACGAACTGGATTCCATGATCACCACCTTCAATGGGATGATCGAGCGCCTGGAAGCAAACTTCCAGCAGATGAAGCAGTTCTCCTCCAACGTTTCGCACGAGCTCCGGACTCCCCTCACCGCCCTGCGCGGTCATCTGGAAGTGGCCCTCCTCAGTGCTCAAAATGAGGAGCAACTGCGGGATACCATCATTAATTCCCTAGGTGACATCGAACGGCTCGGCCAATTGGTCCGCGCCCTGCTGCAGCTATCCCAGGCCGAATCGGGCCAGTTGGTACTGCAGAAGACCCGAGTGGACATGGTGGAACCATTGGGCGAAATCCTCGAACGGTTCCGCCTGGCGGCCGAAGAAGCCGGCATCCGGCTATCCGGCGAACTTCCCGAGCAGTGTCTTGCCGACATCGATGGCGTGCAGTTTGACCGGATGGTGTCAAACCTGCTTTCGAACGCCATCAGGTTTACGCCTCCGGGCGGCGAAATCAAGGTAAGGCTGCGCAGTTCCGGCACCCTGGCGACGCTAACCGTCGACGATACGGGCCGGGGAATCCCCTCTGAGCACCTGCCGCACATCTTCGAGCGCTTCTACAGGGCGGGCTCGCAGGAGTGGCCGGCGGACAGAGGCTTGGGACTCGGGCTGAGCTTCGTCCAGTGGATCGCCACAGCGCACGGCGGCTCCGTCGAAGTCTCGAGCGAAGTCGGCTACGGAACTCGCTTTTCCGTGCATCTCCCGCTGGTGGAGCCGTCCCTGTCGCTTTCTCAAACGTTGCAGGTCTGATTCAGAAATCGAAGCCGCTGCCAACGCCTCGACCGGGCCGCGAACCCGTTAATTAGCCTACTTCCCGGTTGGCGCGACGCAGCAGCGCCCGCATGTAGGCAATACAGTACGCGGTGCCGGCGCGGCGGATTCCGGAATCGCCTGCAAGCTCAGGCACATGATCGGGAACAGCCGAGCCGTTGAAGCGCACCTGCCGCAGAGCCTTCATCACTTCGTACATGTCGACATAGCCATCGTCGGGGAATGTCTCGACAAAGTGGGGGAGGGGCGCGGACACATTCCGGAAGTCGATGTCGAACAACTTCCCCCGCCCGCCGAAGTCCTGGATCATTTCAAAAACGTTCTTGCCCATCTGGGAACCGCCTTCGATCCACGTGCCGATGCAGAGACGGACTCCCCAGGCAGGGCTGCCCGCGGCGATCTGTTCGGCGCGGCGATACCCGTCATAGTGGACAAAGAGCTTTGCCACGCCGTTCATTTTGCTCACCGGGGGATCGTCCGGATGAAGTGGGAGCTTGACACCCGCCTCTTCGGCGACCGGAAGCACGGCCTTCATGAAGTACGTGTAAAAGCCCCAGATGTCGTCCGCCGAATATTCCCGCTCGAAGGCCTGCTTCTCGACCTTCGTGCGAAAGTCGTGCAGGTTGAACTCACGGGCGCGGTAGCCGCGGCGGATGACGGTGTTGGTGGTGTACGTGTTGGCGGGATGAAAATCGTATGGGGCCAAGGGAATGCCGAGCTTGCCCAGGCTGCGGAGAAAGGTGCGATAGGTCTCGATCTCCCGGTCGCGGCCCGGCCTGCCAAGCTGCACGTCGAGCGAACGGTAAGCGTGTTGGACTGCGCCGTAGATGCCCAGCCCGAATTGCGCGAAGCGCTTCTGCACTTTGCGTAGCGCGTCGACGCCGGGGTCCTCCGCGCCGTACTCGAGGCGAACCCATCGCAGGCCGATTTGTTGGAGAAGGTGGAGTTCCTCGTCTGAAGCGTTCCATGGCGTTCGGTGGGCGAGTTTCAGATTGGCGGGATCGTACTCGTCGATCAGGGTGGCGGAGCGGGAGCCGGTTGCGAAGGCGGCGGGGAGGGCGAACAGGGTTCGGCGGCGCATGGATTTACATCATAGCTCCCAAAGGAGGGACATTACCCAAGACATCATGACAGCAACAAGGGTGATGCTACGATAGCAACGTGAGGACGACGGTAACTCTGGATCCCGACGTAGAGAGATTGATCCGGGACGCGATGAGGGAGCGTGATATCTCCTTCAAGGAAGCCTTGAACGACGCAGCTCGAATCGGGCTTTCCGGCAAAGGACCGAAGCGCCCCAGGAAATTCTTTCAGAAATCCTATCGGATGGGAGACGGACAGGAGTTCCGCTGGGACAAGGCGCTGGCCGTTGCTGACGCAATTGAGGACGAATTCCTCAGCCGGAAGCTCACCTTGCGTAAATGATACTTCTCGACGCGAACCTTCTGATCTACGCTGTCAACGCGGACGCCCCCTTGCACCGGAAGGCAAAGTCATGGCTGGAAGCGGCCTTGTCCGGACAGGAAACCGTCGGGTTTCCGTGGAACGTACTTCTCGCATTCGTGCGGCTCACCACTCGACCAGGCTTGTTCCGGGACCCATTACCGGTAGATACGGCTTTTGATCTGGTAGCGTCGTGGCTGGATCAGACGTACGCAACAATCGTGCATCCGGGGCCGCGTCACCTGACGATTCTCCGCGAGTTGCTCCTGCCATTGGGTACCGGCGGAAATCTCACATCCGATGCTCACCTGGCCGCCTTGGCGATCGAGCAGCGGGCGGTACTCTGTTCCTCCGATAGCGACTTTGCGAGATTCAAAGGCTTGAAATGGCACAACCCTTTGTCCTGAGTGCGGCGCGCTTTCAGGCCGACGCAGGAGCCCGGTGAAGCGGGTATCGAATCAGGTGATCTGCAGTACCATGTAGCTCTTCTTTCCGCGGCGCAGCAGAATGGCTCCGTCGTGCACGTCGTCCGGTCCGATCTTGTGATCCACTTGTTGCACTCGCTGGTCGTTCACGTAGACGCCGCCAGCCTCGATCTCGCGCCGGGCTTCACTTTTCGACTTGCAGAGGCCGGACTGCGCGACGATGTCGACGAGGGGATAACCGTTGGCCAAAGCAACACCGGTGAGGTCAAAGGCCGGTGCGCCGGCAGGCACCGCGCCCGCTTGGGGCGGCCCGAATAACGCCGCTGCCGCATCCTCCGCGTTTCGCGTCTCCTGGGCGCCATGCACCATTGTGGTCATCTCGCGCGCCAGAACGCGATGCGCTTCGCGCTTCTCCGGAGCAACTCTCAGCTGCTCCTCGAGTTCGGTGATCGTCTTCTGGTCCAGGAAGGTAAGGAAGCGCAACAGCTTCGGCACGTCACGGTCGTCCGAGCGCAGGAAATACTGGTAGAAATCGTAGACGCTTGTCCGCGAGGCGTCCAGCCACACGGCGCCCTTTTCCGTCTTGCCGAACTTCTTCCCGGAAGAATCGAGCAGGAGGGGCAAAGTGATCGCGTACGCCTCCTTGCCGCGCCGCCGCCGAATCAACTCGAGGCCTGCAGTGATGTTTCCCCACTGCTCGCTGCCTCCGATCTGCAGGCGGCAGTCGTAGTGGTCGAGCAACCATAGAAAATCGTACGCCTGGATGAGCATGTACGAGAACTCAGTGTAGGAGATGCCGCTCTGAGGGTCGCCGATCCGTGCGTTCACAGACTCCTTGGCCAGCATCATGTTGACGGTGAAATGTTTGCCCGTGTCGCGCAGGAACTCCAGGTAGGACATCCCGCGGAACCAGTCGGAGTTGTTCACCATGACCCCGTGGCTGAAGTCGAGGAAGCGCTCGAGTTGCTTGACGATCAACGCCTGGTTTCGCTCGATATCTTCAAGCGGCTGCAGCTTCCGCTCCCCGGCTTTGCCGCTTGGGTCGCCGATGATGCCGGTGGCGCCGCCTACGAGGGCGATCGGCCGGTGGCCCAGCAACTGCGCGCGGCGCAGTCCGAGGATGGGCATCAGGTTGCCGACGTGCAGGCTTGGGGCGGTCGGGTCGAAGCCACTGTACAGTGTCAGTCTTTCGCCGCTCATGATCTCGCCGAGCCGCGGATCGCTCATCTGGTAAATGAGCCCCCGCCATGTCATCTCGTCGACGTAGGTCATACATTTCATCTGTCGCGATGTTGTCGACGTTCAAATGAAGCGAACTAACAAAATAGCTTACCAGGAATGGGCCGGCACGACCTTCGGTCGTACTACCCAGGGTGCTTGATGGACAAATGTAGCGATCGCGAGGAAGTCGAACTGGAGGTGGCAGACCCGGGCAACCGCTCAGACGGCCAAATCCACCTGCGAGACGGTTCCTGCCTTCCCGTCCTCTCGCAGGTAGACGCCACTGCTGCGGATCTGCCCAAGCAAAACGTTCCCGGTGCTGCGCAGATCGAACGGAGTTTCCACGCGGGACGTGGAGATCGCTCCGATGCCGAGGTCCGTCAGGGTGTAGGTCGAGCCCGATCCCGCAGCCGCCTGAAACCACACACGCAGCTCGCCGAACACCGGATCACCCTCGTCGATCCACCCGTTCTCATCCGAATCCTGCCGGGCAAGTTCGTCAAATCCACTTCCGGACCGCGGTCCGAACAGCTCCGTGCCATCCGTTGCCACGCCATCGCCGTTCCGGTCCGCAAACAGAATCCCGCTGCCCGGCGCCACCAACGGCACAGCCTCGGACTGGCCGTCTCCATTCAGATCGAAGCCGATCCGATCTCCCAGCAGCCGCACTCCTCGCCCATCGAAGTTCAGGACGAGTGGATCCTGTTGGCCGCTCGCTTCTTCGCTCGTGACGATCTCGACAAACTGCCTCGAGAGAGCCAGGTCGGACTGGAAATCGATGCGCCTTCCGTCCGCCGTCGCGACGCTTCCTCGGGCGTGAAACCGCACCTGCTCAGCTTCGACCCGAACCTGGAGGCTGCGCACCTCGCCTTGCGGCGGGTCCGCCTTGGGAGGCTGCACTTCCACCGCCCTGCCCTTGCCTGCAACGTGGAACAGATGAACCCTCCTCCCCATCATCATCTCGACGACGAGGCGCATCAACAGCAACTGGCCGTCGGCATTGTCGCCGAAATCAGACGCCGTGGCTCCCACCACTACCCGGTCCACGATGGCCCGTGCCGGCGTTGCCGGGGGACTCACCTGCCGGATTCGGATCAACTCCCGCGAAAGCGAGCTTTGCGCCGATAGCTCCAACTGTGATTGCTCGATTCTCACGCTGGTAGCTCTTATCGGACTGAACTGCACAATCATGATCCCATCCCCTTCCTGCGACCTCCGGTAGGATTCGTGCGGACCCGGTCAGGTTGCTGTTAACATATCTTCCGTGCATGATGCGGCCCGGGCTTTGCCCAGTGGCGGGACCATTATCTGCGTGAGGATATGACTTCAAGGACCCATCGGCTTCGCCTCGAAACCGCGTGTGCATTCGCTCTGCTTTCGGTTTTTGGCCTGGCATGGACAGCGGGTCCACGGCCTGCTCAAGCGGCGGGCGCCCCCACGACCCGGGAACCGTTCGAACAACTCGCCAAGCCGTTTCTGAAGCAGAATTGCTTGCGATGCCACAACGAGGAGACTGCGACCTCGGGCGTCCGGGTCGACCAGCTTGACGGGGCGCTCGAGGACCGGCACCTGCGGCTTTGGGAAGCCATCCGGAGGAAGATCGGCGATGAGACCATGCCGCCGAAGGGCCAGCCACAGCCCACTGCCGCCGAACGCCAACGGATGGTCGACTGGATCACCCACGCGCTGGATGTGGCTCGCTCTCGTCCGGGGCCGAAGAACGGCCTGGTGCGGCGGCTGACCGTCTCGCAGTATCGCAACACCCTGCGCGAGTTATTGTTACTGGACGACGACCTGACGGAGGCCCTTCCCCCGGACGCCATCTCGAGCGATGGCTTCGTGAACAATAAGGATACGCTCCAGCTATCACCCCTGCTGCTGGAGGCCTATTTTGACGTCGCTGCCGAGGCGCTCGATCGATCCATCGTCGATCCGAAGTCGCGGCCCACGATCCAGAAGTTCCGCGTCGACTTGGGAGCGTCGGTCAATCCCCATCCCTTCCCCGAACCGCTCGTGCTGGGAGCGAACAGTCTGCTGCTGGACAACAAAGACTTCGTCGTGACCCAACCGGCGCCCACCAAACCGTTCGCCTTCGAGCCATTCGCCATGCGGACTAAGTACCGGTTCATCGAAGGCTATCAGGGGAATGATACGGTGCGCGGCTGGAGAGAGTACGACAGCATCTACCATGCAGTCTTTGCCTGTATGCGCGGCAGCCATGGTTATCCCAGAGGGCTCGCCTATAGCACCGTCCCTGCAGGACTATTATTGCGGCCCGCCATTCCCAACGACGAGTTGTTCGACAACGATGGCACCTACGGTCCCAAGGCGAACTTCAAGATCTCTCTGCGCGAACTGCCCGACCACGGCCGCTTTCGGGTGACCGTCCAGGCGGCGAAGTATAACGACGGTCTGTTGCTCGACCCCGGCGCACCGGCCCAAGCACCCGCCGCTCCAGGCCGCGTCGAATGCCGCGATCCCAAAACCCCGCAAACCGTGACCCTCGGGAAGGCCGGAATCTACCAGGTTGACGTCTACGCCGCGTCCCGCCGGGACACGCCGGTCGCCCCCGACGTGTCCCGGCTCAGCGACGGGCTGGCCGGGTCCTGGCCATTGGATGGCATGGCAACCGGCCGTCTCGAAGGCAACGCACAGTTTGTCGATTCCCCGTTTGGCAAGGCGGTGTCGCTCGACGGGGATGGCGATTCGGTGGTGATTCCCCGTGACGAGTCGATGAACGTCCGGGATGCCGACTTCACCGTGACCGCGTGGATTCACCCGAAGCAGCTTCGCAGGGCGGGCATTGTCAGCCTGGGCGCCTATAGCTGGGCCCATGGCTGGTACCTGGACATGCCCGACAACAAGGGCGTTCTGCGGATCGATACCACCGGCCCGGGCAACCAATCCAATGGGACCGTATCTTCGCCGCAGGGCGTGATTCGCCCTGGCGCCTGGCAGCATATCGCCGCCGTGGTACGGCGCGGCAAGAGCGAAACGCGGCTCTACGTAAATGGCTATCCTGTCGCGAAGGGCGGGATTGGCCCGGCCAACCTCGACAATCCCAAGGTGAATCTTCATCTCGGCAGGATTCCCGAGGCCCATCAATTTCAGGGCGAGCTCGATGAAGTGCGTCTCTATCGCCGGGCCCTCGGCGAAGCGGAGATTCAAGGGTTGCTCCAGCCGGGACGGCAGTTTGTGCAGCCGCCGCCCCCCGAAAAACCGCAGGAGGTGACTCTCACCCTCGGCGACCGGCAGTTTTCAGGCACGTTGCCGCAGCCGGCATTCCTGGCCGTCCGCCTCCCGGCCGGGACCTTGGCGATACAAGCCCAATATGCCGGGGTGACGGGCCTCGACCGGGTTGTGCTGACTCCGCTCGCCGACGAACAGGAACCTGCGCGGCGCTTTCGCGCGTTTGAGAAGCGGTCGCCGCGCCTCGGCGTTTATCTCGGGCTGCGCCGCGACTGTGGCAGTACCCTCGCGCAAGTCGGAGCACCCCAGACGGTGGCCGGCGACAAGCTCGCGCGCCTCGTCTTTGACGGGGCCATCCGCAATTTCCCCAGCCCGGATGTCGAAAAAGACAATGTCAACTATCTTGCGGGCGTTCGGGAAATCGGCGTCCGCAGCGAGTACACCGACGGCCGGGACATGCCCCGGCTGCTCATCCGGTCGGTGGATTTCGAGGGGCCGTTCTACGAGACATGGCCCCCACCGTCACATCGCAACATCTTCGTCGATTTTGACCGAAAAGCCGATCTGCCGGCCTACGCGCGCAAGATCATTCGCACATTTGGCGCCCGCGCCTACCGCCGTCCCATCACGCCTGAGGAAGAGTCCGCGCTGATGGCGGTGTTCCGCAAATCCTTCGGCGCCGGAGGTAACTTTCACCAAAGTGTGAAGGACGCGTTGCTGGTCGTGTTGACGTCGCCCCAGTTCCTGTTCCTGATCGAAAACAGCCGCGGGCCCGAACCGGAGCCCCTCGACAACCACGAACTGGCTTCCAAGCTGTCGTACTTCCTGTGGAACGGGCCGCCGGATCGTACAACCTTGACGCTGGCGTCGACCGGCGCACTTCGCAGGCGGTTGGACACCGAGGTCGGACGGATGGTCAAGGATCCGCGCTTCTCCCGGTTCGTCGCCGAATTCACTTCCCAGTGGTTGAGCCTCGACAAGTTCAATGTCCTCGAACCGGACCGCAAGCGGTTTCCGCAGCTCACGCGCCACAATCGCACCCAACTGCGGCAGGAACCGGTCGAGTTTCTCGAGTACCTGATCCGGAACAATCTGCCGGTGCGGAATCTGATCGACTCCGATTTCATGGTGGCGAATGAGGTCGCCGCCGGCTACTACGGCTTGGCCGCCAAGACCGAGAGCGGCTTCCAGTTTCTTCCCATCCCGCACGGCCGGCGAGAACTCGGCGGCGTGCTCACGCAGGCGGCCATCATGGCCGGCCTTTCGGATGGCCGCGAATCGAACCCGGTGAAGCGAGGGGCGTGGCTGGCCCGCCGGATCATCGCGGAACCCCCGGATCCTCCTCCGCCCAATGTGCCGGCCCTCAAGGAGGCCGCTGGGCAGCTCACCCTTCGCCAGCGGCTCGAGCAGCATCGCAACCAGCCCGGTTGCCGCCAATGTCACTCGAAAATTGACCCTTGGGGCGTGCCCTTCGAGGAGTTCGACGCCGGCGGGCGGCTGAAGCCGGAGCCTGTGGATGCAAGTTCCAGGTTGCCCGACCAGACCGAGGTCTCCGGCATCAGCGACCTGAAGCGGTATCTCGCTCAGGATCGTATCGATCAGGTGGCCTTCAGCGTGCTTAAGCATCTGGCGACTTATTCCACCGGTCGCAGCCTGACCTATAACGAGCTGAACCGCCTGAAACAGGACGGATTGACATTGAAGGCCGGCGGCTACCGGATGCAGGATATGATCCGCTTCGTCGTCAGCAGCAAATTGTTCCTCGAAAAATAGTAGAATGCAGAACATCGGTACGCGGAGACACCCATGAGTCCATCCCTTCAGATCGATCGTCGCGCTTTCCTCAGAGGTTTGGGAGGAGCCGCGCTGGCCTTGCCCGTTCTCGACGCCATGGGCGCCGAGGCCACCGCGCAGCTTCCCCGGCGCTTTTGCGCGCTCTACACGGCCAACGGCATGTCGCTCCCGAAATCGGAGAACAATCTCGCCGAGTGGAGCTGGTTTCCCACCGCCGAGCGCAACGGCGAGTTTGTCTTTGGCAAGTCGACCGAGCCGCTGAGCCCCTTCCGGAAACAGATCAGCTTCATGGGAGGGCTCTACCACCCCAGCGGACCAAAGGCCGACCCTCATATCTGCTCCGATATGTGGCTCACCGGCGCTCCGCTGCACAATCCGAAGCCGGGAACTTTCAACTCGGTCGGGCTCGATCAGGTGGTAGCGCTCAATACCAGGCAATACTGCCGGCAATCTTCACTGGTGCTCTCGATCGATGCCGGGACCGGTTTTCTCTCGAGGACGGGCACCATCTCCTACAGCCTGGAAGGAAGGCCGATTCCCGCCGAAAACAGCCCGCGGCGCGTGTTCGACCGCCTGTTTCGCGGGGACCGCGAGTCGCTCGAATCCCAACGTGACAACCTGCGGCGGCGCATCAAGCTGGTTGACGCAGTGGCCGAAAGCGCCCGTTCTCTCGATCGGCAACTCGGCAAGTCCGATCGCGAACGGATGGATCAGTACCTGACTTCCCTGAATGAAGTGGAATCGCGGTTGATCGCTTCCGAACGCTGGATCGATGTTCCCTTGAAAAAGCAGGACTATTCGCATCTGAATCTCGACGCCACATCCGAGGGAGAGCCCGCGGAGTATTACCGCAACATGTTCGACCTGATCGCGCTGGCGTTCGATGCGGACATCACTCGCTCGGTCGCGTTCATGCTCAACCGGGAAGACGGCATGGGCATCAGCGATACATTTCCGCTCAAGCTGGGACTCTCCAAAACCCACCACAATCTCTCGCATGCGGAAGACAAAGACGGGCAACTGCAGTTTGCCAGATACGACCTGTTCTTGAGCCAGCAGTTGGCACACTTCTTTGAACGCCTGAACGGATATCAGGACCGCAACGGCAGCGTGCTCGACAACACCATCGTGCTCTTCGGAAGCGGGGCAAGCACGACGCACTACTCCCGTAATCTGCCGACTCTGATCGCGGGCGGAGCCAACATGGGCATCAAGCACGGGACCTACTATCGAAATGGGGAGACGCGGATGTCGAACGTCTACCTCAGCATTCTTCGAACTCTGGGCATTGGGCAGGAATCCTTTGCCGACAGCACCGGAACCGTCAGCGGTTCAATCTTCAGTCGCGCCTAGGCCAGCAAGCCTTGAGAACCGGATTTCGAGCCGCTTCCCCAGTCTGCGGACGGACTGGAGAGGATGGCGCGCAGTGCAGTTCGGGTCATCGGTGACGATCAACGGGGGTGGCCACATCCTGTTTTGGGCGCGTGGGTGTGGTGTGAGTGTAGTTGACGTGTTCGCCGCCGGTGAGGATGACGGGCACGAGCATCTCGACCACCGCGGCGCCGGACGCCGGTCTAGTCCACAACGTGTGCGGCCGGTGAAGGGCGCCGCCTGCAGACGATGGGAGACGCCGCCGGGCCTGCCGAAGACGAGGCGGTGGACGATGAGGGAGGCGGCGACGGTCGACTTGCCCCATGTCATAGACCAGCAGGGCCAAGGCCTGCGGTTCGCTGAGCCGCTGGCTTTGCGGAAAGATGAAATCGACCAGCAGGTTGACGGCCACCGACATCGCCACGACAATCAGACAAGCGGAAAACGGCAATTGCAGGCCGAACACCAGCGATGCGGCAAGAATGGCCACCAATTGCCCGCAAATGGCCAGCCACCGCAGCAGCGTCAGCGTTTGCAGGCGCACCCAATCGCTGTGGGTTTCACGAAACAGCGGAGAGACGGAGGTTTCTGACATATGAATCGATGCGCCTTTGGTGCGCGGTGGATGGCCGAGACCTCTGTTAACTCACCGCGTTTCAGGATTGAATGCAATCAACGAATGGAGATCCGACATGTCCCGCATCCTGGCTGTCATCGCGGCAATCGCCGCAGTCGTGTTTCTGGGCTGGCAATACTGGCTGGGCATCCGAACCGATGAATTCGCCAATTGCGGCGGCGGGTCGGTGGCCGGGGGCAGCATTGGCGGAGCGGTCACGCTGGTTGATGAAACCGGAGCCACGGTGACCGATGCCGATCTGTTCAAAAAGCCGGCGCTGGTTTATTTCGGCTTTACCTTCTGCCCGGACGTCTGCCCGCTGGACAATGTGCGCAATGCCGAAGCCCTGGATATTCTGTCCGAGCGCGGGGTGGATGCGGTCAGCTATTTCATCACCGTCGATCCGGCGCGGGATTCGCCCGAAGTCATGGCGCAGTATACGGACAACATTCATCCCGAACTTGTCGGGCTGACCGGCAGCGACGCGCAGATCAAGGCGGCGGCGGCTGCCTATAAGGTGGCTTATCGGGCCAATACCGATCAGGGCGAGTTTTACACGGTCGACCACACGACCTTTACCTATCTGATGCTGCCGGGCGGGCGATTTGCGGACTTCTTCAAGCGCGATGATACGGCTGATGTGGTGGCAGAACGGGCGGCCTGTTTTGTTGCAGCGGCCGGTTGAAATTTGACCCTTGGCACGCAGCGACCTAGATTGAGATCATGGCAGGAATGCGGAGCAGCATATGTTAGAATTCGACCCCGAAAGCAATGGCGCCGATCGCAGTCTTTTGTTGGTGGATGATGACGAGCCCTTCGTCAAACGGCTTGCCAAAGCGATGGAGAAGCGCGGCTTTGTTCCGCAAACCGCGACGAGTGTGGCAGCGGGCAAGGCCGCCGCAGAGGCGCATCCGCCGGCCTTTGCGGTGGTCGACCTGCGGCTTGAAGATGGCAATGGTCTGGATGTCGTCGAGGCTTTGCGCGCACGCAGGCCCGATTGCCGCATCGTTGTTCTGACCGGGTATGGAGCCATTGCGACAGCCGTTGCGGCGGTAAAGATTGGCGCGACGGACTATCTTTCCAAGCCGGCGGACGCCGATGAGGTGACGAATGCCTTGCTGAATCTTGGAGGAGCCAAGCCTGCTGCGCTGGAAAATCCGATGTCCGCGGACCGGGTCAGATGGGAGCATATTCAGCGGGTTTACGAAATGTGCGAGCGCAATGTCTCTGAGACGGCGCGGCGACTTTCGATGCATCGGCGGACGCTTCAGCGGATATTGGCCAAGCGCGGACCGAAATAGCGACTAACTTGCGAAGTCGAATACATGAGGATATTGCAGAGGTATTTGAAACGACAAGGAACCCACTCATGACCATCAATCTGGACGATCTTTCACTTAAAGAGTTGAAGGAGTTGAACAACCGGACCGCAAAGGCAATTGCCAATTTCCATGATCGCCATCGCCGCGCGGCCCTGGCAGAGATTGAAGAACTCGCCCGCGCAAAGGGCTTTACGCTGTCCGAACTTGCCGGAATAGCTGCCCCGCGCAAGCGTGCTCCGGCGGTTGCAAAATATGCAAATCCTGCTGACAAATCGGATACTTGGTCGGGCCGTGGCCGCAAACCGCGTTGGTTCGTTGCGGCGCTGAAATCGGGCAAATCCCCCGAAGATCTGGCAATCTGAACAGGGGCGGCGGTCTGATCGGGGTCCACAATCCCCCGGTCAAACCGCCGCTTTCAGCCATTTTATGAAGGTCTTCAACTCGGCCCGTTTCGGCCCGGGGCGTGTGACCAGATAGTAGGCCAGACTGTCGTCGTTGATCTCGCCCAAAGCGACAAGTGTGCCGTATTCCAGATCATTGCGAACCAAAGCCTCGGCCTCGACATGCAGTCCGTAGCCTTCGCGGGCCGCGGACAGCGCCAATTCTTCGGTCGGAATGTAGGTGATGTTCATCTTATCCGGGTGCAAGCCGAATGAACGCAGCCATTGCAGGGCCTCGGGCCAATCAGATTCGATCACCCAAGGCATCACGGACATCTCATCTTTGGACAAATCTGTCCGCCCTGCGAGCAATTCGGGGGCAGCGACGATAATATACTTGGCGGCCGTCAGGAATTCAGACTCCAATCCCGGCCATTTTCCATTGCCGAAACGAATTGCAAGATCCAGCGCTTCGCGGCGCAGGTCGATCACCCGCTTGTCGGGATGCAGGGACAGCGGCACTTCGGGATGGGCGGCCCAGAAGGCCCACAGGCGCGGCATCAGCCATTGCGCGGCGAAGGCCGGGGTCATGGTGACCTTCAGCGGCGCGCCGGGGCCAAGGGAGCGCAGTTCGGAAAGCGCCATTTCGATGGTGCGGAACCCTTCGGCAAGCGCGGCGGACAGGCGCAGGCCATGCGCGGTCAGGGCAAGGCCCCTGCCCTCGCGGTAGATCAGTTCCTGACCCAGATCGGCCTCAAGCGCGCGGACCTGCTGGGCGATGGCGGCATGAGTGACGTTCAGTTCGCGCGCGGCCACCGAGAAGTTGGCGGTGCGGGCCGCGGCCTCGAAGGCGCGGAGCGAGGTGAGAGAGGGAAAGGCGCGCCAGTCGATCGCCATATGTTAGCCAATCTAACAGTTCAGAAGAATCCCTGATTTGGGATGGCCTGCAATTTGGCGTATATGTGCTGTACGAAGCAAGACAAATGGAGACTGAAATGTTCAAGATTTTCGTAGATGCGCTGATGATCGCAACCGGCACTTACCGCCTTCGCGGCGATGGCAACCACCAGCGTTACGGCATCAAATCGTGAGTTCGGCCAGAAGCTGTTCCACACGCGCAATGTAGTCCGCCCGCACAATCGCGGGCGGACGCAGTTTTATTTTTAGACCTTCGATCACCTCTGGCCCCGGCTTTCCGAACAATTTGTCTGCCTCGGCCGCCCCAAATCCCGCAATATTGACCGCTTCCAGCCACGCCGAGACCTTGTCGGCGGACTTGATGGCTTTCTTGACCTCGGCCGGCAAAGCGGCGGGCAGACCAAAGCGCAGATGCACGGCGGCGGTCAGACGCAGATCCAGTTCTCCGTAAGCCGGACCCACAGCCGATTTCACCGGGTTGATCATATCCCCGATCACATATTCGGGCGCGTCATGCAGCATGGCGGCCAGTTGCCAGCGCGGCGTGACCAGAGGGCCGCCCTGGCGGGAAAAGATTTCCTCGACCAGCAGCGAGTGTTCGGCCACCGAATAGGCGAAATCGCCGCGGGTCTGGCCGTTCCAGCGCGCGACAAAGGCAAGACCGTGGGCGATATCCTCGATCTCGATGTCCACGGGCGTTGGGTCCAAAAGGTCAAGCCGGCGGCCCGAAAGCATCCGCTGCCAGGCGCGAGGCGTCTTTGCGGGCGGCTTCATGTCTTGCCTGCAAAGGCTTCAACCTCGCGCGTGGGGCCAGCGACGATCAGAAGATCGCCGGGGCGCACGGTGGTATCGGGACGGCCATAGGTGAAGTCTTCGCCTGGGCGTTTGATGCCGACGACCGTGACGTTGTAGACGCGGCGCAATTCGCTTTCGGCCAGTGTCTTGTTCTGCACATCGGCGGGGGCGCGGGTTTTGGCGATGGCGAAATCGTCGTCGAATTCGATGAAGTCGATGATCTTGGAGGTGACCAGATGGGCCACCCGTTCGCCCATCGTCACCTCGGGGTAGACGACGTGATGGGCGCCCGTACGCTGCAGGATCTTGCCGTGGCGGTCAGAGACGGCCTTGGCCCAGATGTCGGGCACGCCAAGTTCGGACAGGGCCAGAACCGACAGAACCGATGCCTCAAGGTCCGAGCCGATGGCAACGACGCCGTGCTGAAAATCACCGACGTTCAGCTGGCGCAGGGTTTCGGCATTGGTGGTGTTGGCCTGCACGACATGGGTCAGGACACCTGAGAGGTCCTGCACCAAGGCGGCGTTTTCATCGATGCCGAGCACCTCGTGCCCCAAGGCGGCAAGGCTTTTGGCGACGGCAGAGCCAAAGCGGCCAAGGCCGATGACCACGACGCTGTCGCTGGCGGGGGCGAATTTCTTACCCAACAATCGGACGCTCCTCGGGATAACGGAAATCGGTACGGCGGGGGCGCAAAGCAAGGCCCGTGGCCACGGTGACGATGCCAACGCGGCCCAGATACATCAAGAGAATGATGATCCACTGGGCCGAAGGCGGAAGCTGAGCGGTGATGCCCATGGACAGCCCGACATTGCCGAAGGCGCTGATCGCCTCGAAGATCAGCAGATTGAGCGGCAGGTCGGTCAGGCTGCGCAGGGCCATGGTGGCCAGCATCAACAGGGCGACGGACAGGGCGGTGACGGCCATCGCCTCGCGCAGGACGGACGGAGAGATGCGGCGGCCAAAGGCGCTGGTGTCGGGATCGCCGCGCAGCTCGGACACAACGGCGAGGATCAGAATAATCACGGTGGTCACCTTGATGCCGCCGCCGGTGCCTGCGCTGCCCGCTCCGGTCAGCATCAGGGCATAGGTCAGCAACATGCTTTCTTCGGAAAGCGCGCCGGTATTGAAGGTGTTCAGCCCGCAGGACCGGGTGTTGACCGAATGAAACAGCGCGTTGATCGCCTTCTCGCCAAAGCCCATCCCGCCGAGCGTGCCGGGATTGGACCATTCGAACGCCAGAAACGCCAAGGTGCCAAGGATGGTCAGCGTGCCGGAACCCCACCGCGTGAGTTTGGTGTGCAAGGACCAGCGCGCGCGGAGGCCCTTGCGCAGATCGTGCAGAACCGGCAGGCCGAGACCGCCGATAATGATGGCCAGAATGATCGGCAATTGCATCACGGCGTCGGCGGCGAAGGGCGAAAACCCCGCAGAGTAGCTGGAAAACCCGGCGTTGGTGAAGGCGGCGCCGGCGTGAAAGGCCGCATGCCACAGGGCGGTGCCAAAAGGCTCGCCATAGGACAGCAGGCGCAGGGTCAGGATGGCAACGCAGACCGCCTCGACCACAAGGGCGGTTGCGAACACGAATTTCAGCACTGACCTAACGTCACCGGGGGCAATGCCGCGCGCTTCGGTTTGCACGACCAACTGGCGACCAAGCCCGATGCGGCGCGAAACGACCATGCCCAGAAGGGTGGCCGCAGACATGATGCCGAAGCCGCCGATGTGGAACATCACATAGATGGCGCCCTGACCGAAGCCGGTCCAATAGGTGGCGGTATCGACGGTGGACAGGCCCGTGACCCCGATGGCCGAGGTGGCGACAAAAAGCGCGGTCAGGAACGGTGCTGCCTCATCGCCCGTTCTGGCGAAGGGCAGCATCAGGGCCAAGGTTCCAACAAGAATGGCCGACAGGAAGGCAATCGGCACCAACCGTGCCGGGTTGTTCAGGAAACCCTTCATGCACCCCCCAATTTTTCAGGTCTGATTAGCACTGACGTCTTGCAAAGGCGAGGTTTTACGTGGCGCAGCCCCCGTCTTTTGGCCCCGCCCATTGCCGGACCGACCCCTTGATGCTAGATGCTGCCCAAATTCATCAGGATGCGAGCGGGACATATGGACTATATCGTGAAGGACATCACTTTGGCCGAGTTTGGCCGCAAAGAGCTGACGATTGCGGAAACCGAAATGCCGGGCCTGATGGCCTGCCGCGAAGAATTCGGCACGACCAAGCCGCTGAAGGGCGCGCGGATCGTCGGGTCGTTGCACATGACCATTCAAACGGCGGCGCTGATCGAAACGCTGACGGCGCTGGGCGCGGATGTGCGTTGGGCCTCGTGTAACATCTTCTCGACCCAAGACCATGCGGCGGCGGCGATTGCCGCAGGCGGCACCCCGGTTTTCGCGGTCAAGGGCCAGACCCTGACCGAGCATTGGGATTACCTTGACCGGTCCTTCATGTTCCCCGAAGGCGCGAACATGATCTTGGATGACGGCGGCGATGCGACGCTTTACGTCCTGCTTGGCGCGCGGATGGAAGCGGGCGAGGATGTGCTGTCGGTTCCGGCCTCGGAAGAGGAAGAAGTGATCAAGTTGCAGATCCAAAAGCGGATGAAGAGGGTTACACTGGCGACTGCCTCGGTGATGAGAGGCTCCGGGTGTTTTCAGGAACAGGCTGCCAAGAATTATGGAGGTTTTGGGCATACAAATATACCTACAGCGTTGGCTATGAGTGGTATCAATAACAGCAGCAGCATCAACAAAAATAACAAGAGTAATAACAAAAATGACAAGAAAAAGGATGATTCTACAAGATCTCCTTTTCAATTAAAATCTTTACTCAAGAGCGAATCCAATAAAAAAAATGACAAGGATGAACACAAAAAGGACAAAAAAAGGAATTCACAAAAAAAACGAGACAAG
>JBJXGR010000271.1:0-33390 GCA_046160045.1 Bryobacteraceae bacterium
GACCCGTCCCTCGCAACGTCGCCAGTGAACCGGGCGAACAGGCCCCTTCGTCCTTACGGGTTGCGCCATGAATCAGTTTGTCCAGCACCGGCTCGCCGGAAACCACTTCCACGTCGACTGTTGCCGAAGAAGAAAGCCCGAGGCCGTTCATCGCCTCGAATTCGACGGGATAGGTGCCGGTGGGTGCTCCGTTGGGCTCCCACGAAAACTCCCCGGTGACACTGTCAAAGCGAGCGCCGGGAGGGAGTCTGGTGGCGGAAAGGGTGACCGGGGTATCCGTCGGGTCACTGCCGGACACTTCGAACTGGACGGCCGAGCCGTCGATGGAAGTCAGCGTACTCGGAACGGTGATGGCAGGCGAACTGGTTCCTTGAATGTTCACGATCGTCTGAATCGTCTGGTCAGACAACGTGGCGGTAATCGTCACAGGGCCAAGCGGCATCCACAGCCAGGCATAGCCCATGAAGATAAGTGACGTTTGACCGGCGCGCAAGGTGACCGGGTTTGGCACGTAGAACTGGTTTCTCGATTTGCTAAGCCGTATCGAGACGTCGGTTGTAGAGGCCGAACTCAACACCAAAGTGCATTGAGTGGTTTTCCCACGCGTGATACTGGCCGGTGCGCAGGAGAACGAGGTGAACGAGAAACTGGTGGCGGGAACCACCGCTAGTATTGCACTGGCTGACGAGGAACCGAGTGCTGCCGTGATCGTCGCCGACTGCTGAGATGTGACGCTGGACGTGCTCACCGAGAAGCTTGCCGAACTGCTGCCGGCTGGCACGGTCATGGAGGCAGGCGTGGTGGCGACGGAACTGTTGTCCGTCAGCGATACTCCTACGCCTCCGGAAGAAGCGGCCGCCGACAAGGCGACGGTACACTGGCTCGCCGAGCCGCCGTTGACGGTGCTGGGAGAACAGGTGAGCGAAGACAGAGTGATTGAAGTAGTGGGTTGTAGCGTGATGGATGCAGATCTCGTGATGCCGCCGTGGACGGCGTTGACCTGGACGGCTGTCAGAACACTGACGCTCGAAGCATTCCCTGCGAACGTCGCCGTGTTGGCTCCGGCAATGACAGTGACCGAGGAGGGAACCACCAGGCTCGGCTTGTCGCTGGTCAAGCCAATCGTCATTCCGGAGGTAGCGGAGGAACTCAGAGCCACCGTGCAGGTGGTGGAACCCGCCCCTGTTATTGTCGTAGGCGAGCAGGCGAGCGAGGATAGCGTGATCGGTGCGACCACAGTCAAGGTTGTGTTTCTCGATGTGCCATTGGCGGAGGCCGTAAGTTGAGCGCTGCCATCGGGAGCGCTGGCGGCAACGGTGGCGGTGAAGGGGGCGCTGCTCACGCCCGCGCCAATGGTGAACGTCGCCGGTACGGTGACCGACGCGTTATTGCTGGTCACGGTGACCGGGAGCCCCCCGGCAGGCGCTGCCTTGGAGAGGGTAACCGTACACGCACTGGTGCCGCCGGAAGCCACCGATGTGGGCGAGCAGACCAGCGAGGACACCGTCGCCGATGTGACCACGGTCAACGTTGCGTTTCTCGACGAGCCATTCGCGCTGGCCGTAAGTTGGGCGCTGCCATCGGGAGCGCTGGCGGCGACTGTGGCGGTGAAGGGGGCGCTGCTCACGCCCGCGCCAACGGTGAACGTCGCCGGTACGGTGACCGACGCGTTATTGCTGGTCACGGTGACCGGGAGCCCCCCGGCAGGCGCTGCCTTGGAAAGGGTGACTGTACATGCGCTGGTACCGCCGGAAGCCACCGATGTAGGCGAGCAGACCAGCGAGGACACCGTCGCCGGTGCGACCAGAGTCAAGGTTGTGTTTCTCGAGGAGCCATTCGCAGTGGCCGTAAGTTGGGCGCTGCCATCGGGAGCGCTGGCGGCGACTGTGGCGGTGAAGGGGGCGCTGCTCGCACCCGCGCCAATGGTCAAGGGGCTGACTACGGTGACCGACGGGTTATTGCTGGTCAACGTGACGGAGAGTGCGGCAGGCGCTGCCTTGGACAGGGTGACCGTACACGAACTGGTGCCGCCGGAAGCCACCGACGTGGGCGAGCAGACGAGCGAGGACACCGTCGCCGGAGTCACCAAAGTCAAAGCTGTGTTTCTCGATGAGCCATTCGCGGTGGCCGTCAGTTGAGCGCTGCCATCGGGAGCATTGGGCGCCACCGTAGCGGTGAACGGGGCACTGCTCAGACCCGCACCAATGGTGAACGAAGCGGGTACGGTCACCGACGAGTTGTTGCTCGCCAGGACCACCGATTGGCCTCCACTGCCTGCAGCCAAGGTCAACGTGACCGTACACGAGGCGGAACCTCCGGCCGCCAGGGTCGATGGAATACAACTGAGCGACGCCGGAGTCGGCAAAACCGGCGCGGTCACCTGCACGGATCCACCTGTGGCCGACAACGGGAGTGCTGTCCCAGCCGCGGTCGAGGCCACCGGTTGAGTGACCTGAATCGGCCGTACGGTGTTGGGAGAACTGGTGCTCAGGGTTGCAGTCACCACCGCGATGACACCGTTGCCCATGGTGGTGGTGTTCATCCCAAACACCAGGCACGCGAGGGAGCCGGCGGAAGGACTGCACGAGACGGATTTGGCCGCGTTGGTGGCCACCGGACCGATAGCCACACTGACGTTGGTGAAGTCTGCAGAGTTATACACCAACTTGAACTGCAAACTCGCGGGCTGCCCTCCGGTCGCGGTGCCAGAGAGAGCGAGGTTCAACGCCACCGTCGAACCGGCTAGCGCGGATCCGGAATCCAGAACCAAGGCCGTACTCTGGCAAAGCAAATTGGATGGCAGGATTAAGTTCAGAGCAGCGATGACAGCCGCCCATGGTAGGAGTCGCTTCTTAGAAATATACCGGAGCATCGTTGATACGCCTTTTGGTCCATGAGATATAGAAGTACTAGGACTACTAAAACACAGTACCATATTCTGCCGAAGACGTCTCGTCGGGGATTCAGCGAAGAGTCTGGCTGGAAAAGCCTTGGGGCGGCACCGGAAGGTGTCTATTGGGGGTCGGGGGAGGAGCCTTAGGCTCTTCCTATCACATTTTATTTCAATTGCTTATGCTTGATTCGGAGTTTCGGCCAGAGCCTGCCTATGCGTTGGCAGCACCGTGAGAATTCCGATGGGCTGATGGCGTCAGATTGGCGGAACGCATCTCGTCCCAGAATTGGTTTGCGGATCCGCTCTACAGTCGGTAAATATGTGTTCCGGTCATTCCTTTCAACGCGTTACGGGTATCGACTATGAGTTTCGCCTCTTTTACCAGGGTGGCGTAGTCGTAAGTACGATGATCCGTGATGATGGCCACACAGTCGGCCGTGGCCGCTCCGGACGAGTCGGACCTGAGAGGCAGTCCTTCGTGCTCGAGATCGCTCACGAAGGGATCGAAATAAGTCACCTGCGCGCCGAGATTTCGCAGTAACTGGATGATGTCCAGAGCCGGGGACTCGCGCACGTCCTCGATGTCTCGCTTGTAGGCGACTCCCAGAATATGCACGTGCGATCCGTTCAGCGGCTTCTTCTGGTCGTTGAGGGCATTCTGGATCTTGTCAACGACGAAGTGCGGCATCTGTCCGTTGATGTAGCCCGCCAACTCGATGAAGCGCGCTTCGATGCCGGCCTGCTTGGTCTTCCAGGACAGGTAGAACGGGTCGATGGGAATGCAATGCCCGCCCAATCCCGGACCCGGGTAGAAGGGCATGAAGCCGAACGGCTTGGTGGCGGCGGCCTCAATCACTTCCCAGACGTTGATTTTCATCCGGTCACACATCAGGGCCATCTCGTTGACCAGGCCGATGTTGATCATGCGGAAGGTGTTCTCCAGAAGTTTGACCATTTCCGCGACCTGCGTGGAACTGACCGGCACGACGGTCTTCAACGCCTGGCTGTAAAACAAGGCCCCTACCTGGCTGCAGGCGGGCGTCGTGCCACCGACCACTTTGGGAATGTTCAGAGTCTGAAAGTTCGGATTGCCCGGGTCCACGCGTTCCGGCGAAAAGCAAAGGAAAAAGTCTTCTCCTACCTTGAATCGGTTGTGGGCCAGCATCGGCAGCACCAGTTCATCCGTTGTGCCGGGATAGGTCGTGGACTCGAGAATCACCAGCACTCCTGCATGAAAGTGGGCGGCGATCTTCTCGCAGGCCGACACGATGTAACTCATGTCGGGATCTTTGGTCTTGCGCAGGGGAGTCGGCACGCAAATGTTGATGGTATCGAGCGTCTCGACCTCGGCATAGTTGGTTGTGGCTCGCAGGCGGCCGGACTGCACCAGGGGCGCCAGCACTTCGGTAGGGACGTCTCCGATATACGAAACTCCCTGGTTCACCCGGTCGACCTTGCTGTCGCTGAGGTCGAGGCCCGTCACGTGAAAGCCGGCCCTGGCGAACTCGACCGCCAGAGGTAAGCCGACATAGCCAAGGCCAATCACGCCGACGCGTGCTGTCCGATTGGTGATTTTTTGTTCAAGTTGTTGCTGAATCAGGCTCATTGCCGTGTAAGAAGTTCGGTCCTCCGTCGGCCAGGGGTCACGCATTCGGCGACGGTTCCACCCATCCTCTCGCTCCTCCAGCTTTCAATGGAACCACGAATTCGGATTCTCTGTCTTTTGCACGGTACTATTTTGGTACCCCAACTGGATTTCTTCGGCCCGAAAGGCAAGGAGCCATCGCGCTGAAAACCCGGCGCGGCGGGGGGGGCAGTACGCCCCCCTGTCCCAGATCTGGAGGACCTTTTGGCCGGTACGCTCCAGTACCCGTTAGTCCTTGACGGGACAACACATTACGGGCGAAATTGAAGCAGGCAACCAGATTTTTCCCGCGAGTTTTTCGGCGGGTTGCTCGCGTTTCCGAGCCCAACAATGGGCCTGCAACACCGGCCGACTGGAGAACCCGATGAAACACCCACTTTTCTTCGCAATCGCGGTTGCCGTTGAACTGACGCTAGCCGCATTCCAGATGTCCGCCGAGTCCCCCACCGGCATCAAGTGGGACATTCGCACCATGCCGAACCGCATTGCCCTGATGCAGGACGGCAACGTCACCTACCCCATTGTTGGCTACATCCTCTCCGCCAAGTGCCTCGGCCGGGAATTGGGCTCGGGAAGCTACGACGTCCGCTACTGCACCACAATCCCCGCCTACCGCTTCACCTTGTACTACCAGACAGCCGATGGAACCAGGCAAGTGGCGACGTTGCTGGCGGAGCGGCGTAAGGATTACGGCTGGACGTGGGCCGAGTTCAGCATTGGCGACGTCCAGATCGAGCGGGCCACGGTCGAGGTTGTGCGCGCCGAGGCACAGTGGGAGTTCGTGCCCAACGCCCGGCCCGAAACAGCTAAGCTGGACGAAGCGCCAAAGCCGTAGCGCGTTCTTCACTGCCGTCAATCAACCTTCACAGCGATGCACACGTGTCCGGTCCGGCGATTCAGGCCGTGTGTAGGCCACGTTCGTCATAAGGTGGATCCGCCACACGCCAGACAGGCGCGTCCGTCAGGTCGGTGGCTCGCGTATGGCCATCCGAAAGCAGGTACGCAAACCCACTTAACTCGTGCTGCGTGTACCAAAACAAATCCGCCGGGCTAAGGTCCGACTTTAGTACGGCCAGCCACCGCTAATCCCAACATCCGCTTCGTCTTTCGACGATCCGGGCCAGAGCCGGCGACGGAGTACGTCGGACTTCCCAGTACTTACTCACCCAACCATTTGTTGACGGGACTGGTACAAAGAGGGCCACCGGGGTATTAACCGGATTCGCCGAAGAGCCTATACTGCTTTCACAGGACGATCCTGTCGTGTAGAGGAGCATCCGAAATGGGCAAGATCATAGGGATTGATCTGGGAACGACAAACTCCGTGGTGGCTGTGGTCGAATCCGGCCGGTCGGTGGTGATCGCGAATAGGGAAGGCCACTCGATGACGCCGTCCGTCGTCGGACGCACGCATAACGGCGAGATTCTCGTCGGACACGCGGCCAAGCGTCGCTCGATTATCGATCCCGAGCACACCATCTTCTCCGTCAAGCGGTTCATGGGACGTTCCTTCCACGATCTGAAGGGTGTTGCACCGGACCTGCCCTTTCCGGTGCAGTCCGGCGAGGCTGGCGAAACCCGCATCGGACTCGGCGATACCACCATGTCTCCGCCCGAGATCGCGGCTCTGATTCTGAGGAATCTGCGCCTCGCGGCCCAAGACTACCTGGGGGAGGCCGACGAGGTGGTGATCACCGTGCCGGCATACTTCAACGATGCCCAAAGACAGGCGACCCGGGAAGCCGCCGAACTGGCCGGCTTCCGCGTTCGCAGGATCCTCAACGAGCCCACGGCCGCCGCGCTGGCCTACGCGCTGGACAAACTCAGCGGGGAGACCATCGCCGTCTTCGATATGGGCGGCGGGACCTTTGACATCTCGATTCTGAAGTTGGCCGACGACGTGGTCGAAGTAAAGGCGACGGCCGGGGACACGTTACTGGGAGGCGACGATATCGACGCGCGCCTGATGCTCTTTCTGCTAAACCGGTTTCAGCAGGAACACGGCATAGACCTCTCAGACGACAAGCCTGCTCTACAGCGCTTGAGAGAGGTCGCCGAGAGCGCCAAGATCGAGCTTTCGAACGTGCACGAGACCGTCATCCATTTGCCATTTCTAGGCCACGACGCAGCCGGTCCGAAGCACCTCAGTGTGACTCTGTCGCGCGCGGAGTTCGAGGGGATGATGGAAGACCTGTTCCAGCGCACGGTGGAACCTTGCCGGCAGGCTCTGCGCGACGCGGGCCTCCGCGCGGGGGAAATCAATCATGTGATCCTGGTGGGCGGCTCGACGCGGATTCCGCGCCTGCAGCAGATCGTCCAGGAACTATTCGGCAAGGCTCCCAACCGGAGCGTCAATCCCGATCAGGCAGTCGCTCTGGGAGCCGCGATTCATGGCGCCGTCTTGAGCGGCGAGATCAAGGAACTTTCCCTTCTGGATGTGACTCCAATGTCGCTGGGAATCGAGACGGCGGGCGGCGTCTTTGCGACCGTGGTCGAGCGCAACACCACGATCCCCTCGCGTTGCAGCCGGGCTGTCTCCACCGTTACGGACAATCAGTCCGCTGTCGAAATCAAAGTCTTCGAGGGCGAGCACGCATGGACAAAACTCAATAACCTGTTGGGTGTCTTTGAGCTGAGCGGGATTCAGGCGGCGCCGCGGGGCGCGCCCCAAATCGAGATCATCTTCGACGTCGACGCCAACGGCATTCTGAAGGTCACGGCGCGGGACAAGGTCACCCAAAGCGAAGAGCAGGCCACCATCGTCCGGAAGGGATCGGGGGCCAAGGAGCCGGTGCGCCAGGCGGCGTCCATCCGGCCTCCTGTGAATGTGGACCCGCAGCCGCTCTGGACGCCTCCGATGGAGGAGCCGCGCCTGCCCAACTATATTCGCCGCGCCGTTCGTGCCGACGCCGTCACCGCCCGCAAGGGGCGTGTGATGGAGCCGGCCGCTGGCATTTCGAACTTTGCCCCTTGCGCGGTAGCGAGCTAGCCGAAGCCAGGCCCTCGCTAAGAGCCCACGGCGTCAGCCGTGGGGTTGCGTTTCTTCTTTTTTCACAGCCCCGGAAGCGAGCGGACCTGGCGACTTGACACCTTCAGCCGGTCGCGCGCCGTTCCAGCAACCTGCCGTACCAATACGTCGACGCCGCATACACGGCAACGAACAATATCAGGAGCACTGGGCCTAGTTGAAAGACACCCGCTCCCGCCATCGCCATCAGGAGAGTCTGCAGCGCGCCGTTGAGGAACGGATCATTCCTCTACTGATATCACTTGCGACCGATTGAATTGAGATGCCGTTGGTTCTATCCTGAAAGCAAGGACAAGTCCACAACTCTCAGGAGGTACGGGAGATGTCGACAGCAACCGCGCCGGCGTACACGGTTGAGTCCATAGCCGGGACACGGCCACGGCCGGCAGCTTTCTCATTCCAGGCTCTCGGACCGCAAGAGGCGGAAGCCCTCGAAAAGGGTGATATCTACTCCGCTGCCCTTGCATTTATCGAAGACCGCATCGACGTCGAAGGCGATCTGTTCGCCGCCCTGCGGGCTCTGGTGATGCGGCCCAGAAGCAGCTTGCGGAACAGGCTGCTCACCCTGATCGCGCGGCTCGACTCCTTGCGCTGGGAGCGGTGGAGCCAGGGCCGGGCTCGCGCTCGCTCGAACATCGAGTTTCACTACGATCATCCGGCGGCCTTCTACCGGCAGTTTCTCGATGCGCGAATGGTCTATTCCTGCGCGTATTTCGAGGACCCCCAATGGACCCTGGAAGAAGCGCAATTGGCCAAACTGGATCTGATCTGCCGCAAACTCGGCCTGTGCTCGGGCGAGCGGTTCCTGGACATCGGCTGCGGCTGGGGCGCGCTCGTGTTCCACGCGGTCGCCAACTATGGAGTCCGGGCGACCGGCTGCACGCTGAGCCGGCGGCAATCGGATGCTCCGATCGGGTGGCAGGATCCCAACGCCGCCATCCTCTATCGCGACTACCGCGATTTTACCGGCCGCTTCGACAAGATCGCGTCCGTCGGGATGTTCGAGCACGTGGGGATTCGCCGCCTGCCCGAGTATTTTCGAAAGATGGCCGAACTGCTTGCGGATGACGGTCTGTTTCTGAATCACGGAATCGCGCGCCCGCGCACGGTCAAGCCTGGCCCCGATTGGATCTTCCTGCAGAAGCGAGTCTTCCCTGGCGGCGATCTGCCGCCGCTCGACGAAGTGGTGCGCCAGGCGGAGATCGCCGGATTCGAGGTGTTGGACGTCGAGAATCTGCGTCCGCACTATGCGCTCACATGCCGCACCTGGGTGGAGCGGCTGCGCGCGAACGAAGAAGCTTGCCGCACCCTGGTCGGAGGCAAGGTGTATCGCACCTGGCTGCTCTACCTGGCGGCTTCGGCCGTGTGTTTCGCCGATGGGTACACCGACGTCCATCAGGTGCTGATGGCGAAGCGCGCCCACCCTGCGCCGCGGCGGTTGAGCCGTCGCGAGATCTATTCGTGAGGCGTCAGACTCGCCGCTGCCTGAGCACCCGCTGATAGTCTTCCGCGGCGTGAATCACTCGCTCGATTTGGACTCCATCTTCGATCGGGAGATAGACTGGACTACCGGATGAAGTACCCTGCAACTTTCCACTTTCCATCCTCGGCCGTCATGCTGATGGTCTCGATCGCTGCCGCTTTCTTCTCGAAAGCTGTCTGGAAACGGACAATCGCGTAGTCGCCATCCGGTACCCCCGGCAGACTCTTGGCGAATTCAGCGCCGAGGAAACTCCGCGACCGCAGGGGTCCAAACGGTTCCCGCGCCTTGCCCGCCATCTCTACCCATTTTTCCTTGGTGACACCCTTCCGGAACATGCCGCTCGCTTCCGTCCAGCTTTCGGCGTACTTCCGCGCATCCACCAGCGCCACCCAGCTTTCCGCACCGGTTCGGGCTTCCCCTTCGGGCGGACCCGCCCATCCGGTTCCGGCCAGCAGGACCGCTCCAAGGACACCGAGAAATGCTCGCCTCATGCTTTCAGTATCGCTCTCCGGCCTGCCGGTGTCTGCGGGAAGAGCGGGGATCCGCCGGGTTCCGTAGGCTCGGAGCATCGTTCTTCGACGCAGGGACAACCTGCCCGCCCCCTCTGGCACGCCAGTTGCTGCGGATACACCCCAGGAGTTCCTTGCATGCCTTCCTTCTCCGAGACCCGCCGGCAATTTTTGCACTCCACGGTCGCTGTGGGGACCGCCTTGGCCGCCGCTCCAGCCGCTCCGCTGCTTCCCGCCGTCACCTTTGGGAAGCACTGCGTCACGAGGCTGATCACGGGCAGCAACCCCCTGTTCGGCTATTCGCATTTCAACCGCATCCTCGACCAGTCGATGCGCGACTGGATGACGCAGGATCGCCGCCTGGAACTGCTTCACCGCTCGCAGGCTGCGGGCATCAACACCTGGCAGTTCCACTACAGTGAACAGACGTTAGCCGATCTGGCCCGATTGCGCGCCGAGGGCGGCAAACTGCAGGTCTTCGTGCTGGGGATGGGGGAGATGGAGAAAGACCCCGCCGTGATTGCCAAAGTCGCCGCGCTGGGACCCATCGGCATCGCCCACCACGGCGGAACTACTGATGACCGCTTCCGCAAGGGCGAGATGCCGGTGGTTAGGGAGTTCTGCCGCAGGGTGCGCGATTCAGGGGTCATGGTTGGTGTTTCCACCCACAATCCGGAGGTCGTCGACTTCATCGAGTCCGCGGATTGGGACGTGGATTACTACATGACCTGCCTCTACCGGGTCAGCCGGACCAGGGAAGAAGCCCGTGCCGCCTTCGGCGAAGCGCCCGTCGGCGAGATCTATATGGAGAAGGACCCGGAGCGGATGTGCCGGGCTGTCCGCCAGACCAAGCGCCCGTGCCTGGCTTTCAAGCTCCTCGGCGCCGGGCGGAATATCTCGAGCCGTCAGCAGGTCGAAGGGGCATTCCGTTTTGCCTTCGAGCACATCAAACCTTCTGACGCGGTCATCGTCGGCATGTTTCCAAAGTACAAGGACGAGATCACGGAGAATGCCGAAATCGTCCGCCAGGTGGCCGGCCCTGTGACCTGACGTCCATTGATGGTGGGGCGGCCTTCAGGCCGCGGCGCCCTTTAGGGCGCCCCTTCGTCTGCCTTCGCGCAAACGTGGCGCACACTTTAGTGTGCACAGGGACTTTAGTCCCCCGCGGCGCCCCTGCGGCAATTTGCCGCTTGCATGTGCTGTACTATCCGTCATAATACACCTGTGATTCCGTTCCGCCTCTCCTTCCAGCCCGGCGTCTCCATCCATGAACAGGTGGTGTACGCGGCCAAGAAGGCGGTTATCTCCGGCCAGTTGCGCTCCGGCGACCCGTTCCCCTCCGTCCGCGCTCTCAGCAAAGCGCTCAAGATCAATCCCAACACGGCGCACAAGGTGATCGGCACGCTGGTCAACGAAGGGTTGATCGAAGTCCGTCCCGGCATCGGAACGGTGGTGGCCGGCCGGACTCCCTCCACGGCCGCCGACCGCGGCCGCCTGCTCCGGCAGGAACTCGAGCAACTGGTCGTCGACGCCAAAAAGCTGGGCCTGGATCTCGACGAAGTCATCCACGCCCTTTCCGAGCACTGGCATCGCCTCGATGCCTCGGCCACAGCCATCCGGGGGAGGTCATGAGCAGCATTCTCCGTACGCAAGCACTCACCAAGCGGTTCCGCCACACCGAAGCCGTGAACGAACTGACCTTCGAAGTCCCCGAAGGCAGTGTCTACGCGTTCGTCGGACCGAACGGCGCGGGCAAGACCACCACCATCAAGCTTCTGATGAACATGGTGACGCCCACTTCGGGCGAGTCCGCCGTCCTGAACGTCGACTCGCGGCGCCTGGGCCCGGAGGAGTTCCGGCGCATCGGCTACGTCTCCGAGAACCAGGAGCTACCCACCTGGATGACCGTAGGGTACTTCCTCAACTACTGCAAAGCCTTCTATCCTTCCTGGGACGACTCGCTGGCCGATTCGCTGATCCGCCAGTTCCAGCTTCCGCTCGACCGCAAGCTGCGCCATCTTTCGCGGGGAATGAAGATGAAAGCGGCGCTGGCGTCGTCGCTGGCGTACCGGCCGCCGCTGGTCATCCTGGACGAGCCGTTCAGCGGCCTCGACGCTCTGGTCCGCGACGAACTGATCGAGAGCATCGTCGAGCGCGCGGACGAGATGACGATCTTCCTCTCCTCGCACGACCTGGCGGAGATCGAGAGCTTTTCCTCCCACATCGGGTATCTCGACAACGGACGCCTGCAGTTCAGTGAGGAGCTCACGTCGCTTGCGAGCCGGGTTCGCGAGATCGAAGTTTCCCTGGACGCTCCACCGCCGGTCCCGCCGAGCTGGCCGCCCGGGTGGCTGCAACCGGAAACCTCCCCCGCCCTGGTGCGTTTTGTGGACACGCATTTCGACCACAACCGGACGATGTCGGAAATTCGCCGGCTTTTCCCATCGGTTCGCGACGTCGCCGTGAACGCGATGCCCCTGCGGTCGATCTTCGTCGCCCTGGCAAGAGCGGGCCGCAAAGCCGCGTGAAAGGAGAGAGTGATGAAACAGGCCCTGCACATCTTCCGCAAAGACCTCCGCCGGCTATGGTTGCCCGTCCTGATCTCGCTGGCTGGCGTAGCTCTATTTGTGAGGGAGGAGACCCAATCGGTCGATGGAGCAATCCACGCCGGTGCCCTCTTTCCGATGCTCCTTTCCGCCTGTTGGCTCTATTTGATTGCCCGCCTGGTCCACGAGGAATCGCTGCCAGGGGACACTCAGTTCTGGCTAAGCCGCCCGTATTCCCGTTTTAGCCTTGGCGCCGCCAAGCTCTGCTTTGTCGCCGTCTTTGTCGTCGTGCCCTTCTTGATCGCCGGCATCGTGATTCTGCAATCCCTCGGTTTTGACACCCTGCCCCGAATCCCAGGCCTGCTGATCAAGCTTTTCTACCTTGCTGCCCTACTCTGGCTACCTGCGTTCGCCTTGGCGGCCATCACCAGAAGATTGTCGTATTTCACGATCGGAACATTTCTGGTATTGGGCGCTCTCGTGGGGGCCAGCCAACTCTACGGCCGTGTCGGGCGGATCGTTCCGGGCCAGGTCAGTTGGATTTCGGAAGGAATCGCAGAGTTGATTTTGTTTCTCGGAGCTGCCACAGTCAGCCTCTGGCAATTCCGGACGCGTCGTACCCATACTGGGCTTGCCCTGTTTGCGGGTTGTCTCCTGTTGGCGACAAGTGGTTTCTTCATTTCTTCCGATGTTGCCTTCGCGGTAAACGCTGCCGTTCAGCCTGAGCCGCTACCGTTCCACTCGGTTGTTCTGTCCGTCAGTCGCGACGGCAATGTGGAGCCTCCGCTCAAGAGCGGTGAAACCTGGGTGCGGGAATCGTACACTCTTTCCCTTCCATACCGGCTGACCGGCGTCCCGGAAAATACAGACGTGAACCCGGAAGCGGTCACCGTGCGCATCAGTGCTGGTGACGGATCGTCGCTATCCCTCTTTGAAAGGCCGAGCGCGTACTCGGTTGGGGGACTTGCCTTCCGGCTCAGCCAGGAAGAGTTCGACCGTCTCAGGAACCGGCCGGTGCGCCTCGCCGGAACGCTGTGGTTGACTTTGTTTCAGCCGCAGACTCCTCAGCGGTCGGCGCACGGACGCCCTGTCACGCTTCCGGGAGTCGGCCGGTGCGATTCGGCCCATGATCGCGTGGGAGCGTGGATCCGGTGCACGATGCCCCTCAGGACCCGTCACCGGGTCGCGATTTCCCTCGTCGCGCGGGACACCGGAGAGCGATTCCACCATCAGACGATTGCTTATCCTCCCACCCTGTCGCCGCTGCCCGACTTCGGCTTCAGTCCCGTCAATCGCGCCGTTACCTTCTTCCCGGCCAGCTTTGGCCAGGGTCGTTTCTATGGCGGACCCGTGGCCTTGACGCACAGACAGATCGAGCAAATGGACGTTAAGTATGAAGTGGCCACGCCCGTCGCCCATCTGCGCCGTGACTTCGTACTCGAAAATGTCGTGCTATCCAAACTTCCCTCGGCTCCTGAGTCCCGATAGCGCCCAGTGACACAATGGTGCTGTCATCAGGCATGGACCCCGATTACTCCTGCCCAGCGCCGTGGACGATAGGGCATGAAGGTTCGCGACGCAATTCGGATGGTTGAACGCGATGGCTGGCGTCTCGTGAACCAGGAGGGAAGCCACCGAAACAGGCGGGGCTGAAAATGAGATACACCGTTCTGTTTGAAAGAACCGGGACCGGCTATAGCGCGCATTTGCCGGATCTGCCTGGATGCGCCGCAGCCGGACCTACGTTCGAAGAGACCACCGAAATGATTCGTGGAGCGATGCGCATGCATCTGGCCGGAATGGCGGAGGATAGCGAGCCGATTCCGGTACCGAAGACGATCGCGGAGTACATTGTCGCAGCCTAAGGCTGACAGCTTCCGTGTGGCGCCTATTCGACAGTCGTCAGGGCCAGGCCTTCGATTCCTGCGAAGTCACGATCGCGGCTCACGAGCGTCGCACCGCCAGCGAGCGCAGTCGCTGCGATCCATAAATCGTTTTCATCAAGGACAAGGCCCATTCGCTGTCGAGAGATCTTGACGGCCGCGTAGAAATCGCCCACTCTCGCCGTGATGGGCTCGCACGGGAAGGCAGCCAGAAATCGGTGCGCGGTGTCTTCTAACTCAGTTCGCCTTCGCCCCTCCGGTAGTCTGGCCACTCCGAACAGCAATTCGCCACGAACGATCGTACAGACGATGACTCGGTCGCGCGGGTCCAATGCCGCCATCCAATTCTCGATTCCAGGCGCGGACCGCATCAGGTCGCTGATCGCGTTCGTGTCTAACAGGTAGGTCACGCTTGTCGCTACCGATCGAACATCCCCTGGTCGGCTACCGGCAAGCGGCCTGCCGCGATGGCGGCTTCGAGGTCGTCGACGGCGGCCGGGCTCGGATGCGGCATCTCTCGGATGGCACGCAATAATGCCTGGGGAGAGCAGGCCGCCTCCGAAGCGGCACGCAGACGGTCTAGTGCCACATCCTGAGCACTCTTGTTCTCGGCCGCGGCGGCACCTTCCAATTCACGCGCAAGATCGTCGGGAATATCAATCGTCATAGCGTTCCCGCCACCATTGTCTCAGCGTTCCACATCGTCTGCACTGGCGGTCGGCCGGTGTTCCTGTTTTTTCACAGCCTCTGAGGGAGCGGTCGCTGTTCCAATTTCGTACACGTTCCAAGCCGTAGGTTGCGTTTTTTTGAAGCCGCGACCGTCCAGCGATCGGTGCCTGGTGGACCATTTCGACTTGCCGGTCTTCTGAGCCGCGAGCGTCAGAAGCCGTGAAAAATTGGGGGCGGTCACCCCGCTTCACTTGCGACAACTCGTTGATTCTCCACAAATCGTTAATCGGGAAACGGGGTGGCCGTCCCCTTTTTTTCACAACCTCTCAGCGAGCGGTGGCGGGGTGGTGCTCCGACTACCTGAAACTTGACGGTGGACTGACATCTTGGCTACCCACACCTTCTCGGCGTGGGGTTTCGTTCGCTCGAAAGTCCGCCATCAAGGTTGCTGGGCAAGCATTCGCCCTGAAGGAACATATGACGACTGCCGGCCATCCCGCGATGTTCCGCGTCCCCGATACCCCGAAGAGCATCCTGACTCGGACGGCGAGCCGATTCCGGAGCCGAAGACGATTGTGGAGTACATTGTCGCAGCCTAACCGAAGGAGAAAGGCTGCCTTTTCGTGGCGCCGGCGCCTGCATGGCCTTCCCATCTCCGGCTGTGTCGTATCAACTCTGATCGGATCGCAACCACCTTTGAACATGCGGCGATTATCCAAGAATCTTGTCGTACTCCGCATGAGTGCCGATCCAGAACCAAAGCACGCCATCAGCGACTTGCACCGCCAGGGCACGGTAATGCAATCCAACTCGCGCCGACCAGAACCGGCCGGCCTTCTTGAAGTGGAGCGATGGATGGTGAGGGTCAGCTTTCAAAAGCTCGAAAGCTTTATCAGCCAACTGCTGCACCTCGATCGGCAATCCTTGATACCTGGTCCAGAAGTCGGGCGCGGCGTAGTGCTTCACAATTCGGTGGTCCGGCCCGCTTCGTGGTCAGCGAGGGCACGTTCGGCAAGTCCCAGCAGCCTGCCACTCTCCGCATCGGCTTGGATTTGCTTGTCCCAAAGCTCCGTGTCGTACTGAGCGAACCACTCGCGAAGCGCCTTGAGTTCGGCTTGGTCCAGCGACGTGATCTGTTGCTCGATTTGCTCGACGCGGCTCATATCGGTTCCATCTTCAGCGTACATCGAGACTCCGGCCCTCAGTCGAACAACCTCTCTCCCTCGTCCAGATAGCGTTCACACACCTCGCGGTTCAACTCCACCCCCAACCCCGGCGCGTCCGTCAGCCGAATGTGCCCGTTCTCAAACAGCGGAGCGCCCTCGCGCGTCGCGTATTCCCCCACCCAGTCCGCTTCGATGAAGTGATATTCCAGCCCCAGAAAGTTCCGCGTCGCCGCCGCCACGTGCGCCGCCGCGATCGTGGCCAGGCTCCCGCCGTTGCCGTGCAGCGCCAGCGGCAGGTAGTGCAACTCCGCATATTCGGCGATCCTGCGCGCCTCGTGCAGGCCTCCGCAGAACATCACGTCCGGATGCATCACGTCGCACGCCTTGCGGTCGATGAACATGCGGAACTGCTCGGCGATGAACATCTCGCCCACGGCGATCGGGATCGGGCTCCCGGCGCGCACTTCGGCGCAGGCATCGGGATTCGTGATCGGCGTCGGGTCTTCGAACCACATCAGTTTCAGCGGCGCCAGTTCGTTCGCCAGCCTGACGGAGTCCGGCACGTTGTAGTGCATGTGCCCGTCCAGGCAGATCTCCGCATCCCACCCCGCCGCCTCCCGCACCGCCGCCAGCCGTTCCGAAATTCGCCGCAACTGCGCGCCCGAGATGGAGCGGTTCCACACGTCCGCCGTCATCTTGGGCGCGACGTACTCGGCATCGAATTTCATGTGCGTGAAGCCGCTCTCGATCACCTCCGCCGCCATCCGGCGCCACGCGTCCAGGTCCTCGGAATCCGGCGGGGAACTGCGGTCCAGATAGACCAGTACCCGGTCGCGGAACTTCCCGCCCAGCAGGTTGTAGACCGGCGTGCCCAGCGCTTTGCCTGCCAAATCGCACAGCGCCATCTCGATACCGCTCAACCCCCACACCAGCGGCCCGGTGGGCGTGCATGTCGGCGCGCACAGCGCATAGATCTGGGGCCTCCACTCGAGCGGGCGATCGTCGTAGCGTGCGTTCTCCGGATGCGGCGGCAGCGTCCCGTAGGTGATCTCGGAGAACATCGGCCGGATCGCCATCGGGTCGCGCCCGATCAGAATCGCCCGGATGTAGGCGATGGCGTCGCAGACACCCATGAAGTCGTCGCACTCGCCGAGTCCGTACACGCCGGCGTCGGTATCCACGCGCACCAGTCGTTTGTGCAGCACCCCGACTTTCCCTCCGACCGAATGAGGCCGCGGCCCCCTCAGCCGCATCGTTCGCACATCCGTAATCTTCATGTTCCTCCCATAAGTGGCGCCGGGCGACGTTGTGTGTCGCCCGGCGCTTCCGCCCGGCGTTTCCCCCGCGGACCGGGAAACTTTCCAGTGTACTGGAACGGGTTCCCTCACGTGCTTCGCTCAAACTCGAATGTTCGGGCCGGCACAACCGGCTGCCGGTACAAAATCCTGATCTATACTGAGAGCGGATCTCATGAGCAGCACATCCCTAACGCCGGTGGAGGAGTATCTGAGCCGCACGGAGAAACCGCTGTGCGAGTACCGGGATGGCGTGCTCCATGCAAAGCCCATGCCCACAAAGCTGCACGGACTGGTTCAGTTTACTCTGGTCCTGCTGCTGCGCCGTCTCGGGTTAGACGCCGTACCCGAGGTGACGCTGCGGCTGTCACCTACCCGCTTCCTCATCCCGGACGTCATCGCCGCGAAGTCGATTGCGGACCCCTATCCCGTCGAGCCCGTAGAGTTGTGTTGCGAGATTTTGTCCCCGGAAGACCGGCTCGGCGCCATGCTCGCGAAATGCGAGGAATATCACGCCTGGGGTGTTCCCTATTGTTGGGTGATCGATCCGGTCAAGCAGTCCGCGTGGGAGTACCACGCCGGAGCGGAGCCGGTTCGAGTCGAGAGCGTGCTGAATGCGGGGCAGACCACGATCCAACTGGCGGAATTGTTTGCCAAAGATAATTAGCTCCGGTTGGGGAACCAACGGTGCGGTCGCCGGTCCTCCGGCGTGGCGCAAGCTTCAGCTTGCATGGGAACTTTAGTTCCCGCTGGACTTTGGACATCCTCCGATCCCGTGGGGCGGACCTTCAGTCCGCGGCGCGCTTTAGCGCGCCTCTTGGGGTTGGCCCTTTCTAGTGGCGTCGGTCTCCGACCGGCGCGCGCGCTGAGTCCCATCGTTCGCGCCAGGTTTAATACCCCAATCGAAAATCCACCCGGTTCAACAACGGCCGGCCCTCCAGATCGCGCGACACATTCTCGATCAACACCTCCGTCGCCAACTCCGCCTGGTTTCGCGTGTACGAGCCCAAATGCGGGACGATCAGGACATTCGGCATCGACCACAGCGGACTCTCCGGCGGGAGAGGCTCCGTGGCGAACACGTCCAGCGCCGCGCCCGCGATGCGTCCAGCCCGCAGATGCTCCACCAGCGCCGCCTCCTCGATCACGCCTCCGCGTCCAACATCGACCAGGTACGCGTGCCCGGGCAACGATTCCAGTACCCTCCGCCCGATACTGCCGCGCGCCTCTGGCGTCAAGGGCAGCGTCACCACTGCGAAGTCGGCTTGTGCAAACATCTCACCCGTCTCGGCCGGCCCGAAGAGACGCTCCGGAATCAGACCCTCGGGATCGCCCGCACCCGGGAAGCAAAACTCGTTCACCGCGGCCCGGCGCTCCGGATTGCGTTTCGAAGCCAGAACCCGCATGCCCATCGCCTGGGCGATCCGCGCCAGATGCCGTCCCGTACTACCGTATCCGGCAAGCGCCATCGTCTTGCCGAAGCAATTTTCACCTCCCAGCGGCGGATACTCGGAAGGCCAGCGGCTCTCCCGTTGCAGCGCCTCGCACTGCGGGAGGCGCCGGGTCAGAGCCAGCAGCATCGCCAGCGCGCACTCGGCGACGGACAGGCAATAGGCGCCGCGCACGTTCGACACGGGCACCGGGCTCCTCGCGATAGGCCGGTCCGCCAGGTGCGCGATCGTCACACTGTTGGTCTGCACCCATCGCAGCCTCGGGCATTGGTCCGGCTCGAACCGTGCCGGCGAGGTGTAGATGACTTCGGCTCGCGCGAGCGACTCCGCGGACACGCCCTCCACCAGCTCAATCCGTGGAGACAGCGCGCGCAGCCGCTCCGCCTGCCGGGCAGGCATCGGAGCGTCGATCACAATAACCAGCTTCGATTCGTTCGCCATGGATCTACGGAATGATATCGCAGGCCGGACGCGATACGCTTGTCGCTAGAGACCTTCATGCGTTTCGTCTTCCTCTCCATTCTGTCCGCCTCGGCGATGTGTGCTCAGCTCGCCGACCTGATTCTACAGAACGGCAAGATCGTCACCGTCAACGCCCGCTTTGAGATCGCCCAGGCGGTTGCGATCCGCGGCGACCGCATCCTCGCCGCCGGCCCGAACGCGGCGGTGCTCCGCCTTCGCGGAAAGAACACGCAAGTTATCGACCTTCAAGGGAAGACGGTCCTTCCCGGCCTGATCGACAGCCACACCCACGCGGCCGATGCCGCCATGTACGAGTTCGATCATCCGATCGCGGATATGGAGACGATCGCCGACGTGTTGACCTACCTCCGAGGGAGGGCGCAGGTCGTGCCGCAAGGCCAGTGGATCACGTTGTCGCAGGTTTTCATCACCCGCCTGCGCGATCAGCGCTATCCGACGCGCGCCGAACTCGATGAGGTGGCGCCTCGCCATCCGGTGATCTTCCGCACGGGCCCGGACGCTTCTCTGAACTCGTTGGCCCTCCAGTTGAACGGCATCACCCGGGAGCGCCATCCGAAAGAAGGCCAAGGCTCCAAGATCGAGCGGGAACCCTCGGGCGAGCCCACCGGGATCCTTCGCAGCGCTTCGCAGTTCGTCAAGACTCCTCCCACCGGCAGGAGCCCCACGCTCGACGATCGGATGGTACGGCTGAAACTGCTGATGGCCGATTACAACTCGGTGGGTCTCACCAGCATCGCCGACCGCAATTCGAGCGACGCCAATATCGACGTCTACCGCGGCCTGAAGGAGCGCGGCGAACTCACCTGCCGGGTATTCATCAACTACCACATCGAGCCGAACGGACCGTTCGAGAAAGTCGAGGCCCAGATCCGCAAGGCGGCCGCGAGTCCTCTGCACCGCTACGACAACATGCTGTGGCTGCGCGGCCTGAAAGCATTTCTCGACGGCGGCATGCTCACCGGCAGCGCCTATATGCGGGAGCCGTGGGGCCTCAGCAAGATCTTTTCCATCGTCGATCCCAACTATCGCGGCCTGCGTTACATCGAGGCCGAGCGGCTCTATCAGATCGCGCGATTGGCCCTGCAGAATGATTTGCAGTTCACGGCGCACTCGGTCGGCGACGGCGCCGTTCACGCCCTGGTCGCGGCCTATGAGCGAGTCAACCGCGACTTCCCCGTCCGCCCCCAGCGGCCGTGCATCACGCACTCCAACTTCATGTCGCCGGAGGCGGTCGACACCATGGCCCGCATCGGCATCGTCGCCGATTTGCAGCCAGCCTGGCTCGAACGCGATGGCGCGACGTTGAAGAAACAATTCGGCGATGCTCGGTTGCGCTTCTTCCAGCCCTACAAAACACTGTTCGAGAAAGGTGTCGTCGCCGGCGGAGGCTCCGACCACATGCAGAAGATCGGCGGCCTGCGGTCCGTCAACCCGTACAACCCGTTCTTCGGAATGTGGATCACGCTGGCCCGCCAGCCGCGCTGGACTGACGAGCCGATTCACCCCGAAGAGCGCCTGACGCGGGAACAGGCCATCCGGCTGTACACGATGAACAACGCGTTTCTGACCTTCGAGGAGAAGCAGAAGGGCTCGATCGAGCCGGGAAAACTGGCCGACCTCATTGTTCTCGACACCGACATCCTGACCTGTCCCGTCGATCGGGTCAAGGAGATTCGAGTGACCCACACGTTCCTCGGCGGGCGGAAAGTCTTCTTCCGAGAATAGGCCGGGTATATTACTAGCCAGCTATTCATAAGTACGCCTTATTTGTGGGTGGCGGCGAGAAAGTTCTGCGACGTAGCCGGCCGGCGAGCCGCCGAAGGTGCCGATCTTGCCGGTCGACCAGGGCGGCTTCGCGAGCCACTCCACGCCACGTCGGGGCCCGCGATATCATGTCCCTTCCATGTCCGGACACCCTCCCACTACAAGACAACGAATCAAAGGGACCGCCATCATCCTTGGCCTTTTCCTGGCGACCCAGTTTCTTGTTCCGCGTCCGGAATCGATCCGGCCCGAAGGGTGGAGGCTGTTTGGGATCTTCGTGGCCACCGTCGGCGGTCTGATCCTGCAGCCTATTCCCGGGGGCGCGCTGGTGCTGATCGCGGTAACGGCGGCCAGCGTCTTCGGCGGCCTCACCATTCAGGAAGCGCTGAGCGGCTACGGCGACCCGACCGTGTGGCTGGTCATGGCCGCGTTCTTCATCTCGACGGCCATGCTGAAGACCGGCCTGGCGCGACGGATCGCGCTGCTATTCGTGCGCGCTGCCGGCAAGACCTCGCTGGGCGTCACTTATGCGCTGTCGGCCACCGACATGGCACTGGCGGCCATCATTCCATCCAACGGCGCACGGTCGGGGGGAGTCGTGCTGCCGATCGCGCGGTCGGTGGCCGAGTTGTACGGTTCAAAGCCGGGTCCGACGGCGGCGGTGTTGGGCAGTTTTCTGATGACCGCGGTGTATCAGAGCATCTGCGTGACGGCGGCGATGTTCTTCACCGGGCAAGCCAGCAATCCACTGGCGGCGAAAATCGCGGGAGACAGCTTTCACTACGAGGTGACCTGGGTGAGCTGGTTTCTGGCCGGCATCGTTCCGGGCCTGGCATCGCTGGCGATCGTGCCACTGGTTGTGTATCGGTTGAACCCGCCGGAAATCCGCAAGACCCCGGAAGCCGCGGCCTTCGCCGCATCCGAGCTTGGGAAGATGGGGCCGGTCGACCGCGGCCAGGCCCTCGTGGCGGCGGTCTTTGTTACGGTCTGCGGGTTGTGGATCACGACGCCGTGGCACCACCTGGACATTACGGTGAGCGCTCTGCTCGGCGCCTGCGCCTTGCTGGCGACGGGCATCCTGACGTGGGAAGACATTGTGACGGAGCGGGCGGCGTGGGACATTTTCGTGTGGTACGGCGGCCTGCTCCGGCTAGGCAAGGCGCTGAACGACGCGGGGGTCACGCGCGAGTTCGCCAACATGGTCGGCCACTGGTTCGGCGGCGCGGGTTGGGTCTTCCTCCTGGCCTGCGCCCTGGGGATCTATTACTATGCTCACTACGGGTTTGCGAGCATCACCGCCCACATGCTGTCGATGTTCATGCCGTTCGCGGCGGTGCTGCTGGCCAAAGGGGCGCCCCCGGGATTGACGATCTACGCGTTCGCGTGTTTCACCAATCTCGCCGCGGGTCTGACCAACTACGGCACCACGCCGTCGCCGATGTTCTTCGCCACCGGCTATGTCTCCTTCAACGACTGGTGGCGGATCGGGTTCGTGGTCTCGCTGGTCAACATCGCCATCTGGACTACGATCGGGTTCGGCTGGTGGCGGCTGATCGGCATCTGGTAGCGGAACAGCGGAGCGGGTGAATCTTCGATCCGCAAGGCCGGTCGGCGACCTGCGCCAGGTGAAAGATCACTGCCCGCGAAGCGCGGGACTGGAGGCGGCATCGGCCGCGCAGCGGAAGCCAATCGAAGGATCAGGACCGGCGGCGTGGCCGCGATAGGTCGTCATCGCCTGCGCTTCACTCGATCCGAAGTTGCCGCCGCGAACCACTTTGTGGCCCCCGATTCCACCCGCCGCGTTCGCGGGCGCGCCCGGGTACGGCGCGTATTCGGCGTTCACCCATTCGGAGACATTTCCGGCCAGATCCATCACGCCGTATCCGCTGAAGTCGAAGGAAAAGCTGCCCACGGCGGCGGCGAAGCGCTTTCCTCCCCCCTTGATGTTGGCCGTGCCTTCCTGGAACGTCATGCCCCACGGATAGAGACGGCCATCCCAGCCTCGCGCGGCCTTCTCCCACTCGGCTTCGGTCGGCAGACGCTTCCTGGCCCAGGCGGCGTAGGCCGCGGCGTCGTCGAACGACACGTTGACCACGGGATGATCGGCCTTATTGACATACTGCGCGTCCCACGGCGGATTTGCCGGATACGGCCGCCGCGTCACGTCGCAGAACTTTCGATACTGGGCGTTCGAGACTTCCTGCAGGTCGATGTAGAACGAGCCCAGCCGGACGGAATGCGCCGGCTGCTCGGCGGTGGGAACCGGTTCGAGCGCACTCGGGTCAGGATTGCGGCCCATCACGAAATCACCCGCGGCGATGAGCAGCATCGGGCCCACCGCCGTCTCGATGCGATCGGCATAGTTTTCCTGCCCGGGCTTGGGGGGCGGGGCGGCCGCTGGCTCGGGCTGTGCGGAGGTCTGCCGCGGCGTGACAGGTCCGGCCGGAGGCGTGCCCCGCTTCTGCAAGACTGCAAGGACGATGCCGCCAAGAATGCCGAGCACCACGGCGCCGACAATCAACGCGGGCCATAGATTGCGTTTCCTGGGCTGGACATGAGGCGGCGCGATCTCCACGCCCGGAACCTCTTGCGTATCCTGAAACGTGCGCAGAATGGCCTGGAATACCGGCAGGAGCTCCGCGACGGTCGCCGGCCGCTGAGCGATTCTCTTTTCCGTCATCCGTGCGATGACATCGGAGAGAGGACGCGGGATCGCCGGCTGGACTTCAACTAGCGGGCGCGCCTTCCGCTCCAGATCGCCGTGCCACTGCAGCCACCGCATATCGCTGGGCGCGCTCAGCACTTCGGCGAACTCCTGGTTAAACTGGCGGCGGCCCAGCAGAATCTCATAGAAAATGATGCCGAGCGAGTAGACGCTGCTGGACTGCGCTGTGGGACTCGCCGGGCCAGTCGGGTCCGCGAAGGCTTCCGGGGCGTAGTACTTCGGATCGCGCATCGCGAGGGTCGCTTGCGGATTTACATCCGAAGTTGCCGCCATCACGATCGATCCATCCGCCTTCACCGTGATGTTCGTCGGAGTGACGGCGACGGGCTGCTGCCCGGAGGCGTAAATGCTGATGGCCGTTCGGAGAATCTCGATGAATAAGGGGACCGCTTCCTTGACGGGAGGAGGATCGTCGGGAAGGATTTCGCCCAGGATTGCGGAGGGCTCCTCGGGCGCGGGTTCCGGCTCCGGTTCAGGCGGCGGTTCCGGTTCGGGTTCGGGTTCGGGTTCGGGTAGAACCGCCTCGGGCGGAGGCTCGAGAACTTCGGGCTCCGTCTTCGGGTCCGGCGGCACTTCGATGTCGCGGGTGGCCGTCATGAGTGCCTGAACGGTCAGAAAGCGGTTTTTGGGATCCGGCTCGAGGCACTGCTTGATGGCTTCAGCCAGCAGGGGCGGAACCCCGGGAGCCGACAGTACCGGGGGCGGGTTGACGCAGCGTTCCGCCAGATTCTGGCCGGCGAAGGGGTTGCGTCCGGCCAGCAGTTCGAAGCACACCGTTCCCAGTGCAAACAGGTCGGCCGCCGGCGTCAACGGCTGCCGCATCAACTGCTCGGGAGACATGTAGGCCGGAGTTCCGATGGCCGGGCCCACGCTCTGGGCGCCCTCGACAAAACGCGCTATGCCGAAGTCCATCAGCTTCAGCAGACCGTCCGAGCTGAACATGATGTTGGACGGCTTGATGTCGCGATGCACGACGCCCTCGCGATGGACGGCCGCCACGGCCGCGCACAGTTGGCGGAAAACCGGTAGGAATTCACCCGCCTTCAGCCTCCGCTTCTCCGAGAGGAGGTCGTGCAGGGTGCGGCCCTCCACCAGTTCCATCACCAGGTAGAACTGGCCGCGGAATTCACCCATGTCGTAAATGCGGACGACATTGGGATGGGCGATCCGGCGGGCGACGGTGATTTCGCGCTTGAAGCTCTCGGCCAGCTTGGGATCCTGCGCTACTTCGGGACTGATCAGCTTGAGCGCGATGACCTCGCTGATGAGGCGGTCGCGAACCTTGTAGACGGTGGCGGTGCCGCCCGCTCCAAGGTGGCTGAGAACTTCATAGCGGCCGGCGAAGATCTCGCCAGGAGAGAGAGCCGCACTGCCGCTTCCTGTTGAATCCGAAGTCATGTCCATCCGGCGGCGTGCCGGAGCGCGCAGCCCAGAACCGCGATCATACAACAGGACCAGTATGAAAAGCTCTCAGGAACAACGCTTAGGGTCAACCTTCCCGTGGCGCCGGCCGGCCTTGTTTGCCGGCCGGCGCTGGCCGGGCTGCGCCCGGCCATCCCACGGCATACGCCGTTGGCTCCCAGGGGCTCCGACAACCTCACGGCTCAGAACGTGTACGGAATTCGGAACAGCCAGCCACCGACCGTATCCTTCCAAGTGTGCGGGCGTTATACTTCGGGCCGTAGGAGGATTCCTATGTACGATTATTCCCGCCGGCGATTCCTGGGCGCCTCGCTGGCCTCTACCGCCCTCGCCGCCCGCGCCTCCGCCGCCAATGTCGCTGCAAGCGATCGAATTCGGGTCGGACTCATCGGGTGTGGAGGGATTTCCGTCGGCGATTCCAATGCCTTCCTGGCTCATCCGGAAACCGAGATCGCCGTCATCTGCGATGTCGACGATGCGCGCCTTGGCGCGACCGCCGGGCGTCTGGAGAAATTGAGGGGCAAAAGCCCGCCGGCCGTGAAAGACTTCCGCCGCGTGGTCGAGCGGAAGGACGTCGACGTCTGTGTGATCTGCACGCCGGATCACTGGCATCCCTTGACGACGCTGGCGGCGTTTCAGGCGGGCAAAGACGTGTATGTCGAGAAGCCGTTGGCCCCCACGATTGAAGAGGGGCGCGTGATGCGCGATGCCGCGGCCCGGTACGGACGGATCGCGCAAATGGGCACGCACTGGCGCAGCGGCGAGCACTTTCGCGAAGCCGTGGAGATGGTGCAGGCCGGCAAGATCGGGAAAGTCCGCCAGGTGCGATGCACCGCATATCTCGACTGGATCACGGACTGCGGCGATCCTCCGGACTCGGCCGTGCCGCCTGGTGTCGATTACGACCTGTGGCTGGGGCCGGCGCCCCTGCGGCCGTTCAACAAGAACCGGTTCCACTTCAACTTCCGCTGGTTTTGGGATTACGCCGGCGGCCTGATGACGGATTGGGGCGTGCACCTGGTCAACCTGGCGTTGTGGGCGATGGGGCCGGAGTGGCCGAAGAGCGTGGTCTCTTCCGGCGGCAAGTACGCGCTGAAAGACAACACCGAAACGCCCGACACGCAAATCACGGTCTACGATTTTCCGTCGTACACCATGATCTGGGAACACCAGGTGCAGAGCGGCCTGGGACCGGACCGGCGCGAGCACGGGGTCGCCTTCACCGGTACCGATGCGACCCTGATCCTCGATGCCAAGGGCTGGGAGATCATCGCCGAGCCGAAGAAACGGGCCTCGGTGATCGAGATGAAGCGCACGGCGATAGCCGGAGAGAATGTGCGCGCCAGCCATGCACGGAACTTCCTCGATTGCGTGCGGTCGCGGAAGGCGCCGGTCGAGAACCTGGAGGTCGGCCATCATGTTTCGGCGGTGGCGCATCTCGGCAACCTGGCGCTGCGTTCGAAAAGCCGAATTGAATGGGACGCCGCCGCCGGACGCGCCGTGGCCAACGACGCGGCCAACGCGCTGGTGACGCGGGCCTATCGCGCGCCCTGGAAACTGGCATGACCCGCCGGGGGTTTCTCGCCTCCGCGGCGTTCGCGATGCGGGGTTGGCCGGAGCGTCTGGGCATCATGTGCCAGCTCGGCGCTTCCGAGGAGCCGGCTCGACGGACGCTCGCCGCCGCGCGGGAAGCCGGGTTCCGCCGCATCCAGGTGAATTTCCCCTGGGACCGCGTGGAACCCGGCTTTCTTCGGGCGCTTCCGGCGTGGATCCGCGCGGAGAAATTGCAATGCGACGTCGTCAGCGCGTACGTCAACTGTCTCCAACCCGAAACCGTGCTGATGGCGACGCGGGCGGAAGACTTCGCGCGGGCTATCGACTACGCGGCGGAGATCGGTGCACGCCGTTTGATCGCGTGGACCGGCAGCTATTCGCGTGACCTCATGAAGGGGGACGAACGCAATTCCGCTCCGGGAGCCGAGGATGCGATCGTACGGTTTCTGGAACCTCATGTCTCGAAGCTCGAAAAGGCGGGGTTGACGCTGGCGCTCGAAACGTACGTCACGCTGGCGTGTCCCGACGCGCCGTCGCTGCGCGGGCTTCTCGACCGGCTGCCGCCCTCGATCGGCGCGGTGCTCGATCCGCCCAACCTGACGCCTCCGGCGCGATACGCCGAGCGCGACACCGTGCTGCGCGAAATGGTGCGGACGCTGCGCGGCAGGATCGTGGTGATCCACCTGAAGGATTTCCGGTTGAACGCCGATGGCGCCAGCTATCAACTGCCGGGACCGATGAAGGGGGAGATGAACTATCCCCTGTTCGTCGAAGAAATCCGCTGCCTGCCGGAGGACATTCCGGTCATCGCCGAGCATCTCGACCCGAAGCAGTTCGCCGAAGCGCGACGGGGGCTGTTGGGCTTATAGGCCAGATTCTTCGGAGCCGCGACCGTCAGGGAGCGGTGGCTTCAGGGTCTCCTGATCGCCTTGGTCCACGATGGCCGCGTACCTGTCGCCCAGCTTGTAGCGTCGGGATTTTTTGGCAGGATCGGTCATTTCCAGGAAGCCCGCCTCGACCCATCGCTGGCACAGCAGTGTGGCAGTCCTCGGCTGGTAGCCGAACAACCGTGCGATGTCCTTCGCCGCAATCTCTCGTGACTTCTGAAATAACGTCAAAGCCCGCCGTTGTTTGGCATCCAGGTCGCGCAACATCCTGGATCGATCCCTGCCGCCTCTGTCGGCCGCGCGCTGAGCCTGGTGGTGTACCCTCTCGAAGGAGGTTGCCATGCCCTCGACGAAATATGCGATCCATCCGGTGATGTCGGCCTCGGCTCGCCCCAGGTAGTAGTTATGCGACGGCCCGACCGCCAACGCTTCATAATAGGCCTTCAGATTGCGAGCATAGTATTCCTCGAGCGAATACAATCCCTTCAGATCGTACCCTCCCAGATGCAGGATGAGCGTGGTCACGAGGCGCGCGGTTCGTCCGTTGCCGTCGTGGTACGGGTGGATGGTGGCGAATTGGTAATGGGCAATCCCCGCTTTGATCGGCACCGGTTGTTCGTCCCTCCGATTCACCCACTCGATGAGCTGTTCCATCAACCGCGGAACATCCTTGGCCTCGGGCGGCAGATACACAATCCCGTGGGAGCGGGCGTCACGAATCACATTTTTCCCGTCCCGATAGGGGGATGGCTTCACCCGCGTCTTACCGCCTCGCATGACCAGGGCGTGCAGCCTTTTCACCGCCGTCCCGGAAACCCTCTCGCCTCGCTTCGTCAACCGCTCCACTTCGTCGAGCGCGGCATAGTACCCCTTGACCTCGTCCTCGTCTCGCTCCCGTCCGGGAAAGTGTTGGTCTCTCGCAATCACCTCGGCGACCTCTTCCTGTGTCAGGCGGTTGCCTTCAATCATTGTCGAGTAGTGAGTGGAGAACAGTCGCGCTGTCTCGCGCAGGTTGGCCAGTACGCGCGGTGTGATCGGAAGCGACCCGATGGCTTGCCTGACCGCTTCGATCCGCATCAGCCCACCGGCCATGGCGGGAGTGATGGTGAAGACGGGATCAAAAGTGCGCTCTTTCATCTCCATCGGCACGGCTTCAACGGCAGGGCGGATGCCGATAAATTGCCGTTATCATGCCGTTATCATACCGATAAGATGCCGTTAAATCCAGACCTTCTTGACCACTCCTAACGCCTGTAGTATTGTCAACAAGACTACAACAGGCTGGGTGCACTGTACACCCGGTCTTGAACGGGCAGTGCCTGGTAAGGTGATGAGTTCAGGCAATGACCAAGTTACCTTTCCGTAAATTGACGCTGAGTTCTCAGATCCTGCGCAGCCTTCGGGTCCGCATTCTGACCGGCCGGTACGCGGCGAACAGTTGGCTCCGGGAGGAAGAACTCGCGAGAGAGTATTCGGTCAGCCGCAACATGGTGCGGCTCGCGCTGGCCGCGTTGGAGGCAGAGGGATTGGTGGCCGGTTCGGTGTTCCAGGGCCGCAAGGTAGTGTCGGTCGCGCTCGAGGAGTTCGACTATCTGCAGTCGGCGCGTATTGTGTTTGAATGCCGCGCGGTGGAAAAGGCAATCAGAAATCTGACCGACGAACACGTGACCGCATTCCGAAAGATCGCGCGGCAGCTTCGGGACCCGGAGCTAACCCTGGACGAATTCTTCGATCTCGATCTGGCGTTGCACGAGTTCATCTGGGAAGCCGCCGGCGATCACCGGTTGGAGCGGCTGTGCCGCCTGGTGGTGTACCCGTTTCTGGCGCTGAGCTTCCAGGAAGACAGCGCGCACGGGTTGCACCAGGAGGACCTGCGCCAGGAGGCGGAGTCGCGGCCGGAAGGCCACCAGTTGTTGATTGAGGCGATTTGCGGGAAGCGAACGGAAGAAGCGCGGGAACTGATGGTCAGGCACATCACCTTCGCGTACGTGTCACCGATCGACATGAAGCGCATCTCGGAGGAAGTCAAGCTCGCATCCGGGGCCCGGTTCTCCTGACGCGTGCTCGAGAAAAGAATATGCAGCTCCGATGGCTGTTCCTATTGGCGGCCGCGGCGGCATCGCCAGCCGAGACCACTCACCTGTTCTGGAACTGGGGGAAGGTGGATCCCGGCGACACGAAGTTCCCACTCGACCGGACGCAGATCGGCAAGGACTCTCTCGGTGTGCTGGAGAAAGTGGGCCGCTACTACCGTATCGAGCTTGCGGACGGGTTGACGCCGCCCCACCGGTTCAACACCGCCAGCGGTGTCCGCATCGCGGTCGAAAAGGCGCGGAAGATCGGCCCGTGGCTGAAGCCGGATCAGCCGTGGGAGGTAATGGGCATCAACCAGGGCACGGTGCTGCACGATAGCGGCAAGTTCCGGTTGTGGTACGCCTGCAGCTACGAGCGAGGCCGCGTGATTCAGGTGGCGGAGGACCGCTACAAGCTCGAATACGGTCAGGCGATGTGCTACGCCGAATCGGACGACGGCATGACATGGCGCAAACCCGCCCTGGGCCTGGTGGAGTTTCGCGGTTCCACCCAGAACAATATCGTCTCGAAGGACCCACGCATCGAGGGCGGCACCGTATTCATCGACCCGACCGCCCGGCCCGAGGAGCGCTACAAGCTGATTTCGCCGACCTCGCTACGCGCGTTTGAGCCCAAGCTCCAGACCAACGCCGGCGTGCTGGCCGGCGCCGTGTCGGGCGATGGAATCCACTGGAAGCCGCTGCCGGAACCACTGTGGAAAGGGCACATCAGCGACACCTACAGCGGCATCACCTACGACGAGAAACTGGCCCGGTACGTCGGCTTCTTCCGGACGTCGCACGGACGGCGCCGGAGCATCGGCCGGAGCGAGACGGCCGATTTCGCGCACTGGCCGATTCCCTCGACCATCCTGACACCGGCCGCTGACGAGATGCCCTCGGACGATTTCTATTCGAACGGCTACTCGGTTCATCCCGGTGTGCCGGACGGGCACCTGATCCTCTGCTCGATCTATCATCGCGACATCAGCGCGCTGGATGTGCGCCTGGCCACGAGCCTCGACGGCGTCACCTGGAACTGGACCAGCCGCGAAACGATCATCGAGCGCGGGGCCGCGGGCGCGTGGGATGGCGGCTCGCTGTACGTCAGCCCTCAAATGGTGCGCCTGCCGGATGGCCGCGTCGCGGTTCCGCTTGCCGGCTACAGCCATCTACACAACGAGTTTTGGAGAATCTACTACCAGGAGGGTTATCCCAACACGCAAGGATTTGGTTGGGCCGTGTGGCAGGACGGACGGCTGGCGGGCATTGAAGCGCGGCAGAAGGGTGAATTCACCACGCTGCCGCTGACCGCGGCCGGCGGCGAAATCCGTGTCAACGCCCGCACCAACACGGCGGGCTCGATCCGGGTGGAACTGATTGTCGAGGAGGGCGGAGCGGCGAAAATCTTCCGGGCGAAAGAGATCACCGGCGATCGGCAGTGGACGCCATTGGACTGGGAGGATCCGGTCGACCTCAGGTCGCTCGCCGGAAAGCCGGTCCGGCTGCGATTCCTTTTGTATGACGCCAAAGTTTTTGGAGTGCGCTTGTGAACATCAGACGGCGTGAGTGGTTACTTGGACTGGCGGCGAAAGTGGCGGCGGCGGAGCGTCTGGTTAAGCCGGCCGCCGCCCCTGTGCCCGGCATCATCGAGATCGGCAGCGTCAGACAGCCGCTGCTGGATGATTACCTGATCCACGAGGCCAGCAAGATCAACCCGTTTGTCCCGCGTCCCACCAAGTACGCGAAGAATCCCATCCTTGTCGAAGACCGCGACTGGGAGCGGGGGGCGCTCTACGGGGATACGCACGGCGTCGAGATCACGGGCCAGACCGCCATCTACGACGAAGACGAAAAGATCTTCAAGATCTGGTACCTCGGCAACCCTTGGCCGGACCAGCGACGCCCGCTCTGTCTGGCGGTCTCGCACGACGGATACACGTGGGAGAAGCCCAACGTCGGCGTTTATGAATACAAAGGATCGAAGAAGAATAATATTCTCGGCGACTGGGCGGACCCGCAGTTCTTCAATGTCATCAAGGACCCGCGCGATCCGGACCCGGCACGGCGCTACAAGGCCATGGGCGAACTCGAAGGTCCGGTAGCCAACCAGACCGGAGGCGTCGCCGTGGCGTTCTCCCCCGATGGCCTGCATTGGACGCTGCATCCCGGCAATCCGGTGGTCCGGCATGGCCGGAACGTCGCCGACGCGCCCACCATGCTCGGGTGGGATCCGCGCATCGAGCGCTTTGTCGGATTCTATCGTCCCGGCCACCCGCTTGCGCCGGAGATCTATGGCACGGGCGATCACCGCCACATCCGCTCGTACGGGTACTCCACCAGCGCGGACTTTATCCACTGGACGCCCACCGAATTGATGATGACGCCCGATCAAGAGGATCGAGGCGACTACCAGTACATGCAGTTCACCGCCGGAATCCACGGCCAGTTCTACATCGGCTTCAACGCCATGTACGAGACCCACGAGCAGACGTGGGACGTTTTTCTCATGTCCAGCCGGGATGGGTTTCATTGGAACTGGCTGGACCGAAAAGTGCCGTTCCTGGGCCGCGGCGAGGTGGGGACGTACGATGCCGGCTACATGACTCCCTCCGGGCCGATCGTGCACAAGGGCCAGGCGTGGATCTACTACGGCGCGTTCGCCGGCGCACACAGCTACAACGCCAGCAAACTGGGAAAGGACATCATGAGCATTGCGCTCTGTACCCTTCCCGAGAACCGTTGGATGGGCCTTCTGGCGGGGCCGTCTCGAGGCACGCTCGTGACCCGCCCGCTTTTGTTCAAAGGGAACCGCCTCTTTCTCGACCTTGACGCTTCCTTGTCGATGCAGAAGCCGGAACCGCCGAAACGCCGTTTTGACGAGTGCGAATTGCGCGGCGCGCTGGAGGATCAGTCCGGCGGCAGGATCGACGGGTTCAGCCTCGATCGTTCCACGGTGATCGTGTCGAGCGGTGAGCAGGAGTTGGCATGGGAAGGCGCGCGCGTCGGCCAGTTGGCGGGCAAGCCCGTGCGCTTGCGCCTGGAGTACCGTAATGCCGCGGTGTATTCGTTTCAGTTCCGCTGAAGCGGCCGGCGCCGCCCACAAGCAATGTAGACTCCTGGATGGCGGCGAATTCGTGCCGGCAACCGGCCGCGAAGCCACGCTATCCTGACTTTTGTGCCGCGCGTTGCGGCCAGGCGCCCGGAGGTGGATCAATGCCGATGACTCCGTTTGTCGAAAGATCCCCCGAGGTGGGCGCGAGCGAAACCAAGTCCGCCATGGTCATGCCGGGGCAGGATCTTCCCGCTGGGAACTACGGCTTCCTGGAGTTGTATTGCAACGAGCCCGGCTGTGACTGCCGGCGGGCAATCATCCAAGTGTTGCGGCCGGAGACCGGTTGGAGCGAGGTCTGGGCTACGATCAGCTACGGCTGGGAGAGTCAGGAGTTCTACCGGAGCAAGGTCGGGGACGATAGCGATGAAAGAGGGCCGTACCTCGACCCGCTCAACTCTCAAGCAAGTACTCAACCGTTCTTCTGGATCTGTTTCGAACCTTTGTCCGTTCACCTGATTACGTCGAGCGTCTCAAAAGGCACTATCGGATGTTCAAGGACTCGGCAGCCAAAGAACATGGCCGGCTGCCTGGCCTGGAAACGAAGCGCATTGAAAACAGGCGGAAGCGCCTTCGTGACCCTAGGCGTGGTCGCAGGCATCCTCGCTAGATTGGGCCTTCGGCCAACCATACTTGAGACCGCACGGCCTCCTGAACTGCCGCACTCCGCACTCCGCCTGTCAACGCAAAGTAGAAATGTCCTATTCTCTGCAAAGTAGAAATGTCCGGTTTTGACGGGGCGGGGAGAGGGTGCATGGTAGTTTGGGCGTGCCGGTGAAGCGGAGACGGGCAATGCTGGCGAG
>JBJXGR010000272.1:0-4883 GCA_046160045.1 Bryobacteraceae bacterium
ACGCGGCCTTTTCAACAGCTTTTCCGCACCTGGAGACCTCGCCAGACGCCCTAGAACGCGCTCTGCGCTGGTGCCGAGGGATTTCATATCCCCCCACGCGCTCCCAAAATTGGCAAACGCGATTCTCTTACACCTTCTTACGCCGTGGGCTCGAGTCAGGCGGGCCGGATGTTAGTTAGACGCTAAAAGAGCCAAACTCCAGCCCGCCCGAAGGGCGGAATTATTCACTCTAGCGGAGAGCGCCCTCTCTCCAGTTCAGGCTGAACAAACACAGTCGAATCACGCCGAGTTCTTCCGTTCACAAGACGGTCTCACAAATACAGAGCCGGTAGTCGCGCCGGAAGTCGAATGTTTTTGGGAAGGAGACGTGGCGCTCTACGGCTTTTCCAAGGTGTACCTGGGCACGCTGGGAGTTCCCATCGCCCAGGCGAGCCCTACCGTGGCCAAACACCTACGCGCACCTCGAACAGCGTGATCGGAAGGTCAACCGCTGGATTAGGCTTGAGCAGGGTCAGGCCGATTTCGTTGTCTCCGTCGCGCAGCCAGCGCCCGGCGTGGTTCACTTCAAAAAGGTAATAGGGTCCAGCTTCCCATCCCGCGTCCAACCATCGGGCGTCTCCCCGTTTTCCGGCCGCAAGGTAGCTCCGTTTGTAGTGTTCCGGACGCAGCGGGGTTCCGTTCACGTCCAGGCGTATCTCGTCGAGTAACGTCAGGTTCTCGATCTTCAGCTTCAGAGCCGTTCGGGTTGTGTCGAGATCCTCCTTGATCAGGAAAGGGAATACCTCGCGCTTGCCGGGCGACGACCGGGGAACCTGTGCTTTGTAGTCGATCAGCCGGCCCGTCTGCGATTTCCGCCCCCACATGGGGTTGAACAGATACTCGCGCGGAAGCTTGGCCAGAGCCTCCGGGTCACTCGCCTCGGCAAGGGCCGGAAAGTTCTCGGGCAGATTGATCTCCCGGGGAGTGAACCAGTTGTACACGCTGATCCCGTCCGCGCCCTGCCGGTAATAGCTGTGCGCTACTGCCCGGATGTTCTCTGTTGCCGGAATGCCCGATTTGAAGCCGGTTGGCGCGTGCAGGCTCGGCAGCGTCAAAATCTTGGTGCCGCCGGTAATCTTCAGAAAGGGATCCACTCGGAGGTGTGGATCGAGAACGATGAAGTCGCTGGGGCACAAGATGTCGATGAGGCCCTCCCGCACATAGGCCTCCACGTCATACCCCGAAGCAGCGCACTCTTCCAAGGTCGAGGGTACTCGAACCGACAGCAGCAAATGTTTGCCCTTTTGTTTACCTGCGTCGTCCAGCATCTTGCGAATGCGGCGATGGTAGCCGGTCAGGACCGCGGCGCGCTTTTCCCGGGGGACGTCTTCAGAGAACATCTGAACCCAACGCATCCAGTCCAGTTCCAGTCCATCGACGTCGTATTTCCTGACCATTTCTTCCATCGGCTTGAAGACGAAGTCGCGCACTTCCGCATGTTGGAAGTCCATTCCGCCAATCACGCTGCCGTTCAGTCGCTTCATGGCCATTTCCGGATGTCCGCGGACGGGCAAGGGTGGATGTTTCACATTGAAATCGTGCCGGTCATTCATCCGGACGCACGCCAGAAACTTCAATCCCTTCTTGTGGCTGGTTTCGACAAACACTTTGAGAGGTTCGTTGCCTTGAGAGAGGAGCCGGCGAAAGTTGTTGACCATCCTCCAGGCTTCCAGTACGGTGAAGCGGTTCGTGGCGGGCGACAACCTGTAGTCCGGGTCTTTGTCAAAACGCACCCCGGCCCGGGTGTCGTAGAAGCAGTGGCCCCCATCATAGAAGACTTCGGAATGAATGGTCACGTGCGCTGCCGCCAGGCGGTTGACAATGTCTTCCAGGTAGGCCCGGTCCATATCTTCCGGCCCGGTCCAATAGAACCAGTCGCCATCCCCGTTGTAGAGGACCGGGCGGCGTCCGGCCGCTTTGGCCGTTATGACCCCCACGGCCAGTACGACCAGTAACGGCATCATCCAAAGAAACCGCCGTGCCACCGAGTGACGCATTTCAATCCTCCATCGCAGGGCGAATTACCGGTAAAACCAATCCAATGGGTAGATCCGCAGGATGCTCTCCCCGGTCATCTCGGCTTCGCGTTCTTCGTATTGGGGCCACATGAGCGGCAGGTTGGGATCTCGCTTTGTTTCGGGCTTGCCGCTGATCACTCGAGGCCACATGCGGGAGTAGCGGACAAACACCTTGTCCCCCACGATGTCCACGTTGGGATACGTGAACATGGCGAAGCCGTCAGGCAGTTGACCCAAACCCGGGCGGGCTACCAGGCGCCGTGGAATTGGAAACTCAGGCGCAATTTGACCTACATCGTCCATGCCATCCTGCAATTCCAGCGTCTTGAAGTGGCGCCACGTCATCCCGCTGTCGGTCGAAACTGCGGAGGACAACCGCCCTCGCAGGAACCCGCGCCTGATCTCTTCGGCCGATACCTGGTTCCACACGCAAAGCAGGTCGCCCGTCTTCGGGATGCGAATCAACAAAGCAGGCGACTGCGAACTGGATAACTGGGTCGGTTGCACGCTGTGCCACGTCACGCCGCCGTTGGAGCGGGCGATGAACAGCACCCGGCCATCTTTGGTCTCCGCCGAAGTTGGCTCGTACAGATCCAGAATTCCACCGGCGCCGTTCGGTTCGCCTTTTTCGTCGAACCATCCAAACAAGCCGCCCTCGGATTGCTTCCAGGTCTTGCCTTCATCGTCGGAGTAGTAGGTGATGCAAATGCCCATCTCCACGCCCCGGTGGCCTTCCATGAAGAGAATCTTTCCACGCCACAATCCCCATCCGGTCCTGGTGTAGAGCGCTCCGTGTCGGGATGGGAACCATTGAGCCCCTCCCAGTAGCCCGTCAGGAGCAGGCGCCCGCTTTCCAACTGAATCATCGAATGATGCATCGGATAGTAGTTCGGATAGTTGGTGATGAGCGCGCCGGCACTCCATGTCTTCCCTTCATCGGTGGATCTCGAAAAGAAGTATTCCCACGGGCTCGCGCCTTTCGCGTTCCTCCGCCCGTAGATTCCAAGCGCTCCGGACTTGAGCCTGATCAGGCCGCCCACGCCGGTTTCCGAGTTCAACGTCGCGGGATCACTCCAGACCCGGCCGCCGTCTTGCGAAATCCGGTAGGTGACCTTTCCTTTCATCCCATCATGGACTCCCGCGCCACGAGCCAGCATCAGTGTGCCGTCTTTTCGCTCGATGATGCCGCCATCGGTTCCGAGGCCCGTGAGTTCGACGACGCCGGAGGGAAGAGCCCTGAAACGGGGACGTGTCTGAGCCCAACTCGGGGCGCCTAACAACAGCACGGCCGTGAATGCTACCGCATGTGACAATCTGCAGTTCGTTCTCATAAATGTTCCGCGTCGGACCAGTAGCTCTCAAACGATGAGCAGTCGCTCACGGGGCCGCCTCGAATACCTCAATCGCCCGCAGCGCGGTGTCTGCCGAACCGCTCGAACGGGTGATGTACATCCGGATTGCGTTGGTGGACACCGCGGGGAATCGGTGGACATACTCGAACTCGCTGTCCTCGATCAGATAGGCTCTGAGGCGCGGATCGAAGTCCTTGTAGCGCTTCGCGTTTGTGACCGGAGGAACCACGTCCACCCAATGTCCGTCCTTAGAGTACTGCAAGCGGTAATCCAGCGGAACGCATTCGGTACCCGGCCGGCGGGCATGCTCGGGAGCGCCCGGCTGAATGTGGACCTCTGCGATGCGGTGAGCGTTCGGCCACCGGAGTTCCGCCCAAGCCGGCAGCGTCTCCAATGTCAGCACCGGTCTCGAATAGCGGTTGCGCAACAGATAAGCGGGAACGCCGTCATTGGCCGAGGCGCTGGCTTGGGCTCCCTCCTCCAACACGGCGATATTCTTTTTGCCGCGGGCTGCTGCACAAAACGGCGCCACCTTGGTTTTGCCTGCGAAGGGATCGAAGTTGTTGCGCAGATCAGAATCGTAATGAGCGTTGGAAATGGTTCGATCGGTGTCCACCGGGCGGTGGCTGCTCCACAAGACCAGCCCGACGTCCCTTGGCCCCGGCTTGCCTATCCCGGCCGGATCCCTGCTTCGGTAACCTGTGCCGAACGCCGTCAGCAACGAACCGCCGGGCAGCAGCACGGTGGAAGTCGCCTGGCTGCTGGCGTACCAGGCGTTTGGGCCGGTGGCGATTCCCGGCCACGCCGCCAGGATGTAGCGATGATCCAGGTCCCAGGTTTCCCCGTGATCGCGGCTGACAATGGCCTCGATTCCGAACTGCGGGTAGCCTTCGGCGGTGTCCGGGTAGCCCTTCCGGACCACGTAGCTCATGACAATGTCGCCGTTTTGAAGAAGCACGAGGCTGGGATGATGGCGGCCCCAGGCGTACAGCCGGTTGAGCTTCGACCAGGTGGCGCCATTGTTCCGGGAGATCGAGACCGCTATGCCTTCGTAGTGATCGAAATTCTGTTTGCGGAACCGCTTCGGCCAGTCCGTCCGGCAGGCGGCCACCAGGTTCCCGTTGCCGGCACGGATCAGGGCGATCTCGCTGACACCGGTCCACTCGGATGGTTTGATCAGATCTCCCCACGTGTGGCCTTTGTCCTGGCTGATCCTGATGGCGCCGTTGGAATAGCCGGCAGCCGCGGCCCCATGATACCGAGTCATGTCCATCGTGTACCCGCCGGCCAGGACGCGGTCCGCTCCTTGCCTGTCGGCCATGAAAGAATCCCAGAGGTTGAAGGCCACCCCGCCTCTGGTTTTCGGCATGGCAGTTCGGTTCCCCCAGGTCTCTCCGTAGTCGCTGCTAAACCAAATCGAGCCCTCGCCGGCGGCCAGCAGCAGCTTGCCGCTTCCCAGGTATGTCAGGCTCGT
>JBJXGR010000273.1:0-50299 GCA_046160045.1 Bryobacteraceae bacterium
CCCCACATGCACCCACCACATCTCTCCTTCCGGAGGGCGGTGCGGCCTCTGGCTACGCCGGGCCAGATGCTGGATCAGGCGCTCCTGAACATAGCGATCGATCTCACAGTAGACACTCTTCGGATACCCGAAGGAAAAGTAGTTGGCCCATCCTCTTTAAGGAACAAAGCAGCCAGCGGATGAGTTGGCTGATGGAAGAGTGGCACCTGCTACGGAGCAAGACAGTCGCGCTGGACGCGGAGTTGCCGGAGCAGAAGAAACCGGAAGCGAGATTGCAGGTGCTGGCGTTCCGGAGCCACCTGATCGACCAGGGGAGGAAGTTGGAGGAGACGCTGCCGCGCATGCCGGAGTGGAAGCAGACGGCGGAGTTTCAGGAGGCGCGAGCGAAGATGATCCGGCAGGTGTCGGAAGATCCGGCGGCGTACCGGAAGTTCGTGGAAGTGCGGGAGCGGTTGGAGGACCAAGAGAAAGCGGCATAACGCTCACGATGCCAGAGAAACCGGAACCATGGTCTTTGACCCCGATCGGCCCCGCTGTTGTTTCCGGAAGGGCCAGGGAACTGCCTCCGGTACACTGATGGAAGATACCATGAGAAGTCGTCTCGTGAGACTGGCTACTGGGGGAACCATGGTGACCTACCCCCTTGACCAATCCTATCCGGAGATAACTCCCCTCGCGATCAGCGCGGGGTCCGAAGGATACCGCTTCACATGGAGCGTTCGAAACGCTGCCGGGCTTCCGGTCGCGGCCATCTACTTCCGCTCCATTCCGAACTTGGCGGAGTGTTTGATGGCAGCGGTGGCTCGCGGGAATGTTGGAATGCTCAACCGCTTCCTGAGTAACCCGGAATCCGTGGCGGTGGACCCACCTCTTCGCCGCGGCGAATCGTCCGATCCGGACGTGTGTTTTGCGACCTCCGGATTCATCTGGCTTAGCGAGGGACTGGCGGAGGGGGCCCCAGCGGTCACGCTGACCGTGACATCGGGCTACCTGCCCGGCGCGACTTTAATGGACGTGCATTCGGCGACGGAGTGCGATTACGCGACCACTGAGCCTGATCCAGAGACAGATGCCGCGAACCTCAACATCACCGGGGTCGAAATAGTCACGGTCGGTCCGGCGTTCGAGCGCGCGGAGGGTCTCGACGGACTGCGGAAGAACATCCGTAAGTTCATCAGCGCGCCGGCGCTGGCTAGCGTTACGGACATCTTTGGCACCGTCGAAGTGCTCGATGCCACCCAACTTCGCGCCGCGCTCGCACAGGCGGCGTATCGCGACCCAAGTGTCACGCTGTTCACCGAGATGTGGCATCTGGCGCTCGACGCCTTGGGGATTGCCCGCTGAGAGCGAACCTCGGGGCAGACCTCCTCGCGGGTAGTTTGTTGAACCACTAAGGAGAGAACTCGTCTTAACTCGTCTTAACGATAGAACACAGAGCCACAGACCGCCCGCGTCTAGGAGCGTCTAGGAGGTGAACAGGAGGAAAGTAGATTTTCTCTCTTCGGTTATCAGTGGGTCCCCAGTCAAGCGATCGAGAGCACTTGGACGGCACAAGAAAACGCTCCCGAGGTTCAAGGTGGGCACAATTCTGGGCACACCGCCGCATCTGACCCGAATGGCAACCTCACGATGAGGCCGGTAAATTGAAGATCTCTCTGGAGTTGGATGGTAGGCCCGGCTGGACTCGAACCAGCGACCCTTTGCTTAGAAGGCAAATGCTCTATCCGCCTGAGCTACGGGCCCCCGCTCTTCTGATTCTATCGAACACCGGCGCCCGGACGGTATGCGAGAATCCAGTCAGATGCCGCTCCTGCTGCTATGGCTCTGGCTGGCCGGCCCGTTCTGGGAGACGAAACCGCCGGAAGAGTGGAACAAAGCCGAGATCCTGGAGTTGCTCACCGCATCCCCCTGGGTGGCGATGAGTTCGGGCGGCGTCCGGACCTATCTCGCCTCCGCCAGGCCCGTGATCGAGGCCGAGAAACGTTGGTTCCGGACGGATCGCAAGCTTGCCGAAGGGCCAGGCCTTTCCGATGAATACGTCGACTACCTGCGGACGCACGCCGGAAAGGTGATCGTGCTGGCCGTCGAGTGGAAGGACTGGCAAACGCTCGCCGACGGGCGCGAGGCCCGCATCATGGAGAAATCTTGCGCCATGCGCGTCGGCCGAAGGAAGTACAAGCTGGAAGGGCACTTCCCTCCGACGCCGGGCGATCCGTTCCTGCGGCTGGTGTTCCCCCGCGCGGTCCGTGCCGAGGACAAATCTGTGTGGTTCGAGCTCTACATTCCCAACTCGACCACGCCCCACCAGGATGTCGAGTATAGCGTCAAGAAACTCGTCAATCGGGGACAGCCCGAACTGTAGCTACTTCGCCTTGCCCTCGATGGCGGCCTTCAACTGGCGGTAGGCCGCCCCCTCATAGTTCAGCTTGACTCGCTCGAGGCCGTCCGACTTCGGGTCGGCCGGCCGCGGACCGGAGCGTTTCAGGCAGCGCCCCAGCATGATCGTGGCGTTCTGGTCCTCGGGCGCTCGTTCGAGCGTGGCGCGAAAGGCAGCCGAGGCCTCCTCGAATCGTTGCTGCTTCCACAGCGAGTAGCCGGCGTTGAAGTGAAAGTCGGGATCGGCGTCATCGCCCGCGATGGCTTTCCGGAAGTTGTCGACGGCCTGCGCGTGGCGCCGGCGAGACTGGGCGGCGCCGAGATTGTTGAATACCTCGTTGAGCGGAACGCGTTCGGAGACCGCCCGGAACGCCGCCTCGGCGCGTTCGAACTCGCCGTTGAAATAACGCGCGAGGCCTAGCCAGAACTGGGCTTCGGCGTAGCGTGTGTCCTCGGGTTTTACCCGCTCCAGCCACTCGGGGGCGAAGCGGTATTCCTTCCGCTGGGCATAGAGACGCCCGAGTTCAAAGCAGGGTGTTGCAAAACGCTCGTCGAGCCTGGCCGCCTGGGTGAAGAACCGGATCTTCTGGTCGGCCGTGGAGGTCAGCAGACCCCGGATATAGTTTTCGAGCGCGTCGACCCGCAAGGCCGGTCTCAGGCGGCGGAACTCGTCTTCGGAGGGCGTCGCCGGACCGGAAAAGTGGCGGAGAGCGAGGTAGGAGAGGTGTCTCTGGAGGGCCGCCAGGTCGCCCATCGCACCCATTTCAAGCAGGTCGCCCGATTGCTTCATCTCGCGCAGGCTGACGATGCGGCAGGTGATGCGGAGCGAGCGTTTCTCGGCCGCCTCCCCCTCCTGGCCGGGAGCCAACTCGTATTGCCCATAGACGACGTCGGTGGCATCCGCCACTGAGCCCAGCTTGAAGACCGAAGCGGTGGTCAATCGGACATACGGCGGCACCGCGAGACGCCGGAAGACCTCCTGGCGATCTTCGCGGCCCAGCACCACGATGCCGTGCTCGTCGAGAGCGGTGCGGACCGCCTCCGAGATGCTCTCGCCTACCCAGTTCAGATCGGGCTGATTGGACAGGTCGAAGAACGGCAGAACCAGGATATTCTCGGCGCGCGCCACCATCACGGCGGCGAGCATCAGCACCAATCCACGCATCGCTTTCGAGTGTAGCAACGGGGCCGGTGGTACAATCCGGAACTTGTCCGACCCAGTCCGCCTCAAGCGATCGCTTCGTCTGTGGGACCTGATCTTCTATGGCATTCTGGTGATTCAGCCCACGGCGCCGATGCCGCCGTTCGGCGTGGTCAGCCAGTTGTCGCAAGGTCATGCGGCGACCGCGATTCTGCTGGCGATGGCCGCCATGATGCTGACCGCGGTGAGCTATGGACGCATGGCCGCGGCCTATCCCAGCGCGGGCTCCGCGTTCACGTATGTCGGCCGCGAGATCCACCCGACGATGGGGTTCGTTACCGGCTGGCTGCTCGCACTCGATTACCTCCTCAACCCGCTGATCTGCACCATCTGGTGTTCCAAAGCCGCAATGAACGCCTTTCCGGCCACGCCCTATGTGGTGTGGGCTCTGTTCTTCGCCTCGCTGTTCACGTGGCTGAACCTCCACGGCATCCAGTCCAGCGCACGGACGGCCGAAATCCTGGTCGCCTTGATGAGCATCGTCATCGTCGCTTTCTTCTTCGCGGCTGTGCGGTACCTGTTCGGCGAGCCCAGCAGTTCCATCGCCCGCGCCTTCTACAATCCGGCGACCTTCTCCTGGAGCGCCGTGACGGGCGGGACTTCGGTCGCGGTCCTCACCTATATCGGCTTCGACGCGGTTTCGACGTTGTCCGAGGAGGTCGAGAACCCACGCCGCAATGTCCTGCTGGCCACGGTTTGGGTTTGCCTGATCACCGGAGTGCTCTCCGTCACCCAGGTGGCGCTGGCGCAGGCTATCTGGCCGGACTTCCAGAGCTACCCGGACGTGGACACCGCGTTTGTCCATGTAGCCGGTCGCGCCGGCGGGGACTGGCTCTTTCACGTGCTCAACGTCACTCTGCTGGTAGCAACCGTGGGCTCGGGCAGTGGAGCCCAATTGGCCGGCGCACGCATGCTCTACGGGATGGGCCGTGACGGCGTGCTGCCGCGCAGCTTCTTTGGAGCGATCGACGCGAAGCGGCGGATCCCCCGCAACAACGTCATCTTTGCCGGCGTGGTGGCGATCGCGGGGGCCCTTACGATGAGCTTTCAACTGGGCGCCGAGTTGTTGAACTTCGGGGCCATCGCCGGATTCATTGGCGTCAACGCGGCGGCGTTTCTCCGCTATTACTGGCGATCGGAGACGAGGCGCTGGCGGGACGGCGCACTGCCGTTGGGCGGGTTTCTGATTTGTCTGCTGCTATGGGTCCGGCTTCGGCCGCTGGCGCTGGCGGTGGGCGGCGCGTGGATGCTGGCCGGAATCGGGTACGCCGCCTGGAAGACCGGCGGCTTCCGGCGGTCCCTGGAACTGACCGATTCGCCGCCGGAAGAGGAGACCTGAGCCGAGCTAGGGCAGACCGAACACCATCATGGATCCCCCGGCGGCCAGGGCTACATACTGCTTCCCCCGGAAGGAATAAGTGATGGGCGCCGCGGCGATGCTGCCGCCCGTCTGAAACCGCCACAGCACTTTGCCGGACCGGGCGTCGAACGCCACCAGGTAGCCGCTACCATCGCCTGTGAAGACCAGATCGCCGGCCGTGGCAAGCATGCCGTTCGGGGAACTCTTAAGTTCCACCCGCCATCGGGTTTTTCCGGTCGCCGGATCCACCGCGATCGCCGAACCTGCCTCCGGTTCTCGCGAGCCGGACCCACCGTGCTCAGCTGATACCACTGCCCCTCGACGTACTCCTGATCCGTCTTGAAATACAGGTGGCAGCCATCGGTCGAGCCAAAGTAGTACAGGCCGGTCCGGGGGCTGTAGGCCGTGGGCTGCCAATTGTGCCCTCCTCCGAGGCCCGGGCACGACCGGTTGCCTTCCTCGGTGGGATCCTGCCCGGGGACGAGGATGGGCCGGCCCTTCGCGTCGAAACCGGAGGTCCAGGTGACTTTGGTGTAGCCCTTGGCCGCGAGCAGCTTCCCGTTGGTGCGGTCGAGCGGGTAGAAGTGGCCGTTGCGGTTAGCCTGAATCACCGCTTTGACCATCTTCCCGTCAAGCGACAGATCCACCAGCGGCAGGTCCTCCGTGGCGTCCCAGTCGTGGACGTCATGCGGGGTGAACTGGAAATACCATTTGAGCTTGCCGGTGTCCGCGTCCAGGGCGACGATGCTGCAGGTATAGAGATTGTCGCCGGGCCGGACGTCGCCGTTCATGTCGGGGCCGGGGTTGCCGGTCCCCCAGTAGATCAGGTTCAACTCCGGGTCGTAGGATCCCGGAACCCAGGTGGAGCCGCCACCGCGTTTCCAGGAGTCGCCGCCCCACGTTTCGCCGCCGGGTTCGCCCGCCGCCGGCACCGTATAAAAACGCCAGGCGCGCTTGCCCGTTACCGCGTCGTAGGCATCCAGATAGCCGCGCACTCCGAACTCGGCGCCGGCGATGCCGACGATCACTTTGTTATTCACCACCAGCGGCGCCACGGTCAGAGAGAACCCCTTCCGGTAGTCGGCGACCTCCGTCTCCCAGACCACCTTGCCCGTTGGGGCATCGAGCGCGACCAGCGTTCCCTGGAAGTTGACCTTGTAGAGCCGGTCGCCCAAGGCGGCGAACCCGCGATTAGGAGTTCCGCAGCAGCCCTTGGCCCCTTGCGGCACCGGCTTCGAGTATCGCCACATCTGGCGGCCCGTCAGCAAGTCCAGCGCAAAGGCGTGGTTGAGCGGGGCCGTGAAGTACATCATGCCGTCGAAGACCAGCGGGGTCGCTTCCATATTTCCGGGCACCCCGGTCTGGAAGATCCATTTGGGGGCCAGCCGTTGGACATTCGACGTGTTGATTTCCGCCGATTCGCTGTACCGCCAGGCCCGATAGTCGCGGCCGTACATCAACCAGGCGCCCGGTTCGTTGCGAGCCTCCCGCAACCTCGGTTCGGTGACTTGCGCCGCGGCCAAGGAGATGGCCACCAGACTCAGGACGAGCAGTCTCATCTGCGTTTCTCTCCCAGTCCCGCCAGGTAGGCGAGCAGGTTCTCGAGGTGCACCGCATTCAGGACTTGGCGGTACGAAGGCATGAGCGATCGCGTCCGCGGTTCGATGGAGCGCACGTCTTCGCGCACAAAGGAACGAAAACGCCCGCCCCGGTCGACGAGTTGGACGGAGAAGTTATCGCGGCTGCGTTCCACACCCTCGATGACCGTTCCATCGGGTCCGGTGACCGACACTGTGGAGTAGCCGGGAGCGATGTCGGCGTCCGGATCGAGCAGGGACTCCCGTAGGTGGGCCACGTTCCGCGATCGGCCGATGCGACTCAGGTCCGGACCGAACCTGCCGCCGCGAAGTTCAAGCTGATGGCATTGCCCGCATCCGCCCTTCCCCCAGAAGAGCCGTTCGCCGGCCGAGCGGTCGCCTGCCACGGCGGCCGCCACCGGCCTTCCGGCGGCGCGGATGTACATGATAATACGCCAGATGCCATCTTCTCCAAAGGTGCCGTGGTAGCCGGTCATTTCGGTGCCAGGCACCCCGTTTGCGATCACCCGGAACAGGTCCGCGTCGCTCTCCCCCGCCTGGAAGACGCCCCGCGTCAGGTCGGGGCCGCCCCGCCCCCCTTGTGCCTTGATCCCGTGGCAAGGACCACAATAGATCCGGAACATACCCCTGCCGGTTTCCGCGGCTTTCGAGTCGCCAGCCAGCGGATTGGTCTGGGCCTGCGCCAGGGTAGCAAGAAACAGAAGCAGTCCAACCGGCCTCATGATGATGAGCAGGATACTGCCGCCAGGGAACGAAGGTCAATGGGAATCGCTCCCCTTGACAAAAGTTGATTTATGGATAAAGATATCCACTAATAGGCAATGTTCTCTCAAACTGCGGAATATGCGTTGCGGGCGGTGGCTTGGCTGGCTCAGAATCCGGGTCAGCAACCGCGCCATCAGATTGCCGAGGCTACCCAGGTGCCGGTGGACTACCTGGCGAAGGTCATGCGCCAGTTGGGACAGGCCGGACTGGTGACGGCGGGCCGGGGGTTGCACGGAGGATTCGTGCTGGCGCGCGGTGCCGACGACATCTCGATCCTCGATGTGATCAACGCTGTCGATCCTATTCGCCGGATCCATGCATGCCCTCTCAAGTTGCAGTCTCACCGCGTGACGCTGTGCCCGCTGCACCGTCGTTTGGATGAGGCACTGGCCCACATCGAACAGGCATTTCGCCAAACCCATCTATCCGATCTGACCGCCGACCCTTGCGATGTCCGCCCCTTGTGCGAGGCGAAGATGATCGATACCATAGGGCTCGCCGTGGCAGGAGTTGCATCATGAAGCGCTGGTTCCTGATTCCCGCCTTCGCCGCCGCCGCGCTGGCTCAGAGTTCCTACATTCTGGGTGTGGATGACGCAGTCATCGGCTACAACAACAGCCAGGATCTCGAGGATCCGGTGGCGCGCCTGCAGAGGCGCATCGACCGCGGCGAGGCGAAACTCCAATGGGAAGACGCGCACGGCTATCTGGCCAGCGTGCTGAAGCACCTCGGCGTGCCCGTGTCCTCCCAGATGCTGGTCTACTCGAAGACAAGCTTTCAACTGCAGCGAATCACTCCTCAGACGCCGCGCGCGGTGTACTTCAGCGACGACGTTTACGTCGGCTGGGTGCAGGACGGCGATGTCGTGGAGATCTCCTCGGTCGATCCCCGTAAGGGCGGTATCTTCTACACGCTCGACCAGGCGCCGGCGGACAAGCCCAAGTTAATCCGGCGAGACGAATGCCTGCAGTGCCACGCATCCCCGAAGACGCAGGGCGTACCCGGCCATATGGTGCGCTCCGTCTATACGGCCACCGACGGGTATCCGGTGTTTCAGGCGGGCGGCTTCGTCACCAACCACGCGAGCCCGATGAAGGAACGGTGGGGCGGTTGGTACGTCAGCGGGACCCACACCAATGACCTGCACATGGGCAACAGCTTCCTGCGGGAGAAGAACCCCGAAGCCCTGGACCTGACGCAGGGGGCAAATGTCATGGATCTTTCGAAGCGCGTGGACCTGCGGCCGTATCTGACGCCGCATTCGGACATCGTTGCCCTGATGGTGCTGGAACATCAGGCGCACCTGCACAACCTGATCACCCGCGCTAACTATGAAGCGCGGATTGCGCTCGAAGTGCAGGCGTCGATGGACAAGGCGCTGGGGCGTTCCGGCGAGTGGACCGATTCGACCAAACGCCGCGTGTTTGGGCCGGCCGAGACGATGCTGCAGTATCTGCTGTTCAGCGATGAAGTGCCGCTCAAGGGCAAGGTTCAAGGCACGTCGCAGTTCACAAAAGAGTTCGCGAAACAAGGTCCGCGCGACCGCAAGGGCCGCTCGCTGCGGGACCTCGATCTCGAAAAGCGGCTGTTCCGCTATCCGGCCAGCTTTCTGATCTACAGCGACGCGTTCCAGCAGTTGCCGCCAGCGGTCAAAGAGCATGCCTATAAGCGCCTGTACGAAGTGCTGAGCGGCAAGGATGCAAGCAAAGCGTTCGCCCATCTCAGCGCGGCGGACCGCCAAGCCATCCGCGAGATTCTGCTCGACACCAAGCCGGATTTTCAGAGGTTCTGGGAACAGCGGGAGCGGGCTGGCACGACGCTTGCCGAGCGCAACTGACTCCTTTCACCGGTCTTCTCAGAAGGTGTCAGGGAATCAGGAGGTCCGCTCCTTTCCAGTCGCGGCTCCGAAGAAACCGGCGGTTCAGCGGTGCGCGGAAATTGAGTGCGAGCGCTAGCCCTCCCTGGTGGTCGGGCCTCTGATGGCGCGGGCCATCGGGAGTGTCGGCAACCCCACGGCTTCAGCGGTGGGCAATGACCTCGATCTCGACCAGACAGCCATCGAGCGGAATGCCGGCGACGGCCACCGTGGTGCGTACCGGGGGCCGGTCGCCGAATCGTCCGAGATACGCCTCGTTCATCGCTTTGTAGTCGTCAAGAGTCTTGAGATAGACGTTGCATTTAAGGACCTTGTCCATCGACGACCCGGCGGCCTCCAGAGCCTTTTCGATCTCGTCGAGGACGGCTTTGGTCTGAGGTCGAACCCCCGCGACGTTATTGACGCCATGGCCGGAGATGAAGACCAGGTCGCCGTACGAAATGGCTTCCGAGTAGAGAGGGGTCTTGGCGGGCTTGGCGCCTCGATAGTGGACTTGCTTCACGCGCTGGCCGGATTGAGCGGCGGCGGGAGAAGCAAGGGTCCCGGCCGCCAGGGCGGAGGAGACGAGTTTTCGGCGTGTGGTTTTCATTGGGTCTCTATCCATCATCAAAGACGGTCTCCCGTCCTCGTAGCGCACGCTTCAGCGTGCATGGGGACTTTAGTTTAGTCCCTCCGGGAGTCGAAATCAGGACTTCAGGATCTCGCGCAGGCGGCGACCGACGATCTCGGGCTCGCCGGGCTGGAGGGTATGTGACGCGATCTCGATGCCTGTTCGCGGCCCCGGGACAAGCTCAATCGACGGATCGCCTTCGCGGAGCTTTTGCATCACCTCTTTGGCCGTGAGACGTACTTTCGACGAATCCCACGTCAGGCGGAGATGCGGTGTCTGATTGGCGATCTCCGGCATAAAGCGCTCTGCCGTCACCCCGGGCACCGTGGCGGCTTGCTTCTCGACGATCTGGATGTTCCGCTCCCAATCCCGATTGAGCGCCTTGTGATCCTCCTTGAGGAAGGTCTCGATCGCGACCATCATCGCGACCATCTTCTTCCTTGTTGACCTTGGAAGCGCGGCCAATCGTGTCGCTGTTCGGCGGGCTGTTGAGGCGAGCCGCTTCGATCAGGTCTTTGCGGCCCAACAGGAGCCCGGCGCTCTGCGGGCCACGGATGCCTTTGCCGCCGGAAATGGCGACCAGGTCGAAACCGAGCTTGATCGGCCGCGTGAGGTTTTCGACGGGAGGCACATCCGCCGCGGCATCGTTGAAGGTAGGGATGCCGTGCTTCTTCCCAAGGGCGACGAACTCCTCGGCCTTGATGCGGCCTTGCGGTTCAGCTTTATTGAGAAAAAGCAGGTGCGCCGTCTTGGACGAGATGGCCCGCTCCAGTTCCTCGCTCGTCTCGACTTCGATCAGGTGGACACCGCAGGCGCGGACCAGGTGGTCGTACGGGAAGCGATGGCTTTTCTGCACGACCGCTTCATTCTTCATGCCGGGGATGTGAGGGATCTTGGCGATCTTTTCGGGGTCCTTGCCCGTGATGCAGGCAGCGGTGCCCGCGAGCAAGCCGCCCGCGGCGCCGGAGGGGACCATGGCTGCCTCGACGCCAAGGAGTGAGGCGATGCGCTTGCCAACGGCGTCGTGCAGTTCGTCGAGGCGGACGAACCTCTTCGACATGCTTTCGTAGGCGCGGACGACTTCCGGCCGCAGCAGCGAGCCGGTGAACATCGTGTACGAGCCGGCCGCGTTGATGATGGGCTGCACGTTGAGTTCGCGCAGGAAGTCGCGGCTGGCGGGCGCGCCAACGCGAGTCCCGGCCACGAGCGGCCCCACCAACGGAAGAGCCGCGAGGCGCTCGAGGAATCCTCGTCGATCGGTCATGGGTCCAGTTTATAATGCGCGCATGCGTGTTGCGCTTGTCTTTTTCGCCGCGGCGGCGTTGCAGGGCCAGCCGGTGTATGACCTGCTGCTGAAGAACGGCCACGTCATCGACCCCAAGAACCAGATCAACGGCGTGCGCGACGTCGCCATCAGGAACGGTCTGATCGCCGAAGTGGCGGCGCGCATCGAGGCAAGCAAGGCGAAAAAGGTGGTCGACGTCGGGACGCTCTACGTGACGCCGGGCCTGGTGGACCTGCACACTCACATTTTCGGCGGGAGCGGACTGCTGGGTTCGCTGCCCAGCGACCAGAACGTGTTTCCCGACAGCCATACGCTGAGAAGTTGCGTCACCACCGCTGTCGACGCGGGCACGTCGGGATGGCGCCGCTTTCCGGAGTTCAAGGAGAAGATCATCGACAAATCGAATACGCGCGTGCTGGCGCTGCTCAATATCCTCGGCAACGGCCAGGCGGGACCGCAGCTCGAACAGGACGTCCAGGACATGGATCCGGAAGCGGCAGCCAGGATGGTGAAGAAGTACAAGGGCACGGTCGTCGGCATCAAGACGGCGCACTACCGCGGGCCGGAGTGGGTAGCGGTGGAGCGGGCGGTGCGGGCAGGCGAACTGGGTGGCGTGCCGATCATGGTCGACTTCGGGCTGTTCCATCCGTCGCGGCCTTTCGAGGAACTGGTGGGGAAGAAGCTGCGGCCGGGCGATATGTACACGCATACGTTCGTACCCGCGGCGCCGCTCCTGGACGCCAACGGAAAACTACGCCCCTACCTGTTCGAGGCGCAGAAGCGCGGAGTGAAGTTCGATGTCGGTCATGGCGGCGGGAGTTTTCTGTTCCGTCAGGCGGTTCCGGCCCTTCGCCAGGGCTTCCGGCCCGATTCGATCTCGACCGACCTGCACACGGGCAGCATGAACGGCGCGATGAACAACATGCTGAACGTGATGTCGAAGTTCCTGAACATGGGGCTGAAGCTGGACGATGTGGTGTTGCGTGCGACCTGGAATCCGGCGCGGCAGATCCAGCGGCCGGACCTGGGGAATCTGAGCGTGGGCGCTCCGGCCGACATCGCGGTGGTTCGCGTGGAGCGCGGGCGCTTCGGGTTCGTCGACATCAACGGCGGCAAACTCACCGGGACCGAGCGGCTGAGCTGCGACATGACGCTGCGCGAGGGCCAGGTGATGTACGACCTGAACGGCCTGACTCGAGCGGAGTGGACGACGCTGCCGAAGGACTACCCAAAACAGGTGGGTGAGTGGGACGCCGTGATCCAGGCGCCCGTGCGCAAGGGGAAGTAGTCTGTGTCGGAGTCACACGTAAACGCGTGCTACACTGAAGTGCGTGGGACTGCGCAACGTGACTGTATCGTTACCTGAGGAACTCCTTCGTGAGATCCGGATCCTCGCTGCGGAGCGGGACACATCGATCTCAGCGATGCTGGTTCAAGCCTTAAGAGAGATCGCCGATTGCGAAACCGGTTACGACGAAGCGCGCCGTGGGATGCTGGCAGATCTTCGAAAGGGCTATCGCCTGGGCACACAGGGTAAGATCACATGGACCCGCGAGTCACTCTATGAACGGTAGGGAGTTCGTCGACACAAATATCCTCGTCTACGCATTCGACCGGGATGCCGGGGAGAAGAACCGGAGGGCGGTGGCGCTTTTGGAACGGCTCTGGAATGAACGCAGCGGGTGCCTGAGCCTTCAGGTGCTGCAGGAATTCTATGTCACCGTCACCCGAAAGTTGAACCTGCCTGCGCTGGAAGCCATCAAGCAAGTGGGGCGTTTTGGGAAGTGGGTGGTCCACCGTCCCAATCTGGAAGACGTTCTGGCGGCGATGGAATTGAGCCGGCGGAAACAGATCTCGTTCTGGGACGCTTTGATGCTTCGCAGTGCTCTCGCTTTGGAGTGCTCGGTAGTGTGGTCTGAGGATCTGGGTCACGGACAACGATGGGGCTCGCTGACGGTTCGCAATCCCTTAGGCGACGAGACGAGTTAACCGGCGGGCGTCTGTTGTGGAACACCCGCGTTTCCGGACCGCCCGCGGCGGGTCACCGAGGTCGCGTCAAGGAGGGGCCGCCGTTCTTCGACAGGCAGCCCGGAAACGCAAGCTTGTCGACTTCTCGAGAGTGGCTGAACGTCGAACTGGCCCAGACCCTGGCGCCGCGAGTCGATCTGGCGGCGTGGCTGGAAGACGACGCCTTGTTTCACCTGGAATTCCAGAGCAGCGATGACACCCAGATGCCGCTGCGGATGCTGGAATACTATGTTCTCCTATTGAAACGATATGGCCAACCGCCTCGCCAGACAGTGCTCTACATCGGCAACGCCTCCTTGCGAATGGCGAGCGAACTCAACCATCCGCGGCTGCAATACAGTTATCAGCTTGCGGATGTCGGCGAATTCGACGCTGAGGAACTGCTGGCGAGGACAATGTCGGGGAGAATGTCCTGGCCATCCTGTGCCGGGCTCCGGAAGCCGGAGTGCCGGGCCGGCGAGTGGTCGAGCGGTTAGCCAAGCTGGAAGGGGAGGCACAGAAGGGAGCAATCCGCCTGCTTCTGGTAATATCGGTGTTGCGGGGCCTGGTTCGCCAAGTCGTCGAAGAGGTAAGCCACATGAGTGTACTCATTGATCCGATGCAGGATGAGTTCTGCCGCGAGCTGTATCAAAAGGGCCGCGCAGAAGGAGAAGCCACCTTTCTCCTGAGGGTCCTGGCGCAACGGTTTGGAGCGGTGCCGGCTTGGGCGCTGGACAAGGTAACCGCCGCCAACGAGGAACAACTCAGCGTGTGGAACGATCGGGCCCTCCAAGCGGCGAGTGTGGAAGATCTGCTGGGCCTTCCATTGGCAACGCGAGCGCCGGGACCAAAGCGATAGTACACCCAGGGAACCCCTCAGTTGAGAACAGGCCCGATGAACGAAATCATTTTTCTGGTCGAGGAACTTCCCGAGGGAGGGTACTCCGCCCGCGCGCTTGGGGAGGCGATCTTCACCGCGGCGGATACTTACGTGGAGTTGCAGCAAATGGTGCGGGACGCCGTTCATTGCCATTTTGATGAAGGCACCGCCCCGAAGGTGATTCGACTGCATTATGTCCGTGAAGAAGTGATCACCGCGTGAAGCTGCCCCGCGATGTCACGGGCGCCCAATTGGTGAAGGCTCTGTCACGAGCCGGATACCGTGTCACGAGGCAAACCGGAAGTCACGTCCGCCTGTCGATTGACGAACCCAGGCAAGGTCACATTACGGTTCCGCTTCTGCGACCGCTTCCAGTGGGCACTCTGTCATCGATTGTCAAAGAAGTTGCGGCGCAACTCGAACTCGAATACACGGAAATCCTGACTCGATTCTTCTAAATGAGTGATTCAACCGCGTTTCCGGACCGCCTGCGGCGGGTCACCGAGGTCGCGTCAAGGAGGGGCCGCCGTTCTTCGACAGGCAGCCCGGAAACGCAAGCTTGTCAATACAGCGATGCGCGCAGCGAATAGCTGGACAGCATCTTCATGTAGTTGCCCCGTTCAAACGCCGAAGGGTCCGAAACGGAGCGGTAACTCATACTGCCGGTCATCTGCTTGATGGAATCGTACTCGTGGTCCTCCATCCATTGCACGACATCGCCGAGAATCTGGGTGGCGTGGACGGTTCCCCGCCTCAGGAGGGCCGAGGTAGTCATAGCCACCTTGGCACCGGCCATCATCGACTTCAGAACGTCGATTGCGGTATGGACGCCTCCCGTGACTGCGAGATCGGCGTGGAGCCGCCCATAGAGAATCGCCACCCAATGTAATCGCAACAGCAGTTCGGAGGAACTGCTGAGCGCGAGGTTAGGCGAGACTTCCAGAGTTTCGAGATCGAAATCCGGCTGGTAGAAACGGTTGAACATGACGAGCCCCTTCGCCCCGGCCGAGACGAGTTTGCGCGCCACGTTGGGAATGGAGCTGAAATAGGGTCCGATCTTGACAGCGATCGGGATCTGTACCCGCGCAGCAATGGCGCCGACGAGTTCGGTGAGTTGCTCCTCGACGCCAAAGCTGGTGATGTCCGGGTCGGTAGGGAGAATATAAAGGTTCAGCTCCAGGGCATCGGCCCCGGCTTGTTGCATCAACTCGGCATAGTGGACCCATCCGCCCAGAGTCGTGCCGTTCAGGCTGCCCACAATGGGGATGCCGACGCTCTCCTTGGCGCGGCGGATGTGTTCGAGGTACTGGTCCGGGCCGAGGTCGTAGGAAGTCAGTTCCGGGAAATAGCTGAGCGACTCGGCATGGGTCTCGGCATTATGCGAGAGGAAGAAATCGAGCTGCTGAGCCTCCATCGTGATCTGCTCTTCAAACAGCGAATGCAGGACGATGGCGGAGAGGCCGGCGTCTTCCATGCGCCGGATCTGGTCAATTTCCTTGCACAGTGGGCCCGCCGAAGCGATCAACGGGTTTTTGAGCGAGAGGCCAAGATAGGTTGTCGAAAGGTCCGTCATGCGTGATCTCCCTTGTCGGCGCCAGGCGTGACGGCTGCCCTGGCGGCCAAGTGCTCATAAAGCTTCCAATGCTCCAGCGCCTCCTGCTTCGCCTCTTCGAGCAGTTTCTTCGCCTGCGCCGGGTTTGAGTGGACCAGCATGGTGTAGCGGGTCTCGTTGTACATGAACTTCTCGAGCGGCAGCGAGGGAGCGCGCGAATCGAGCACGAACGGATTCTTGCCCTCGCCGGCGAGTGCCGGGTTGTACCGGAACAGGTGCCAGTAGCCGGTATTCACCGCGGCCTTTTGCTGGTCTAACCCATTGACCATGTCGTAGCCATGGGCAATGCAATGGCTATAAGCAATGATCAACGACGGCCCGTCATAGGCCTCGGCTTCGAGAAACGCCTTGACGGTGTGAGAGTCGTTGGCGCCCATGGCCACCTTGGCCACGTACACGCTGCCGTACATCATCGCCATCATGGCGAGGTCTTTCTTTCCGGATGGCTTACCGCCGGCGGCGAATTTGGCCACGGCTCCGCGTTGGGTGGCTTTCGACATCTGGCCACCGGTGTTTGAATACACCTCGGTATCAAGGACGAGGATGTTGACGTTGCGGCCGCTCGAAATCACATGATCGAGACCGCCGTAGCCGATGTCATAGGCCCAGCCATCGCCCCCGACAATCCACACGCTCTTCTTAACCAGCGAATCCGCCACGGTCAGGAGGTCGCGTGCATCGGAGGACGTATCGAGGGCGGCCAGCTTCTGCTTGAGCTGGCGGACCCGCTCCCGTTGAGCGAGGATTCCCGCTTCGGTCGACTGATCGGCGTGGAGGAGCGTGCCGACGATCTCGTCGCCAAGTTGCGGGCGCAAGCGATCCAACAGCGACTGGGCATGAGCCGACTGCAGATCGAGGCTCAGTCTCATTCCGAGACCGAACTCCGCGTTGTCCTCGAATAAGGAGTTGGACCAGGCTGGGCCTAAACCTTCTCCGTTGAAGGTGTACGGTGTGGTGGGCAGGTTGCCGCCGTAAATCGACGAGCAACCCGTCGCATTCGCAATCACGGTGCGGTCGCCGAACAACTGGGTGATCAGCTTGACATAAGGCGTCTCCCCGCAGCCGGCGCAGGCGCCCGAGAACTCGAACAGGGGTTGGAGCAACTGAACATCCTTCACCTGCGAGTGGCTGAGCTTCGTCCGATCCATCTCAGGGATGTTCAGGAAGAAGTCCCAGTTCACCCGCTCCTGTTCGCGAATAGGGATCTGCGGCATCATGTCGATGGCCCGATGCCTGACGTTGGACTTGCTCTTGGCCGGGCATGCCGCAACGCACAGGCCGCAACCGGTGCAATCCTCCACCGCTACCTGCAACGAGTACTTCTGTTCCTTGAAATCCTTCCAGCGCGCTGGGGTCGATTTGAACGCGGCGGGCGCGCCGTTCAGGTGCTCGGGGTCGAACACCTTGGCGCGGATGGTCGCGTGCGGGCACACGAGCACGCATTTTCCGCACTGAATGCAAAGCTCTTCGTCCCACACGGGCACTTCGAGCGCGATATTGCGCTTCTCCCACTGCGCGGTGGCGGTGGGGAAGGTGCCGTCCTTCGGCATCGCGCTCACCGGGATCATGTCTCCCTTGCCGGCGACGATGGGACCGAGGACATCGCGGACAAAGTCCGGGGCATTGAGCGGCACCGGCGGCAGGATCTCCATCGTGCTCGTCACCGAAGCTTGCACCGGCACGGCATGCAGATTCGCAAGGGTGGTGTCGACGGCGGCGAAGTTCTTCTTCACCACCGATTCACCGCGCTTGCCGTACGTCTTTTGAATCGACTTTTTGATCTGCTCGATAGCTTCCTCGCGCGGCAGGATCCCGCTGATGGCAAAAAAGCAGGTCTGCATGATGGTATTGATGCGGTTGCCCATCTGCGCTTCTTTAGCCACTTTATAGGCGTCGATGACGTAGAACTTGAGATTCCTCCCCATGATGTCCTGCTGCACTTTGCGCGGCAGATGGTCCCAGACTTCTTCCGGGCCATATGGGCTGTTCAACAGGAAAGTCGCCCCCGGAACGGCCGGGCCGAGCACGTCGAGCTTTTCCAGGAACACGAACTGGTGGCAGGCGACAAAGTTTGCCTTGTTGACGAGGTAGCTCGAACGGATCGGCTCCGGCCCGAACCGGAGGTGAGAGACGGTGACCGCCCCGGATTTCTTCGAGTCGTAAACGAAATAGCCCTGGGCGTAATTATCGGTCTCTTCCCCGATGATCTTGATGGAGTTCTTATTCGCTCCAACGGTACCGTCGGCGCCGAGGCCGTAAAAAATGCACCGAACGGTGGCCGGATCTTCCGTTGAAAAATCCGGATCAAAGTCGATGCTGGTATGAGTGACATCGTCCACGATGCCGACGGTGAAGTGGTTTTTAGGGCGATCGCTCGCCAAATTATGAAAGACCCCCTGAACCATCGCGGGGGTGAACTCCTTGGAGGAAAGACCGTACCGGCCGCCAAGAACGCGCGGCCTGGGTGCGCCGGCGGGGGCTTCCGCCAGCGCGGTGATGACATCCTGATAAAGAGGCTCGCCGAGCGCGCCCGGTTCCTTGGTCCGATCGAGCACCGCAATCGCTTCCACCGCCGGTGGCAGCGCTTGAAGGAAGGCCTCGATCGCGAACGGACGGAACAGACGGACCTTGATCGCCCCGACCTTCTCGCCGCGGGCGGCCAGGTATTCCACTGTCTCCTCGACGGCTTCGGCGCCGGAGCCCATCAGCACCACCACGCGCGTCGCGTCGGGCGCTCCCACGTAATCGAACAGATGATACGCGCGCCCGGTGAGGGCAGCGAACTTGTCCATCACGTTCTGGACAATCGAGGGGCCCGCCAGATAGTAAGGGTTGACCGTCTCCCGGCACTGGAAATAGACGTCCGGATTCTGCGCTGTGCCTCGCAACACCGGGTGATCGGGCGAAAGCGCCCGGGCGCGGTGCTCCGCGATGAACCCGCTGTCCATCATCGCCCGCAGGTCTTCCGGATCGAGTTGCTCGATCTTGGCCACTTCGTGCGAGGTCCGGAATCCATCGAAGAAATGGAGAAACGGGATCCGGCTCTCGAGGCTCGCTGCCTGGGAGATCAAGGCAAAATCCATGACTTCCTGCACGGAGCCGGAGCACAACATGCCGAATCCGGTGGTGCGGCAGGCCATTACGTCCTGGTGATCCCCGAAGATCGATAGTGCATGCGCGGCCACGGCTCTGGCGGCCACATGGATCACGGTCGGCGTCAATTCGCCGGCGATTTTGAACATGTTGGGGACCATCAGCAGCAGGCCCTGCGAGGAGGTGAAGGTAGTTCCCAGGGCGCCGGACTGGAGAGCGCCGTGAAGCGCGCCGGCGGCGCCGCCCTCGGACTGCATCTCGATCACGCTGGGGATGGTTCCCCAAACGTTTGGCTTTCCTTCACTTGACCATTGATCCGACCACTCGCCCATGGGTGAGGACGGCGTAATCGGATAGATGGCAATGACTTCGTTGATCTTGTGGGCAACGTACGCAGCGGCTTCGTTTCCGTCGATAGCTACCTTGGGCCGGTTCATTAACGCCTCGGTTTTTTCGTTCTAGCGACTAGCAGGAGGCATTTTCGATGCCACGGAAGCGCCCTCGGGTTCTGGTTGATAAGACAGGGCTTCCGGTACCTGCAAGGTTGGCCTGTGGGGGATATTTCAACAGACGAGCGGGAAAGCCGTCGGGTACCCGGGGGAAATGCCCCAACCACGAGTCATGAAGAAGAAAGGAGCCGGACGCCGCGTCATAATTTACGAATGGGAAAACCCACCTGGATGTGCCGGACCTGCGGGGTCGAGTACCGCGAGTCGGCCGAAGCGCCGGCCTCCTGTCCTATCTGCGAGGACCCGCGACAGTGGGTTCCGCCTGACGGACAAAGCTGGACGACGCGCGAATGGTTGGCGCGAGGTCATCGCAATGCCTGGCGTCTGGAGGAACCGGGGTTGTTTTCGCTGGTCACCGAGCCGAAGTTCGCCATCGGCCAGCAGGCTTTCCTGGTGCGGACGGCGGAGGGCAACCTTCTCTGGGACTGCATTCCGCTGATCGACGATGCCACGATCGGCATTGTTCGCGCGCTAGGCGGACTCCGCGCCATCGCCATCTCCCATCCTCACTACTATTCCGCAATGGCCGCATGGAGCCGTGCGTTCGGCGACGTGCCGATCCACCTCCACTCCAACGATCGGGAGTGGATCCCGGCTACCGGAAGCAACACTGAGTTGTGGAGTGGGACGGCGTGTTCGCTGTTTGGCGGACTCACGCTGGTTCACTGCGGCGGCCATTTCGACGGTTATCAGGTCCTGCACCGGGAGGATGGCGGCGGGGCGATCCTCGCGGGCGATCAGCCGCAAGTGGCGCTCGACCAGCGGTGGGTCTCCTTTCTCTGGAGCTACCCCAACATGGTTCCCTTGAGCGCGGGAGCCGTGTCCCGGGTTGTCGAAGCGCTAGAGCCCTATCGATATGAGCGTCTCTATGGAGCGTTCGGCCGTCATGTCCTGGAGGATGCCAAGGCCGTGGTGCGCCGTTCGGCGGAACGGTACCGAGATTTCGTACAAGCCCCTTGACATTATTTTAGTCTTGGCTAAAATGAATTGTGCCCGCGATGCTCGACATCATCGCCGAACCGAGCCGGCAACGAATCCTGGAGCTGGTCTGGGAACGCGAGGTCTCAGCCGGCGAGATCGCCGCCCAATTCCCGACCTCGTTCGGGGCGGTGTCGCAGCATCTGGCCATCCTGCGCGAGGCCGGTCTGGTGTCCGTGCGGCGCGAGGGACGTCATCAGTTCTATCGCGCCCGACAAGAACAACTCGGACCGCTGGCGCGGTATCTGGAGACGTTGTGGGCGGGGAAACTCGGCCGTCTCAAGGCCCTGGCCGAATTTGAAGAGGCGCCCCCGAAGAGAAGAAGAGAGCAATGACAGGCGAAACGCTGGAGTTGACGATCCGGATTGCCGCCCGGCCGGAGACCGTGTACCGATTCCTGGTCGACCCCGAGCGGTTCAAACTGTGGATGGGTGGGTCCGCGCTGCTCGACAACGGACGCCTCGAGATCCGCTATCCGAGCGGGGACACGGCCCTCGGCGAGATTCTGGAAACGGTGCCGGGTAAGCGGGTGGTCTACAGTTACGGGTACGCGAATAACGTGAACGGCATGCCGCCCGGGTCCACGCGCCTGACCATCGAGCTTTCGCCGTACGCGGGTGGGACGGAGGTTACTCTCCTTCATGAAGGACTGCCGGACGAAGCGCAGCGCGACGGGCACCGCATGGGCTGGAAGCACTATGCCGCGAAGTTGGCGGCATCGGTTACCGCACGCGAACTCGCTGCCCTGCTGCCCGATCTTCTCGAGCGTTATCAGTCAGTCTGGAACGAGACCGATCGAACCCGGCGGATGCGCCTCATCCACTCGGTATGGGAGGAGAACGCCGTATACCGCGATGCCATGAGCTACGCGTCTGGATGGAACGATCTGGATGGGCTGATCGCAGGGGCGCAGATGACGGCTCCAGGGCTGCGACTCGAGGTCGATGCGGCGACTGCCTCGGAGTGCCAGGGGAGCATCGGTTTCAAATGGCAGACACGCTTGCCGTCAGGCCAGGTATTCGCGACAGGAACCTGCTTCGGAACCGTGACCGGGGAGGGGAAACTCAGGGAAGTGACCGGGTTCTTCGATAGGCGGTAGGGCCTAAACGAAAAATGGTTCCAAGTGACCCAATTCCACAACGTCTACTCACCGCCGGCTAGCTCGGCCTGAGTACTGCGCCCCGGCTTGCTGGAAGTTATCCTGGTTGCTCCCCGCCGCTCCTGTTTACGGTGCGTCGGATTAACGCTTCCAGGCCCTTCTGCTCGCGTTGCCGGACCGTGACTAACTTCTTCGAGCGGCCTTTCACTCGCCCACGACGACTGCCCTCTTACCGGCCGCCATCCTGAGGTCACCGTTCCCAGCCTGCCCTTTCGAAGTTCCACGAACGTCGTTTGAGCCCGTTCGAAGCCTCTCACTTTCGCTCTGCAGAGCGCCAGCTCGTGACTTCCGTTGCTCCCCGGTTCATCCGTGTCCCGGAAGTCCACCTCGGCTCTCGCTCCCCGTCGGGGGTTTTTATGCCCCTCCGGTTCAAAGCTACTGCCGCTGTGTCCTCCGGAAGCCCGCCGTCCAGGATCGCCCGATTCCCGATTGCTCCACTACTCGGCTCAGTATTAATGTGCCTGGCAGCTTCAACGCTTTCGGTTCGCTACGCTCCTTGCGGCCCGTTGCTTCCTCGAACCTCTTGGAACCATAGCCATCATGGCTCCTTGTCTCCGTTTGGTCAAGAGAAAAATCGGGTAACGGACAGCCTTTTCCTCAGGGAATATTTCGCGCAAAATCAGTGGGATACAGTGTGTGTCCACTGCGGATCATGTGGATAAAACAGAGCATTACAGATCTGTTTCAACGCTGGAGCTTCAAAATCATGCCGGTATCGGTGGCCAGCCAGGGGCCGAGGCGAGAACCACCCGCCTCGCGACCGCACGGTAATCGACCGTCATCTCTTCCCAACGGTCCCACTTTTCGCTCGAGAGCACGCGAACTCTTCTGGGCACGGGAACTTCCGCCAGTCGCCCGCCGTGCTCGACACCGGCCAGGAAGGTGCTTTTTGCGGCGAAGCCCAGATCGGTGACCCGCATCTCCGGGTCCTTATAGAGTAAGCCGCTCTTGCCCGTGCGGAAATTGAGCCAGGACACCTCGCTCGGGATTGGGAATACCTTCGAGTACTCCAGCAGCGCAATCCCGATTTCGGCGCCGCCGGAACGCACACGCGTGATCCTCCCGAACATGGAGACGGCTTGGGATGACCAGGATGCCCCTCCGTCGTGCGTTTCGAGAGTGAGCCCCAGCGTTGGCGCCAGGCGGCCTTTCGTGTCAGGATCCTCGATCAGGGAGGAACTCGTCTCCCGCGGCATGTTCCATCCCGCGATGATGCCGGTCGTCGGGCTGACAAAGGTCACCCATCCGTAAACCACCTGCTCCGGATTTCCCTTCGCCTGCCCGGCGGCGGGAATGAGCGCCCAGGTCTTGCCCCCATCATCGGTATGCCAAGCCTGCTTTCGCAGCCCGACGGCGAAGCCGCGGTTCTCCGTGACGAAATGCACCCGGAGCATCCCCTTGGGACCGGTCAACTTCTTCCATGACCGGCCGGCCTCCTCCGTGCGGAAAAGCCCTTCATTGGTCACCAGCCAGCCCAACTGGTCATTCAGGAAGAACATCGAGTGGGGCTCGCCCTTGATCTCCAGGGTCGCCCAATGCTCACCGCCGTCGCCGGTGACGAGGCACACTGGTTTGGCCGTGTCTTTCCGGGTGAGGATTCCGACGGCAACTCCGCGATCCTTGGCGGGGAACGCAAGATCCACCAGTTCGAGCGAAGCGTCGTCGTGGTCGAAGAAATACTGGAGCCGCCACCGGTCGGCGGCGCTGGCGGAGACGGTCGCCAGGACGGCGAGGAGCAACCACCGCATAGCTAAAGGTCACCGCCTCAGCGGAGATGCCAGCGCAAGCTCGGCATGCCGTGTCGAGGCGACGGTTTCCGAGTCCATCCGCGCCAGTACCAGTGCGCAACCGATCTGCTCGCCGAGCGTGGTCAGGGTTTCCATCTCAGCGCCGGTATGCTGATGCGGCGCGCGATGCTGAATGTTGATAACGCCGACGACACGGTTGCGCGCAATGACGGGCGCCGATAGAAACGCCTCATAAGTGTCTTCGGGCAACAGGTCGCTGAACCCCTTGAATCGCGGATCGTGATAGGCTTCGCGCGAGATCGAGAGCAGGCGCCGTTCACGCGATACCCAGCCCGTGAGTCCTTCGTCCAGCCGCAGCCGCACGTTGCCAATGGCTTGGGGGTTGGGATGACTGGACGCGCACAACACCAGTTCGCTTTCATCCCTCAGGTAGATCAGGCACGAGTCCGACTGCATGAACTCGGCCACCAGTGAGACGATCCCTTGCAGTACCTCCGGAAGGCTAATGTCTTTGACAAGGAATCGGCTGACTCGCTGGAACAAGCGAAGTTGAAGCTCGGTGCGCTCCAGGCGGGCCTCTAACTCTCTGAGCTTGGACACCAGCCTTCATTATACGGCTGTGCCGACCAGGCGGCGCGGGACCAGTCGCCCATTGAGGAGAAACCGGAAGAGCTTTCTTTGAGACAATATCCGTTTCGAATGAGGAGGCCTATCGTGCGCAGGTGGATGTTGGTTCTGGCCGCGGGAGCGGCGCTGTTCGCGGAGAGTACGGTCTGGACAGCAAAGAAAGTCGATTCGGAGCGGATTGAGGTGGTCAAGGGCGGCGGATACTTTCCCGTATTGATCCGGCTCGACAACGGCGAACTCGGGGCCGCGCTGCGCGGCGGAGGGACCCACGTCGGTCCGAAAGGCCGGCTCGATTGGGTTCGCTCCACCGACGGCGGGCGGACCTGGTCGCGCAGCCTACTGGTGGATGCCGAAATGGACGACCGCAACCCCGCGGTCGGTCAACTTCGGGACGGGACCGTCCTGGTCTCCTACATCATCGACCGCAGTTATGCGCCGGACGGAAAGCGGACCCGCCCCCTGCATCGCGACAGCCTATGGACCGTGCGGTCAACCGATCGTGGCCGCACCTGGCAGACGCCGGTGAAATCGCTGGTTGCCGTGGAGCACGGGGCGTCCCCATTCGGGAAGATGGTCCAACTTCCGGATGGCACGGTGTTGATGAATGTCTACTACGAGCGCGGTCCGAATCTGAATCACGAAACCTCCCTGGTCTTCCGCTCCCGCGACGGCGGCCAGACGTGGGGCGATCCCACCATGATCGCTGACCACTTCAACGAGACCAGCCTGACCCTGCTGCGGGACGGACGGCTGCTCGCCGTGGCGCGCGCGCATCACGGACAGTACCTCGCGACCAGTTTCTCGGCCGACAAAGGACGGACCTGGACCCCGGTGCGGCGGATCACCGGGGACCACGAACATCCGGCCGACATTACCATCCTGAAAGACGGCCGGCTTCTGCTGGTCCATGGCGAACGAAACCGGCCCTTCGGCGTCCGTGCTCTCCTGAGCCGGAACCTCGGGCAGGACTGGGGGCCAGAGGTGATCATCCTCGCCGCCGATGCGCACAATCGCGATTGCGGCTACCCGAGTTCGGTCGAGGTCGAACCCGGCAAGGTCGTGACCCTGTACTATGGCGTCGACGACGACGTCGGCAAACTGGAAGGGGCTTACGCCCGCGCGGTAATCTGGAAGGTTCCCTGATCGTTCCCGAGAAGGGCCGCCGGGATCCCGTCTCATGCCGCCGATTTCGTCGCCTCAACGGACCGAGAGCAACCTTCAGGCCGTATTGTGCCGGGAACGTCCGGACCGCATCGTCTACGCGCCGAACTATTGGCAGTGGTTTGCCCACAACCAGCGGAACGGCCTGCCGCACGAAGTTCGCCACTGCCCGTCGCAACTGGACCTGCTGCGCCAGATGCGCCTGGACGTCTTCAGCCGGAACGTCTATTGCGATCAGGAGACGTGCTGGTTCGGGGGGCTGACCGACGCTGTTTACGAGGCCGTCGAATGCGACGAGACGGAAACGCGCGTGGGGCCGGATCGCGTTTTCGAACGTTATTACCGCACCAGGAAGGGTGATCTCTCCGAGCGGCTTCGTTACGTGACTGACCAGTCGACCCTGGTGCAGGAGAAATTCCTGGTCGAGGACGTCGAGCGTGAAATCGACGCGTTCGAAGAACTGGTGCAGGCGCGGCGCTGGAGGTTTCGGAAAGAGCGCTACCGCGCGATCGAAGCGAGGGCTGGGGACGGGTGCATCATCGCCGGCGAACTGTACAGTCCGCTCAAGCTGCTGCACTTCGCGATGAACCCGGCCCGCACGAGTTATTTCCTTGCCGATGAACCCGATCGGGCCGCCGCCATTATGGCCGAGCACGAAACTGCGATGCTCGACCTGGCGCGCCAGATCGCGAGCGCGGGTGTTCCAGCCATGATGTCGATGGACAACCTGGACACGCTGTTCCATCCCCCCAAGCTGGTGGAGCGGTGCTCCGCCTCCTTCTACGAGAAGGCCGCGGCGATCTGTCACGACCAGGGAAGCTTGTTCTTCATCCACGCCTGCGGCAAGCAGAAAGCGAACCTCAAACTGATCGGATCGCTGGGCGTGGATGGGCTGGAAGGGGTGGCGTTTCCAACGCTCGGCGATGTGGAACTCGACGAGGCGATGCGGCTTTCCGGGGACCGGCTGATCGTGACGGGCGGCGTAAGCGCGATGGAATTCGAGCGCCTGACGACACCGGTCGAGGTTTTTGCCTACGTGGAGGGCCTATTCGAGCGGATGAGGCCGTACGCCCACCGGTTCATCTTCTCGTCCAGTTGCAATACACCCTGCACGGCCCGGTGGGAGACGATGCGGGACTTCCGGGACGCGTGGTTGGAGTTCCGGGTCTGCTAGGATCGCCATCCGGTCCGCTTCTGAGGAAGTTCTTTCCGGCCGCGGTCGGATTCACATCCACTGAGGTTGCTCGCTCCCGGCGCACCCGGGAAAGGCAACCCGCGTGCAGCGTGTTGGCGTGGTCGTTCTCTTTCTGTGGTGGTTCATTCTGGGCCAGCTCGCTCTCCGCGCGGCGGACTGGCCTCAGTTTCGAGGCCCCGCCCGCGACGGCAAGTCGAAGGAAATCGGCCTGTTGCGAAAGTGGCCCGCGGGCGGGCCGAAAGTCCTGTGGACCGTTCCGCTAGGCCAAGGCTATGCCGGCCCCGCCATCATGGCCGGCCGCGTGTATCACAACGACTATCGGGAGGCGACCTCGGAGTGGGGCGTCGTCTGCCGGTCGTTGTTGAACGGCAAGGAGATGTGGCGCTTCAGCGAGGTCCGGAAGATCCGTCCGAATCACAGCATCACCCGCACGGTCCCCGCCACCGACGGCAGGTTCGTCTTCTCGCTCGACCCGAAGTGCGGCCTTCACACGATCGACGCAAAGACCGGCAAACGAGTCTGGCACAAGGATTTGGTCGCCGCCTACAAGACCCGGATCCCGCCCTGGTACAACGGTCAGAACCCGCTTGTGGAGACGGACCGGATTGTCATCGCCACGGGCGGCGACGCGATTCTGGTCGCGCTCGACAAGGCCACCGGGAGGGAAATCTGGCGCACCCCCAACCCCAACAACCTGCAGATGTCGCACGTTTCCGTGATGCCGGCCACCCTCGACGGCGTCCGGCAATACCTATATTCGACGCTCGAAGGGGTGCTTGGGGTCTCGGCCAAGGACGGCAAATTGCTGTGGATGTTCCCACGCAAGTTCAACGTCGCGGCGGTGCCTTCGCCGCTGGCCATCGATGGCCAACGGGTGTTCGCAACGGGGCCATATGACGCAGGCAGCGTCATGATTCGCGTCCGGCAGGCCGCTGGCGCCTTCCGTGCCGAGACCGCGTTCGACCTGAAAAGCAGCGATTGGAACTCGGAGGTCCATACCCCGGTGGTGTTCAACGGCCACGTTTTCGCCGTGGGAAAGAAGCGGCGCGGGTTGTTCACGTGCCTGAACTTCGACGGGAAGGCGGCCTGGGACAGCGACGGCAAAGCTTCCTTCGACTTGGGAAGCTTCCTGTTCGCCGACGGGATGTTCTTCATCCTGGAGGGCAAGACGGGTATCCTGCGCCTGATTGAGGCCAACGCAACCGGGTACAAGGAACTGGCCAAGGCGCAAGTGCTGGGCGGAGAAGACGTCTGGGGGCCGATGGCTCTGTCGGACGGGAAACTGGTCCTGCGGGACATGACCAAGATGGCGTGCATCGACGTGCGCGGCAGGTAGGCGGAAGGAGGCCAATGGAATACCGCCAGGTTCAGACGATCGGCAGACGAGGCGCCGGCCCCGGCCAGTTCACCTCTACTCTGCGAGCCCTCTCGATCGACCGGAAGGACTTGCTGTATGCCGTCGGCGACACGCACGTGAACGTCTTCGACCGCGGCGGACGGCTGTTGCGGCGCTGGACTACCGCCAAGCCCGGAACGGCGGTGGCTGTTCGAGAGGACGGGTCCGTCTATGTTGGCGAGGCCGGACAGATCGAGAGATTCGACAGTGGCGGTAAGCGTGTCGATGCCTGGCGGGATGACGAGCACCTTGGGGAAGTCACCGCCATTGGTTTCGTCCGGGACTTTGTCCTCGCGGCCGATGCGAAGGACCGCTCAATCCGCCGCTTCGACACGTCCGGCCGGTTCCTCAACACGATCGGCAAAGACAACCGCACCCATGGATTCCTGATCCCGAACGGAGTCCTGGACTTCAGCGTGGACGGCGAGGTCATCCATGCGGCCAATCCAGGCAAGCACCGCGTGGAGCGGTACACCTGCGAGGGCGAACTACTCGGGCACGTCGGGCGATTCGACTGGCTGGACCCCTCCGGGTTCCCGGGCTGCTGCAATCCCACCAATGTTGAAGTCGCTGGGGGCGGCCGGTTGTACGTGACCGAAAAGGCAGGGCCGCGCGCAAAAGTGCTGAACGCCGATGGCAAGCTGATTGCTGTCATCGCGACGAGCGTGTTCGACCCGAACTGCAAGAACATGGACTTGGCTGTCGATTCGCGCGGGCGGGTCTATGTGGCCGATCCGGTGAGGCTGCGCATCCTTGGCTTCGAACCGGTGGTGTGAAGGCGGATTATGAGCGACAGCGTATCGCGGCGCAATGCCCTGGACCGGCTGGTCCGCGGCGCTGCCGCTGTCGGGATGAGCGGAGCGGCGGGTTACCTGATCCAGAAGGCCGAGGGACAGGTGGTCTGGCAGGTGGATTCCGCCAGGTGCCTCAATAGCCGGCTGGGCGAACTGGGCGTCAAGGCCTGCGATCTCTGCCTGACCGAATGCGTGGTGTCGCAATCCGCGGTGCGGGCCGTCAACGATTTCTCCAAGTGCGGCCGCTGCTCGATTTGTCCCGCCTATTACAACGTCACGAGCGCGGTCGATTCGCAGGGACTGCCAAGCGAGAAGTTGTGCCCGCGCGATGCCATCCTGCGCAAGCCGATCGGTGAAATCGACCCCTCCGATCCCGCGAACAACTTCTATGAGTACGTCATTGACGAGGACAAATGCGACGGCTGTGGCAAGTGCGTGATGGCCTGCAAAGAGCCCGCCGGACTGGGGTCGATCCAGCTGAAGGTCCGCCACAACCTGTGCGTCCGCTGCAACCAGTGCGCGATCTCGGTGGCTTGCCCGAAGGATGCCGTTGTCCGCACAAGTGTTACGCAGGCCCTGAGCCCGTAGGGCTTTCTGGCCGGACCGTGATCCCATGACGCCCCATGAATCGCGACTCGGAGCCCACGGCGTAAAGCCGTGGGGTTGTCTTCGGAGCCGCGACCGGGAGGGAGCGGACATGATTTCCGCACACCCTCTGAGCCGCGGGCTCTCCTTGGTGTGTCTCTTGCTCGTGGCCCTCCTGCTGATCCTAGCTGCCGCCCAAACCCTCTCCGCGCAAGCCATCCCTTACGAGCGTCCCGTCGACACCGCTCCTCAGGAGAAGGACATCGGCGCGGGATACGTCACCCCGGCGGTCCAGCGGCCCCGACCGCGCAGCTACGGGATGGAAGTCCTGGACGTGGTATTGCTGGCCGCGGCCTTGGGCGTTTCCGTGTGGCTGGTCCTGGCCCGGCGAAGCCGGAGATGGGTGGTAGCCCTGACGCTGGCCTGCACTGCGTACTTCGGCTTCTACCGCGAGGGCTGCATCTGCCCGATCGGCTCCATCCAGAACGTGGCGGTTGCGTTCACCGACGCGCGGTACCGCATCCCCATCGTCGTCACGGCAACGTTCTTCCTGCCGCTTCTGGTTGCGGTCTTCTTTGGCCGCGCGTTTTGCGGAGGCGTGTGCCCGCTCGGCGCCATTCAGGAACTGGTGGTGCTGAAACCGGTCGAGGTCCCGCGCCGCCTGGATCGGGCCCTGAGTTTGCTGAAGTACGTGTACCTCGCCGTGGCGCTCTGGTTCGCGATCCAGCCGTCTCCCGCACGCGAATTCCTCATCTGCCGGTTCGACCCGTTTGTCGGCTTCTTCCGCCGCACGGGCTTCGCCCACATGCTGGCCATCGGCGGCGGATTCCTGCTGCTGGGGATGTTCGTCGGCAGGCCGTACTGCCGGTATCTGTGCCCCTACGGCGGGCTGTTGTCGTGGTGTGCCCGTCTGGCGGGACGGGGCGTGACCATCACTCCCGACAAGGAGCTCGACTGCGGGCTGTGCAGCGGAGCGTGCCCGTACGGCGCGATCGAGGACATGCGGGCGGTTCGGGCGAAATGCCTCTATTGCGCGCGGTGCTACGCATCGTGCCCTCGGGAGGGACCGCTCGCAAAGGGCAAACCGCTCGTGACCCTCGGAGGTCGCGGATGAACCCGAGCGACAGACCCGTGGGGCGGGCGCCCTCGCCCCCTGCCAGCCTCTGCCGGGGCCTCGCCCAAGCCTCGACCGTCATGATCTTCGTCTGCGTAGCCATCCTGACTGTGGACTATATCGCGGCCCGTCGCCAGGCGCCGCGGGACGAGACCGCGATCGCGGCGCTTCAGGTCCAGGTGAGCTCGGATGCCTCGATTGCGCCGAAACTCGCGGCCGAGCACCAGCGGATCAGCGAACGGCGGCGCGCACGCAAATCCAGAATCGACCGGCTGTCCCTCCTGCTGATTGCCGTCATGGCGATGTTTCTCTGGTCAGCCAAACAATTGCCGGCGTTCCAGTATCCCCGGCCGGTGACGAAGGACCGGCTGGTTACGCTGAAGGGCCACACGCCATCCTCTCCGGGGAAGTCGGCGGCAAGTTCACCTCAACCTGCTCCCGCCATCGACCTGACCTTTGTCGACGAGATCGTCGGGAGGGAAGGACGAAGCCGAGAAGCGGCGATCCCGATTCTCCAGGCGATTCAGGCCCGGTTCCGCTACCTGCCGGATGAAGCCTTGCGGCGGGTGTGCGAGCTCACGGAAATCACGCCCGCACAGATCGCGGGAACATCGTCGTTCTACGCCCAGCTTCGACGGAAGCCGGCAGGCAAGCATCTGGTCCGCGTGTGCCACGGCACGGCCTGTCACGTCTCCGGGGCGCGGCAGATCGCGGAGGAATTGCGCCGCAGCTTGGGCATTCCGGAAGGGGGCGAGACGGACCCCGACTTGATGTTCACGATCGATGAAGTAGCCTGCCTCGGCTGCTGCAGCCTGGCGCCGGTCCTGATGGTGGACGAGCGGACGGTCGGAAAGCTGACCCCCGCCATCGCGTGCGAGGCCCTGGACGCGGTCGAGCCAGCCACGTGGAGCCGGTCTCCGACCGGCGTTCCGGAGCCCGTGTGAGCACCAACGCCGTCGAGATCCGGATCGGCCTCAGCTCCTGCGGCATCGCCAGCGGCGGCGAGGAGGTTCGCCGGGCGATGGAACAGGCGGCCCGCGAGGCCGGCGTCGGCAATGCGGTAAAGGCCGTCGGCTGCAACGGGATGTGCCATCGCGAGCCCATTGTCGAAGTGGTCGCCCCGGGTGGAACCAGCACGTTCTATGGAAACGTCACGGCGGACCTTGGGCGGCAGATCGTCCTCCGTCACATTCGCCCAGTGACCCTCTCCGCCAGAGCACGCTGGGCGGCGCAGCGTGCAGCCTCCGTTTTCGCGCGGGACGGGAAGCGCGCGGAGTTGGACGAGGCCCGATACGACCCTCGCACGGGAACCGCAGCCGCGTACCTCTCCAAGCAGAGGCGGATCGTGCTCGAGAATTGCGGCGCGATCGACCCCACGCGGATCGACGACTACCTGGCCCATGATGGCTACCGGGCTCTGCGGGCTTGCCTCGACGGCGGGACTCAGCCTGAGTCCGTCATCGACGCGATCACGCAGTCGGGCCTGCGCGGACGCGGCGGCGCGGGCTTCCCGACGGGACGGAAATGGGCGCTCGCCCGGGCCCAGCCGGGAGACGTCAAATACGTCATCTGCAACGGCGATGAAGGCGATCCCGGTGCCTTCATGGATCGTCTGGTGCTGGAAGCCGACCCTCACCGAGTCCTGGAGGGCCTGGCCATCGCCGCCTACGCCATCGGATCCGCGGCAGGCTTTCTCTACATCCGTGCCGAGTACCCGCTGGCGGTCCGGCGCGTGCGCGAAGCCATCCGTGAGGCCGAGGCGCGCGGCTATCTCGGCGAGCGACTCTTCGGTTCCGCCTTCTCGCTTCACCTGGAGGTGAGGGAGGGAGGGGGTGCGTTTGTGTGCGGGGAAGAAACGGCGCTCATCGCGTCGCTCGAAGGGCGGCGTGGAATGCCCAGACTGCGTCCTCCCTACCCCGTCGAGCGCGGCTTTCGCGGGCAGCCGACCCTGATCAACAACGTGGAGACGCTGGCCTGCGTCCCCTGGATCCTCCGCCACGGCGCGGACCGGTTCGCGGCGCTCGGAACTGCGGCCAGCAAAGGCACCAAGGTCTTTTCGCTCGCGGGAAAGATCGAGCGCGGCGGATTGGTCGAAGTCCCCATGGGGGTGACGATCCGCGAGATCGTCGAAGAGATCGGCGGCGGCGTCCGGAAGGGTCGCAAGTTCAAGGCGGTGCAGCTTGGCGGGCCGTCGGGAGGCTGCATCCCGGAGTGGCTGGCGGACACGCCGGTCGACTACGACGCGATTCCCGCGACTGGAGCCATCATGGGTTCGGGCGGCCTGGTGGTGCTGGATGACCGCGACTGCATGGTCGACATGGCCCGGTTCTTTCTGCGATTCACGCAGGCCGAGTCCTGCGGGAAGTGTACCTTCTGCCGCATCGGCACCAAGCGCATGTTGGAGATCCTGGAACGGATGTGCGCCGGGACCGGCCGGCCCGACGACCTGGAGAAACTCGAAGCCCTGGCGGACCACGTCAGCCGCGGCAGCCTCTGCGGGCTGGGCCAGACGGCGCCCAATCCCGTCGTGACGACCTTGAAGTACTTCCGCCACGAGTACGAAGCGCATCTCAACGACAAGCGTTGTCCGGCGGGACGCTGCCCTTCCCTGATCCGTTATCAGGTGAACGACAAGTGCACGGGCTGCACATTGTGTGCGCAGGTGTGCCCGGTGGGCGCGATAGCGTTTCGGCCGTACGAGCGGCACGAGATCGACGAGCAGATCTGTACGCGCTGCGATCAGTGCCGGCAGGCCTGCCAGGATGACGCCGTGGAGGTGGTGTAGGTGGATATGGAAGCGCAACCACAGCGCGTCCGGCTGATGATCGACCATCGGCCGATCGAGGTGGAAACGGGAACCACCGTGCTCGAGGCGGCACAGCGTCTGGGAATCCGTGTTCCCACGCTCTGTCATATACCCGGCCTGGAGCCCGTCTCCGCCTGCTTCGTCTGCGCCGTCCAGGTGGAAGGCCGCCGGAATCACTTGCCTGCCTGTGCCCTGCCGGTGTCCGAGGGGATGGCTGTGACGACCGATAGCCCGGAGGTGCGGAGCACACGAAAGATGGCCCTGGAGTTGCTGCTGTCGGACCACGCCGGCGAATGCGCGGCCCCGTGCAAGGCGGCGTGTCCGGCGGGCCTCGATATCCCGAAGTTTGTGTACGAGATTGCCAACCGCAACACCCGCTCGGCCATGGAGATCATCTCTCAGCGGTTGGCGCTTCCGGGTGCCCTGGGCCGCATCTGTCCCCGGCTTTGCGAGCAGGATTGTCACCGGCGCGATTACGACCACGGAATGGCCATCGGCGCCCTGCATCGATACGCCGCCGACCACGACGCCGCCGGCGCCGCCCCCTTTGTTCCGCGAACGGCCGTGCGCAGCGGAAAGTCGGTAGCCATCGTGGGCACCGGCCCTGCCGGCCTGGCGGCAGCCTATTACCTTCTGCAGAAGGGCCATGTCTGCATGCTGTTCGACTCGAAGGCACTCCCCGGCGGCATGCTGCGTTACGGCGTCCCCGAGTTTCGGCTGCCGAAAGCGGCGCTCGACGCGGAGATCGACTCGATCCGGCATCTCGGCGCCGAGTTCCGGATGGACTGCCGCTGGGGCGTGGACTTCTCCCTCGCCGAATTGCGGAAGAGGCACGATGCGGTGTTTCTGGCGATCGGCGCGCAGCGGGCGCAGGAACTTCGATGTGAGGGGGAAGAACTCGCGCTGACCGGTGTCGAGTTTTTGGAGTTGGTCGCCATAGGCAACCCGCCTTCGCTGGGCGACGACGTCATCGTGATCGGCGGGGGCAACACAGCGCTCGATTGCGCCCGCTCCGCTCTCCGGCTGAAACCGCGCAGCGTGAAGATCCTCTACCGGCGGACGCAACAGGAAATGCCGTGTTTGATGGAGGAGGTGGAGGCCGCACAGGCCGAAGGCGTCAAGATGGAATTCCTGGTGACCCCGACGCGGCTGCATCAGAACGGTCATCAGCGGGTGCTAGTGAGTTGCGAGCGGATGGAACTGGGCGAGCCGGATGCCTCCGGAAGGCGGCGGGCGGTGGCCGTTCGCGATTCGGAGTTCGTCCTGGTGTGCTCGACGGTGATCGTCGCCATCGGCCAGGCGGTAGAGCGGTCCCTAGCCGAGCACGAAGGATTGAGAGTCACCAGCCGGGGAATCGCGGCCGACGAGCGGACGCTTGCCACGAACCTGCGCGGGGTCTTTGCCGGAGGAGACGCGGTCCTGGGGGCGGATTGGGCGGTTCGCGCGGTGGCCGGCGGGCGGATCGCGGCCGCCTCCATCGATCAGTTCCTGCGGGGTGAATCGGTCGTGGGCGAACCGGAGCCGATGAACATCGCGTTGCGGCCGGTGGATGACGACGAGCGGGCGGAGATGTTTCGGGCCATTGAACGAGCCGCACGGGTCCGAATGCCCGAGATCGACAGGAAGCGCCGGTTGGAGAGCTTCGACGAAGTCGAGACCGGCTTGCCGGATGCCGATGCAGAACGCGAGGCTCGCCGCTGCCTGACGTGCGGTTGCCGCAAAGCCGACTGCTGCGACGTGCGGGCGCTGGCGACTGAATACCTGGCGGACCCGTACCACTTCGCGGGGGAACGACGGAGGTTCGCCCGGGATGTCTCGCATCCGGAGATCGTGTATGAACCAGGCAAATGCATCCTGTGCGACGCCTGCGTGCGGATCGCCGCGGGTGCGGGCGAAGCGCTGGGACTGGCTCCCATCGGCCGCGGCTTCGAGGTCACGGTGGCCGTGCCGTTCGGCAGGCCGTTGGCCGAGGGGTTGCGGGAGGTGGCTCTGCAGTGTGCGGAGGTCTGCCCGACGGGAGCGCTGGCCATCCGCGGCGCGCGATCGTGCGAGTTGGGCTGTACTCCTCCGTCGAACGCACTGGTGAACACCTTGCCCTACCGCCCCCGGTGAGTGAGCGAGCAATCACTCTCAATGTGGCATCGCAATCCAAGAGTCAACAGCGTTCAGCAGGTTGTCGTTTTTGAATAAGTCGTGGGTTCGGTCATGGTGGGCGCCTTAACAGTGCGGTTTGCGCGAAGGCCATTGCTTCAGTCGGGACTGAGGGATGTGCTGAAATCGAGGGGCCACCGCTCCCTGACGAGGTTATGAAAAAACAATTCAGAGCCGCGACCGTGAGGGAGCGGTGGCTGTGGATCGTCGTTCGTTCCTCAGCGCCACCGCTCCCTGACGGTCGCGGCTCTGAATACTGGTTCACGTGCAAAGCTGAAACGAGAGGTTGTTTTCGAGCAGACACCCCAAAGAGGAGCTGATTATGCAAATCCGGGCGATTCTACTCTGTCTGGTTTGCGTTCCGGCCGCGATCCTCGGCGAAACCACGGCGGAAAGGGCCGTGCGCCTTCACCGCGAGTCGCTGGTCTTCGACGCCCACGTCCACTTCATGAACCGCCAGGTCTACCTGGGAGGCGATATCGGCGAGCGGCCAGCCGGGCCGGTGGGAGGAGTCGGCGTCGATCTGCCAAGCGTTCGCGCCGGAGGATTGAAAGCCGTGTTCTTCAACCTGTACGTGGAAGGCGAATACGCTCCGTCTCGCTACGAAGTGAAGCAGACCCTGCGCCTCATCGATCGCGCGCTGGAGCAGATCCGGAAGAACCAGGACAAAGTCGAACTTGCGCTCAACGCCGACGATGTCGAGAGGATCAGCCGCTCCGGCAAGATCGCCGCCGTGATCGACCTGGAAGGTTCCTTCGATATGGACGGCGATCCGAGCGTGTTGCGTACGCTGTACCGGCTTGGTGTCCGGGGAATCCAGATCGCCGACAACGCCAGGAACACGAATTACGCCGATTCCGCCTGCTGCGCTCCGGCCTGGAAAGGCATCAACGATCGGGGGCGGGCTCTGATCCGGGAAGCCAACCAATTGGGCATGGTGATCAATCTGGCCCACGCCTCCGACGCCACATGGCGGCAGGTCGTAGAAACCAGCCGTGCCCCGGTCATCTCTTCCCATCAGGGATTGCGCCACTTCAACCCGGGCCTCGCCTACAACGCGAGCGATGAGATGATCCGCAAGCTTGCCGCGAAGGGTGGGGTCGTGGGCGTGCACTTCAGCCCCACTTCCTGGAGCCTGCCTCTTTACGAACACTACCGCAAGGCGGCAGGCCCCGCTTCGGCGGTAGAGGCCAGGCCACCGGCGCTCCAGACCTTTGAGGAAATCACCAGCCGTTTCCGCGCGAGTTCGGCACGAGTCACGCCCCTGGCGCCGCGCGAGGTGATCGAGCCCACTTCGCGTTGGACCGAAGTGGTCGACTACTACATCCGCCTTGTCGGAGAAGACCATGTCGCACTGGGATCCGATTTTGGCGGTGGTCTTCGAGACCGGGCCGGCCTTACCGACATCAGCCAGTACCCCGCGATCACTCGCGCGCTGGTGGAAAGGGGCTACTCCGACGAGAGAATCCGCAAAATCCTGGGCCTGAACCTGCTGCGGGTATTTCGGGAGATCTCCGCGAAGGCCTCCCGCTAGGCGGGGTCGACACATTCCCACATCGCGCCTCCCGGCTCACCGTGCTGGGTCACCACCCGCGAACGAGCGCCCGGCCGGGCAAGCCGGAAACGGGGTACAATACCGAGCGTTCAGTCCATGGCGGGAGGAGATTTCGCCTGAATCCTCAGGATGGAGAGATGAATTTCCGCAGCCTCAAACTACGTGGCGCCCACGTCGCTGCCGTGTTGGCGCTCATCCTTGTACCGTGCTCCGCACCGGGGCAGATCGGGACGGTGCAAATGGGCGACACCGACTTCTTCCCCGGACCATGGACCAACGTGACTTTGCAATCGGGCGCCGGGGGTACCGCCGAACTTCGCTGGGAATTGTTCGATGGAAATCCCTCGAATTCCGGCAGGATCCGAACGGTCGTCAACGGAAGCCCGAGCGTGCTCTCTCTCAGCCAGGTCTACGCATTTTTCTTCCGCGGCGACGCATTCTACGATCCCCTGCGCAGCGGCGCGGCGATTCGTTCTCTCTCCTACGCGGTAGACCTGCGTTTCCTTGGCCAGGGCAGCGGTGAGATTGAATCGACCGCGCCCGCCATTCGGCAGGGCGAACGAGTCTACGCGGCGGCGGGCGTTACCGGCCTCGTGCCGCCTGTCTGGACCGCATTTGCCGTCAACAACCTCACAGCGGCGAACTTCATCGAGTATCGCGTCGTCAATGGCCAGGTCCAGGTGAATGCCGCCAGCCACCCAGACTTTGGCGGGGGGCTCATTCAGTTCGGATTCCTTCGAGCCAGAAGCAATACGTCAACCGGGCCAGAAACGCATGAGATCGGCATCGACAATTGGAACTTCACCCTAACCACGGCGGCGAGTCAGACTATTGCGGTCGCCGAGACGTATCGTGCGCTGGAGGGCCGAGCTCTCGTCGTACCCGCTCCCGGAGTGCTCGCAAACGACATCAACCGGAGCAGCGGTCAACTCGCAGCCACTCTCCTCACGGGCCCGTCCAACGGTGACCTGGAGTTGGCGGGCGACGGCAGCTTCACCTACACGCCGAGAGGGTCCTTCGGTTTTGACACGTTCGAATACTCACCGGGAGGAACGACCTCCGCAATCGTCACGATCAATGTGGCCAGTGCCGTGAGTTGCCAGATCACGACGCCGGTGACCCCGAGCGGGGACGTCTTTGCCCTGGTAACGCTCCAGACCTTCGACCCATCTCCGCTCGGATCGATTCCAGTTCTTCTGGAGACAATCGTCAATGGCAATGTGGCCACTTCGCAGACACGGCCGACGGACCAGTTCGGCCGGGTCAACTTCACCCTGCCCCGCCAACTGGGTCATCTGAGAGCTTCCTTTCAAGTGCTCGGGTACTCCGTTTCGTGTGAGGGAGACGTTTTTGTGCCCGCGTCGAATCCGTGCCTTTTCGGTCAATTGCAGGCCCGCACGGGCGATTCCTCATCCACGCCGACGGCCGCCCTTCGCCGGTTTCGCGACGAATATCTCGCCCGCCAGCCCCTGGGGCGCGAGCGAATTCAGCAATACTACCGGCATTCCCCGGAGGTGATGCGCCTGATGGGAAGCCGTGCCGATTTGCTTCCCAGCGCGCTCAACCTCTACCGCAAGTATCAGCCGCTGATCCAGTCGCTGGTGGCCGGAGAGCGGCCGCCGGTAACCCGGGACCAGATTGCCGAAGTCGGCGACTTTCTACGCCGCCTCGAGCCGCACGCTTCCGGCGAGCTGCGCCTGGCTCTTCAGGAGATCCGCCGCGACTTGCTCGACCCGCGAACCCTGGCCATGTTCGGTGTCGACACGCCGGGAACCAAGCCGCGTGAGGTGCTGGCCAATCTGCCGCTCCGTTTTGAGGAAAACCGCGGCCAGGCCGATGCCAGTTTTGATCACCTCGTCAAGGGCGCCCGCTACGAAATCGCCCTCGCCCCCGACAAACTGCGATTCCACGGCGGCTCGCTCAACGTGACCCTGAACCTGGCCGGGGCCGACGCTCGCGCCCGCAGCCGCGGAGAGGATCGGCTCGCAGCCACCAGTCACTATCTTCTCGGCCGCGACCGTGCCGGCTGGCTTACCCGGATTCCCAACTTTGCCAAAGTCCGCTATTCCCACGTCTATCCCGGAATCGATCTGGTCTACTACGGCCGCGACGGGCGCCTGGAGTACGACTTCCTCGTAGCGCCGGGCAGCGATCCCCGCCGCATCGCCCTTCGCGTTGACGGGGCTGCGCCGCGAATCAACGACGCGGGGGATCTGATGCTGGCCGGTACGGACGGTCAACTGCGGCTGCACAAACCCGTCGTCTATCAGCAGAAGGGGGATGTTCGCACCCACGTTCCGGCCCGTTTCCGGATCGGAAGCGACGGATCGGTGGGATTCGAGATCGCCGCCTACGACCGTCGATCCGCTCTGGTCATCGACCCGGTCCTCACGTACGCAAGCTACCTGGGCGGCCAGGCATCGGACACGGTCACGGCCATCGCGCTCGGCGGAGACGGCAGCATTTATCTCACGGGGTCGACTGCGTCTTCCAATTTTCCGGTGCTCAATCCCCTGCAAAGCAACCTCGCGCCCGGAACGGGCGCGGACGTATTCGTGACCAAACTCAATGCGGCGGGCAACACCATTCTCTACTCGACGTATCTCGGCGGCGCCGATGAAGACACCCCGCTCGGTATCGCGGTCGACTCGCAGGGCAGCGTGTTTCTCACCGGGGCCACCCGCTCGGTCAATTTCCCGGTGCGTCAGGCGTTCCAGCCTGCCTTCGGCGGCGGCGGGCCTATCTGGGGCACGGACGCCTTTGTGGCCAGACTCGATCCTTCGGGTTCTTCGCTCACGTATTCCACGTATCTCGGCGGCACCGGCAACGACGCAGGCCGCGGAATCGCGTTGGCCACGGACGGTTCCGTGACCATAGCCGGCGTGACCGCGTCGCCCAATTTCCCGATCGCGAGCGCCCTTCAGTCCGCTTTCCGAAGCGGCGAGCCGTACCATGCCGATGCCTTTGTGACCAAGCTAACCCCTTCCGGCAGTGCACTGGTCTATTCCACGTTTCTCGGCGGCACGGGCGACGACATGGCCTCCGCAATCGCCTTGGACTTCAGCGGCAACGTCTACGTCACAGGCCTCACGCACTCGAGTGATTTCCCGACCCTCCGCCCGCTGGCGAGCGCCAACGCCGGGGGTGCAGACGTGTTCGTTTCCAAGCTGAAGCCTGACGGCAGCGCGCTGCTGGCGTCCACCTACTTTGGAGGCGAAGGCGATGATATGGCTTTTTCGCTCGCGCTGGGGCGCGACAAGACGGTCTACCTGACCGGGGTCACCGGCTCGCCGGCCCGATTCCCGCGCGCCAACGCGGCCCAGCTCAATTTCGGCGGGGCCGGCGGCCACGACGCGTTCGTCGCGAGGATGGATCTTGACACGCCCATGCTCGTCTACTCCACGCCCCTCGGCGGCAGCGATTTCGATACCGGGTTCAGCATCGGCCTCGACCTGGATGGCAACGCCTATGTGGCGGGCATCACACGCTCCCGCGACTTCGCTTCCGGCGATGCTCCCTATCCCCGATTGTCTGGATCCTCCGACAGTTTCATCGCCAAACTCGAGCCTTCCGGCAGACGGTTCGCGTTCCGCAGTTATCTGGGAGGCGCGGGCGGCGAGACAGCGCTTGCCATGGCTACCAACCCGGTGGGCTCCTTGTATTTTGCCGGCTCCACCACGTCGGCGAACTTTCCGGTCACCTCGGGCGCCGTCCAGTCCGGAGCTTCCCCTCTGGTGAATGGCTTCCTCGCGAAACTCGGCACGAGCCACACAACGTGCAGCTACGCTGTCTCTCCAACCGCTCTGAATCTGAGCGCCGCCGCCACAGCCGCCACCGTCACGGTCACTACGGGAGCGACTTGCGCATGGTCAGCCAAGTCCCTCCAGACATGGGCCACGATCACGTCGGCGGCTACCGGCGTGGGACCGGGTGTCTTCACGATCTCCTTGGCCGCAAACACCCTCGGCACGCCGCGTTCCGGCGGCATCGACCTGGCGGATGGCGCGATCATCGTTCTCAACCAGGCCGGAACCGGCACCACGTATCCGCTCAGCATTCAGGTGGCGCCCGCGAACGGCGGCACCGTGACACCCGCGTCGGGGGGCGCGTACGGGTCCGGCGCCATCGTCACCGTCGTCGCGACCCCCGCTGCCGGCTTCGCATTCACAGGCTGGAGCGGTCCCGTTGGGAATCCGAACTCGGCCTCCACCACGGTCACGATGGATGCCGCCAAATCGATCACCGCCAATTTCACCCCGGTCGCCTCTATCGGACTGCAATTCGTGCCGGTGGCTCCCTGCCGGGTCGCGGACACGCGCCTGCCCAACGGATCGTTCGGCGGGCCGGCCCTCACGGCCGGCGGCGCTCGATCCTTTACCATCCCTCAAAGCAGTTGCGGCGTTCCCGCGACGGCGCAGGCGTACTCACTGAACGTCACCGTAGTTCCCAGTGGTCCCCTGGCATACTTGACGTTATGGCCGTCCGGCCAGGCTCAACCCTTTGTATCCACCCTGAACTCGTTTCAAGGGTTCATCGTCGCCAATGCGGCGATTGTTCCGGCAGGCTCCAATGGCGCAATTTCCGTCTTCGCCACGAACGCCACTCACGTGATCCTCGACATCAACGGTTATTTCGCTTCGGCGGGCGTTGGCGGAGGCCAACAACTGTACAAGGTGACACCGTGCCGGGTGACGGACACCCGGCTTGCCGCCGGTCCTTTTGGCGGGCCGTCGCTAGCTGGGGGGAATAGCCGGGCTTTCCAGGTTCCTCAGAGTCCTTGCGGAGTACCCGCGGCCGGCGCGTACGCGATGAATGCGACCGTGGTGCCCTCTGGCGCTTTGCAGTACCTCACCCTCTGGCCGACCGGGCAGAACCAGCCATTTGTCTCGACGCTCAATTCGTTCCAGGGTCAGGTGGTGGCGAACGCCGCCATCGTGCCGGCCGGAACCGCCGGAGCGATCAGCGCGTTTGTCACCAATCCGACAGAACTCGTCTTGGACGTGAATGGCTACTTCGGCAATCCGGGCGGCTCGGGCGGGCTCAATTTCTACCCGGTCGCGCCGTGCCGTGTCACCGACACGCGGTTGGCTTCCGGTCCTTTCGGGGGACCGGCGATGAGCGCGGGTTCCACGCGAAATTTCGTCGTACCGCAGAGTGCGTGTGGAATCCCCGCCTCGGCGCAGGCCTACGCCGTCAACGTGACCGTTGTTCCTTCAGGACCTCTATCGTTCCTTACCGCGTGGCCCGGAGGCGTTTCACAGCCCCTGGTCTCGACCCTGAACTCGTTCCAGGGACGGATCGTCGCGAACGCGGCCATTGTCCCTGCGGGCGCGAACGGCTCCATCAATATCTATGTGACCAATGCCACCGATGTCGTCATCGATATCAGCGGCTATTTCGCCCCGTGATCGAGCATCGGTGTGAACTCGGGGCCGCACTGGTAATAAATCAAAAGCTCTCGCGGCTACGATTGGGCGGGTGACGTTCTTCCAGCCTGTTGCGGCGGACTCTCGCGTACCGGGGGCTCGTGTTTCAAGTGATCGAAGCCCGCGTGACACTCTCGCGGGCGAAAGGCAACGGGAAGACCAGCTTGACTCCAATGTCTTCGGAACAAACTGCGGACGTGATCCTTGCCCTTCATGGGTCGCGGATTTGTTCACCGGACCTACGCTTGTGTGTACGACTACACTCCGGACGGGACGCCGATCCTGGATCGAGCCGGCAATCTGAGCGGCTTGCACTTCGCCCTGGGCTTTAGTTAGTTAGCGGTGGCGGCTTTTCGCTTTCGCCGTGGGTGGGCCGGGTCATGGCCGAGGCGGTCGTCAACGGCAGCGCGCCACCCGAAATGACCCTATTCGGCGGCAGTCGTTTTCTGGAAAACCGCCCCATCGAGTGGAGCAACGCGGTGGGGCCTGGCGAACCCCGGGAAGGGGAGACTCCAGGTTGAGTCGCGTCGTAGCCGCCGGAGGAGGAGATTGTCGCCCGGAGCGGATTAAGACACAGCCTGGGCGGCCTGCGTCAGATACTCGGCGTAAGGACCGCGGAAGTCCTCAATCGAGCCCTTCTCGAAGTGCCAGATCCGCGTAGCCACTTCATCGATCACGTCGAAATCGTGGGTGACCAGCAGCACCGTCCCGTCGTACCGCTGCAGCGCGATGTTCAGCGCGTTGATCGATTCCAGATCCAGGTGGTTGGTCGGTTCGTCCAGCACCAGGAAGTTGGGTTTCTGCAGCATCAGCCGGCAGAAGATCAGCCGCGCGGCCTCCCCGCCCGAGAGGATGTCGGTCCGCTTGGTTGCGTCCTCGCCGCTGAACAGCATCTGGCCCAGCAACCCGCGCAATTCCTGCTGGGAGGCCTGCGGATCGAATTCGTGCAGCCACTCGATCACCGTCATTCCCTTGCGAATGGACTCGGTATGATCCTGCGCGAAATAGCCGACCGTTACTTCGTGCCCCCAGGCGACGGTTCCGCCATCGACGGGAAACGCCTGGTCCGGCCCTTCGATGAAGCCCTCGGCGTTCCGGATCAGCGACCTCAGCATCGTCGTCTTGCCGGCGCCGTTGCGGCCCATCAGGGCGATCTTCTCCCCCCGGGCGATGGACGCCGTGAAGTTGTTGATCACCGGAACGCCGTCGTAGGACTTGCTGAGTTTCTTGATCTCCAGCGGGTGCCGGCCCGAGGGCCGTTTCAGGTCGAAGCGAATGTAGGGGCGCTGGATGTTCGACTTCGCCAGTTCAGAGGTTTGCAGCCGCTCCACTTCTTTCTTCCTCGAAGTGACCTGCGACGATCGGGTTCCCGCGGAGAACCGCGCGATAAACTCGTTCAACTGCGCGATCTTCTTCTCCCGCTGGGCATTTCCGGCTTCGATGGTGGAACGGCTCTTCGTCTTGGCCAGCACCATGTCGTCGTAGCCGCCGGGATACGTAATGATGGTCTGATAATCGATGTCCGCGGTGTGGGTACAGACTTCGTTCAGGAAGTGCCGGTCGTGCGAGATCACGATCGCGCAGCCTTCGTAATGGCGCAGATACTCCTGCAGCCAGCGCACGGAATCGAGATCGAGATTATTGGTAGGCTCGTCCAGCAGCAGGGCGCTCGCGTTGCCGAACAGCGCCTGCGCCAGCAGCACCCGGACTTTCTGTCCACCCTGCAACTCGCTCATCTTGCGGCCGCGCAGGTCTTCGGGAATGTCCAGGCCGTCCAGCAGGATGGCTGCATCCGTTTCCGCCGTGTATCCGTTCTCATCCCCCACGATGCCTTCGAGTTCCCCCAGACGCATGCCGTCATGATCGGTCAACTCGGAGTGGTCCTTCGCATACAGTGCGTCACGCTCCTGAAGAGCGTTCCACAGCAGAGCATTGCCCATAATCACGGTGTCGATCACCCGATAGGAGTCGAAGGCAAACTGATCCTGCCGCAGGACGCCGAGCTTTTTGGGCCGTGTGACCGAGCCTTGATGGGCCTCGATGTCGCCAGTCAGGATCTTGAGGAAGGTGGACTTGCCGGCGCCGTTGGGTCCGCTGATGGCGTAGCATCGGCCCGCGAGAAACGTCACGGTCACGTCCTCGAACAGGAAGCGTCCGCCGTAGTGCATGGAGATGTTGTTAACCGACAGCAATGGCGAGATTCTTTTTCGGGAGATTGGCGGGATGGCTCAGCGCCGTATGCGTATCGCCGTTCGCCTTTATTCAGTATACCCTGATGTTGTGCGTGCCCACACCATCGCGCTATTCGGAGTCGCCGCTCTGTTTCCGGCGGCGGTTGCAGGGCAGGTTCCTCTCGGCAGTGGCGAAGTCCTCATCCTGGTGGGACCGCCGGGCAGCGGGAAGACCCTGCAGGCCGGCAAGTTAAGCAAGAAATACAAGATTCCTTCGATCTCCGTAGCCGATGTACTCCGTGAGCATTTGAAACAGGGAAAAGATGTCCCCGAGTTTCTGCGCGCCAGCGTCGCCGCGGGGGACCTGGTGGACGACCGGTCGGCCATCGAACTGGTCGGCTTGCGCATCGCGCAGCCAGACGCGTCGCGAGGGTTCATACTAGACGGCTATCCCGCCAGCGAGGCGCAGGCGAAATATCTGGAGCAGTTCATCGCGACGAACAGGCTCAAGGCGCCGATTGTCCTCGTGCTCCGGGCGCCCGATGAGGTGGTGCGGGAGCGTCTGCGGAAGCGGCGGAACCCGGCGGACGCCGCCGGGAACATCGAGCGGCGCATCCGCGAGTTTCACGAGGAGCGGACTTTTCTCGAGACCTGGTACACGACCCAGAACACGGTGTCGGCGGATGCAACAGGCACCCCGGATGAGGTTTTCCGCCAAGTGGAGAGCGCACTGAAACAGGTCGCGGTGCGCCGGACTCTCAAGCGCCGTTAGGCCGGACGTGTTCTCAGATTCGCTTCAGATAAGATGGAGGCATGCCACTACCTCTTCGTGGGCATCTGCGGATCGACCGCCGCAGTCTGGCGCTTCATCGGGCCATCGGAGAGAAACTGCTTGCGAACCCGGCGCTCCTCGACATCGCGCGCGCGAATCTCGACCGGTGGTCTCTGGCCGGTGGACGCTCGCAACCGTATTGGGATGTATGGCGCGAAATCCTCAACCGCCCTCTCGCGGAGATCGTGGACCTGCTCGGCGAGGAAAGTGAGCGTATGGACGCCCTGCGTCAGGCCGCACCCTTCGCCGGCGTGCTGGAACCAGCGGAACGGTGGGCAATCTTCGAAAAATTCGCTCTTGGCCGGACAGCGCCCGGTTGAACTCGCTGTCACTTCCCTTCCTGAACCCACTCCCGATTGAACCGGGCCCAACGAATATCGCGGCCCTCCTTGAGCTGATGCTGCCAAAACGCGACAAACGCGCCATCGGATGCCTGCGTGATGCTGGGGTAGGAGACCTGGCCTCCTTCGCCTGCCGCCACCTCGCGCGGCTTCGACCACGTGCGCCCTCCATCGCCAGAGATCGCGGCCGTGAGCGGGTAGCGGTTGATCGGCGAGTTGTTCCAGATGGCGATGATCTCCTTGCGGTTCTGGTCGAGACGCCACAGTGCGCTGGGCGTGTTGTGGCCCATCAGTGAACTGGGTTTCGGATCGCTCCAGGTCAGACCGCCGTCCCGGCTGCGGCTTTCGTAGTGATTGCCCGTGCCGGTGCGGAGAATCATGAAGATCTCGCCGCTGTCCAGTTCGACGATCGACGGTTCGCACACGCCGCCCGTCGAGAACGGGCTGACCTTCGGCAACAGCGCGTGAAGATAACCGAACGGCTTCCAGTTCACGCCGTCTTTGGAGCGTAGGACGCTGGTCACCAGATTCATCTCGCCTTCCGTCCGGGCGGGAGTTCCCTTCTCCGCCCAGATGTCCCACGAGATGCCCATGACGAGTGTGCCGTCCTCGAGCCGCAATCCGTTGTGCTGTTTCCCGGCGATGTACTTGCGCGGCATTCTGATCTCGGTTGGCTTCGACCAGGTTTGCGCGTCATCCTCGCTCGACACCATGAAGGTACGGCTGACATCGATCACCTTCAGATCCATCGCGCTGTTGGTCGTGTAGACGAAGACGCTTTTGCCGTCGACGATGATGTTGGGGTCGCCGTCCCACTCGCCGGGATGATCGACGAGGGTGACCGGCCGGGACCAGGTGCGGCCCTGATCCGTGGACGTCGCGGCGACTACGCGATTGTCCTTGCCGTCTCGCTGGTGGGCGCTCCAGACCACCAGCAGTTTGCCGCTCGCCAACCGGGACCCCTGCGGGTAGGCGTTGGTATGAAAGGCGGCGCCGTTGGTCTTTTGCACGGCGCCGGTTTCAAAGAAAGGCGGAGCGGCGGCCAGCAAGGCGGGAATCAGAAGAAGCAGAACTCGCATGATCATTTCCCCTCCAGCACCCATTCGCGGTTGAATCGGGCCCATCGCACGGCGCGCCCGCCTTCCTTCAACTGCTGCTGCCAGACGGCGACAAACGTACGGTCGGCGGCCTGAGCGATCCCTGGGTAGGAAATCTGGGGGCCGTCGGATTCGGCGACGTTTCGCGGCGGAGACCAGGTGCGGCCGCCGTCGGCCGAGAGGGCCACGCTCAGCGGATAGCGATTGATGGGCGAATGGTTCCAGATGACGACGATTTCAGGACTGCCGTCGAGCCGCCACAGATTCGCGGGCGTGTTGTGGCCGGTGAGCGCGCTGGGCTTCGGCAGAGACCAGGTGATGCCGCCATCGCGGCTCCGGGCTTCCCTGTGACGCGCGGTCCCGGAACGCATCAGCATGAAAATCTCGCCTCCCTCCAGTTCGACGAACGAGGGTTCGTCCAGGCCGCTGACGGAGAATGACGAAACCTTCGGGTAATGCGCGGACAGCTCGCCGAATGGCGACCAGTCGACACCGTCACCCGAGCGCATGGCCGCGACCACCCCGTGCGAGGACGACTCGGTGCCCGGGGCCGTCCCTTTTTCCGCCCACAGATCCCAGCAAATGCCCATAAACAGGCTGCCGTCACGCAATTTGATGCCGTTGTGCTGCTTGCCGGACACGTAGTTGCGCGGGATCGCGATCTCGACCGGTGCGCTCCAGGTCAACCCTTCGTCATCGGAGCGGGTCATGAACGTCATGGACTTCGCAAAGGGCGGGTTGATGTCGCGCGAGGTGACATAAACGAAAACGCGCTTGCCGTCGAGCAGGGTGTTGGGGTCGCCGTCGAAGAGCGTGGGATGGTCGACGAGCGTCTTCGGCTCGGACCACGTGCGGCCGCCGTCGTTTGACAACGCAGCCGCGACGCGGCTGTCGCGCGAGCCCTTGGCCTGGACGCTCCAAACCGCGAGCAGCCTCCCGCTGGCCAGGCGATTTACCTGTGGATAGGCGTTGATATGGTAGGCGCCGTCGTCCGACTGCCGCACGGCGCCCGTCTCGAAGAACGCCGCGCCGTGGACCAGAACCGGCAGCAGCAGAAGTGCAATCCGCATCGAACGTGGATCTTAACACGCCACCGAGGGAATACAATAGCGGGAATCAGGACCATGCCATTCCTCAAGCCTTGCTGCTTTATCCTGGCGCTGCTGGCAGCGCCCGCCGCCTTGTTTTCGTCCGACTGGCTGACCTTCGGCGCCGACCCCCAGCGATCGGGCTGGGCTCGCGGCGAAGAGACGCTGAACGCCGGGAACGTCAAGAACCTGAAACTCGAATGGAGCGTGAAGCTGGACAACGAGGCCAGGGAAATGAACTCGCTGACCGCGCCCGTCGTGGTGAACGGGGTCATTACGCCGCGCGGATTCAAGGAACTGGTGTTCGTCGCCGGCAGTTCGGACACGCTCTATGCCGTCGACGCCGATGCCGCCAAAGTTTTCTGGAAGATGAAGTTCACGGTCGAGGCCACGCCCAAACAACAGCCGGGCTGGCTTTGTCCGAACTCGCTGAACGCGACGCCGGTCATCGACCGCAAGAACCGGACGGTGCATGTGATCACGAGCGACGGGAAACTGCACTCGCTGAACACAGTGAATGGCGAGGACATGAAGCCGCCGATCGACTTCGTACCGCCTTTTTCGAAACCGTGGAGCCTGAACCTGGTCGACGGCATTCTGTACGCGCCCATCTCGCAGGGGTGCGGCGGCGCGAAGAACGCGGTCTACGCGATGGATCTCAACAAGCCGGACCGGCCGGTGGCGCGGTTCCAGGCGACCACCACCGGCGGCGCGGGCATCTGGGGCCGCGCGGGCGTGGCGATTGGCTCCAACGGCCGGGTGTATGCGGAGACCGGCGACGGTTCCTGGGACCCGGAGAAAGGAAAGTTCGCCGACACCTTCCTGGGACTGACGCCGGGCAACCTGCAATTGGCCGACTACTACACCCCGTCCAACCGTGCCTGGATCACGAAGAAGGATCTCGACATGGGTTGCATCAGCCCCGTGGTGTTCCCCTTCAAGGACCGGGAACTGATCGCGGGCGGGGGCAAGGAAGGCGTGCTCTACCTGCTGGATTCGAAATCGATGGGCGGCGCCGATCATCGCACGCCGCTCTATCGCAGCCCGCTTCTGACCAACGAAGACGTCGACTTCGCCGGACGCGGGTTCTGGGGCGCGCTCTCCACCTGGGAGGACGACGAAGGCACGCGCTGGCTGTACGCTCCGGCGCATGGCCCCCCCACGTCGTCGGCGCCCAAGTTCCCGTTGAGTCATGGCGAGACGCCCAACGGCAGCGTGATGGCCTTCAAGGTGGAAGAGAAAGGCGGCAAGACCACGCTGACGGCGGCATGGAATTCAGTGGATATGGCGGTGCCGGAACCGGTGGCGATTGCCAACGGCGTGGTATTCGCGCTGGCCAACGGCGAGTTCGCGCGGCAGGTGGACGACAATGGCCGGCTCTACACTTCGAAAGAGCGCGTGGACAAAAAGGTGGGTAACGCGATCCTGTATGCCCTGGATTCGAAGACCGGTAAGGTGCTGTTCTCGAGCGGGAACACGATTCCGAGCTGGGTTCATTTCAGCGGCATCGCCGTGGCCAACGGGCGTGTCTATCTGGTGACGTACGACTCGACCGTCCACGCTTTCGGGTTGGGCCAGCAGTAGCGGCATGACGTGGCTCCTGCTAAGCCTCTGGGCGGCGACGGTCCTGGCGGCGGATATTCCCACCAACGTCCGTGCGCACCTTGACCAGGCGTGTCCGCGGTGGCAACTCTCCGGCGTTGCGCCGCAGATTGACGCCTGGTTCCGTCAGGATCGATGGCCGCAACGGCCGAATCTGGTCCAGGCCGACTTCGACAACGATGGCCGGCCCGACCTGGCCGTCGAGGTGATTTGCCGGCGCCCGCGGGGTCCGAGACAGGAAACCTTCGCGTTCCTGAACCGGCCTGAAGGGCACGAAGCCTTCCCGCTTGCAACGAGCGATACGGATCCCTTTACCTTTCTGGTAGTGTTTCGGAAGGGGGAGAAGGACTTTGACTTCGAGACCATGAAGCCCTTCCGCTATCCCTCCGATACGCTGGCGGTGCTGTATCTGCGCAAGACGGCGGTCGTCTTTCAATGGAACGGAAGCGGTTTCACCAGGCGCGAGACGCCGGGAGACGAGGAATTACAGTAGCGCTTGTCCGGCCCAGAAACCCCTGCAGGGTCGCCGCCGTGCCGCAGGCCGGCTCTCGAGTTTGGCCTTTTGGCGTAGCGCCAGCCTAACTATAACTAACGGATTCGAATTGAGCCGCCAAGACGCGAAGCGGCTTCGTCGGCTCCAATTCGTTGTTAGGCCGCGGGGGCGTCTTTGCGTTCGGAAGGCTCATACGTCCCCGAGGCCAGAAACATCCAACCGAAGAAGATCTCGTGAATCGCCATGTCCGCCAAGTAGGGTGCAATCGGCTTCCACGGCGCTGCATCCGGCACGGGTGTGGTTGCGAAAGTCAGCTTCGGAAACAGCAGGCGCAACAGTGGATTGAGGACCCACCCGAACCGCCGTTCCGATGTCTTCGCGCCGAAGAACGCAATGCGTGCCCCGGGGCGGAGACGCGGAAGCAGATTCGCGAGTGCGGACTCCGAGGCATACACGTCGGGCGCGGCGAACATGTGAAGTCCGTCGTATTGCCCCGCGAGTTCGACCGACTGCGCTGACGCGGTAAGCACCCGCACGTTCGTCCAGCCGTTGCGATCAATGCGAGACTGCGCGAGCAGAGCGACCTCCGGACTGATCTCGACGCCCACCACCTCGCCGGTCGCGCCAGTAGCCGCGCGCAAGAACGGCAAGCTCCCACCCGGCCCGCAACCGACATCAAGCACGCGGTGCCCTTCGGAAAGACGGAGAAGCGCGACGGCGCGCGCGCGCACGGGCTTGATGAACCCGAAGTCGAAATCGGGGAACGGGCGCAGAAGCCGGACGACGAGACGGAAATACAGAGGCGTCG